>JBKGYS010000244.1:0-2533 GCA_046545955.1 Spirochaetales bacterium | reverse complement strand
GAATGTGCTCGCGTCGGGCAGTACGGTGAATATCGTTCCCGACAGCGCGGAGCTCACTCTCGATATTCGCATGCTCCCTGGCTGGAGTCGCGAGGATATTACGGAGCTGATTCACGCGGGGCTCGGCGATCTTGCGGGGGATGTGAACATCGATATATTCGAGTTTTTTCCAAGCAATGTAAGCGAGCGGGATACACCGCTTATGCGGGCGAGTGAGCGGCTGGTGTCGGCGATGTTCCCCGACACGCGCATTGTGCCTATGTTCCTCGGCGGGGTAACCGACGGGCGCTATTGGCGGCAACTCGGCACGACGGTCTACGGGTTCGCGGCCAACGACCGGTGGTTGTCTATGGACCGGTTTTCGACGCTTATCCACGGAATCGACGAGCGAATTTCGGTGCGCTGCCTCGAACAGAATCTTGAGTACCTGGTGCGGCTGCCCGAGGCGCTCGTCGCGGAGTGAGCGATGCCAGGCCGGCGCCGGGCGGATGCTTCCGTTGTCGAGCCAACCGGGTCCTCGCTGCGGTCAGCCCCGAAGATCCTGCCGGCGGTGGCGTGCAAATTCCGAGTCCTCGGGCCTGCCCGGCCGGGACAGCGGGTTCACTCCTTGTAGAGGCCTTCCAGCTGTTCCTTCGCCTGGTCGACTACCTGGGTGTACTGCGCCTGCATTTGCTGCTGGTATTGCTGCAGGGTCTGCGAGAACTCTGGGTCCTGCGATGGGTCAAGGCGAATGCGCTGACCGGTCTGCTTCGCGAGTTCTTCTTCCTTCTGTCGCATCCGTCCTTCAAACTGCTGCCGCAGTTGTTCCACGAGCTGCTGACGGTCGCGAAGGTACTGCGAGAAAAGCTGCACGACCTGATCGTATACCTGGTCGACCGATTTTTTGTCGCCGATCACAACTTCGAACGCCGGCGCGAGCGACTGAATGCGTTCGAGTGCCTGCTGGTCGTTGGGAAGGGTGAGGTTTCCGAGCAAGGCGTCGAAGACCCCGCGGCGCACTTGTTTGCGACGCGATTCATCGTAGGATTTCAGTTTCTTTTTTAGATCGATGGATGGATCCTCGAGAAACTGACTTACGATACGCCGGCCTTCCTGCCGGTTTTCGTGTGCTTCGAGACTTGCGCGATCGCCCTTTACGTTTGCCGTTCGCTCGAGTGCGAGTTCGAGTGCGCTTTTTATTTCGCCCATGATTCTATTTCTCCTGTTACAGTGTTCGCTTCGATGAAAGTCGGGTTCAGTGTACGCTACGAGCGGCGGTGGCGGCAATCGGATACGTAAGCTCGCGCGCGCTCGAGCGACTGTCGCAGAGCCGCTCATGCGCGCCCGCCAGGGCGTCGCACGCGCGCCCGACAGGGCGTCGCACGCGCGCCCGGTTTGGTGCCGCGGGCATCCTCGATATAGCCTCCCCACCGGCGCGGCTATAGCGACACGACCGTGCCGACATGCATGTCCCGCTCGCCGCATGGCAGCGATTCGAGGATCTGAACGTCGTAGCAAACGCCTACAGTAGTTACTCCCTCGACTAATGACGCAATAAACCGATCGTAGTACCCGCCGCCGCGGCCGAGGCGTGCTCCATCGCGGGTGAACGCGAGGCCGGGTACGAGTACGGTGTCGCCGGCGGCGGGTACCGCCGGTGGACACGAGATGGATGGTTCGGCGATTCCCAGTGTTCCCGGCGAGAGCTCGTGAGTGCCTGCGACCAAAAAAAACGCGATGCCCCCGGGCTCCACTTTCGGCAGCGCGACGCTAAGACCTGCTTCCCAGTATGAATGCAGCAGCGGCCACGTATTGATCTCGCCGCGCATGGAGGCGAAGGCGAAAAGCCGCCCGGCCGGTACGGCTGGGTCACTTGCATTTCCCGGGTTCTGCTGCGCGCCGGTGGCGGATGCGCCGAAGTAATCGAGCAGTGCCGTTCCGGCTTGCTGATGCCGCTCGCGGGGAAGGAGAGAAAGGCGCTGCCGCATTTCCCGGCGGAGCGCGCGCTTGGCGCTTGGGAGTGAGTTGTCTTCCGGGTGCATAGTACGCAGTGTACCGTTCCTTCCCGAAATGGTCAGTATCGGTGCGGATATGTGTACGATTCCAACGGCGGGCGTTATCTTCCGGAATATGACACATGCAGAAGTGGTCTGCCGGGGTCGGCAGTGCCGGCCAATGAGGGGGTATGCAATATGAGGCGCGATGAGAGTGTTTGGGACTATCCGCGACCTCCGGCGCTCGACCCGACGTCCGAGACAGTGGAGGTATACTGGGCCGGTAATCGGCTTGTGTACACGCAGCGAAGTATCCGCGTGCTCGAGACCTCGCATCCGCCTACCTACTACTTTCACCCCGACGATGTGGACCACCGACTGTTGGAAGCGGTCTCCGGTACCACCTACTGTGAGTTCAAGGGGCCGGCGTCGTATTTTGACCTGGTATCCGGCGATACTCGAGCCAGGCGGGCGGTGTGGTGCTACCGCGATCCTACGCCCGGGTTTCGCGAGATTGCCGGCTGGTACTCGCTGTATCCGCGGTTTATGGACGCCTGCAT
>JBKGYS010000243.1:0-2552 GCA_046545955.1 Spirochaetales bacterium | reverse complement strand
CCACTGCCCGACGGAATTCGCCGATGGATCGTGCAGCTGCCACCGGGTATACGCAGCGCTGAGCTCGATGCCCAACGCTCGGGCCGCATCCTCGCCGAATGGGTATACAAGCGGGCGGGCATTCGACTCCCGGAACAGGCTCCGCTGTGGTGGAGCGTATTCCAGCCGGAGCGAAGCGAGGCAGATGCGTTTTCCGGCCACCGGATCATGCTGATAGGCGACGCGGCACACACCATGTCGCCGATCGGTGGACAGGGCATGAACACCGGAATTGCCGATGCGGAGCTTGCAGCAGACCTTATCTCGCGGTTTTTGTCGGGGAAAGACAGGATGCGGGAGGTCGATCGCACCTACGCGCGGGTGCGCCGGCGCGCGGCGCGTATCGCTGCGGATAGAGCGGCGCTTTCAATGCGTACCGGCATACGTTCGGGCAAGGTCGTCGGATCCGTTCGCGACGTGGTGCTTCGCGCGCTTCTCTGGCTTTTTCCCGACAGAGTACTCGCTTCCCACTTCGCAATGCTGACCATTCCCGGCGGAAGATCCCCATACCGGCGCACGCTCGGTGACACGCCCCACGGTTAACGCCGCCTGCGGGCAACCGTCAGTTCGAGCAAGCCAAGGTAGAGTTTCGTGGAACGCATAACATCAAGCCCACAGTTTTCGAGAATCGTATGGAAATGGTTGCGATCCGGGAAATGTGACAGGCTTCGTGCAATATACGCATACACTTCCGGATCTCCATGAAGAAGCAGACCCCAAAGCTGTCCCCAGAACCGCAGGAGACGAAACTGCAGGGCAAAGACGATCGGATGAGGACTTCGCGAAAACTCAAGGAATACCGCCCGGCCTCCGGGCACGAGCACCCGCGCGATTTCCGAGACCGCGTTCGTCAACGCCGGCGCGTTTCGCAGCGCATATCCGCCGGTGACAACCGAGACACTCGCGGTCTCGAGGGGCATCTCCGCCATATCGGCCTCGAGGATATCTATACGCCCGGCGAAACGACGGAGTCTCGCCTTCGCCCGGGCGAGCATTTCCGGATTCAGATCAAGCGCGATAATGCGTGTATTCGGGTACTTCGTTGCGAGAGCCTCGGCAATATCCCCCGTGCCGGTGGCAATATCGAGGGCGGCCGAGGTCACCCGGGAAGGGAGCATACGCAGGATTCGGCGCTTCCAGCGCCTATCACTCCCCGCCGACAGTACCCTCGTGACTACGTCATAGCGAGGTGCTACAATCGAAAAAAGTTGTCTGTTGTAATCTTTTTTCCGTCGCGGATCGTGAAGCTGCGATTCACGTACACGCCAGGAACTAATATCTTCAGGAAAGGAATGACCAATGCCTTCGAAATCCACTGAAAGACGATCTGCGCTTTTCTCCATCGGGACGAGTGTACCGGAAAACGCCTATTCTCAGGAACAGGCGCTGCAATTCATGAAAGCGGTCCCCGGCTATGACAGTAACGACAAAGCCTTTCTTGACCGCATCTACCCCGGCAGCGCCATAGATACCAGACATTCGGTAATCAGTGACTGGAACCGGGAAACCCGGGATTTCTCCTTCTTTTCGCGCACGCCCGACATGATGCCTGAACCGGGCCTCAAACGACGCAACGAGCTGTTCGCCGAGGAATCCGCGAACATTGCCGAGAAGGCGGCCCGCGAGGCGCTGGAGTACCTTCCCGCTGCGGATCTCGAGGGTATTACCCATATTATCACGGTCAGCTGTACTGGCTTCACCGCCCCGGGGCTCGACTATCAGTTGATTCGACGGCTCGGACTTCGCTCGGACATTAACCGATTCCACGTTGGCTTTATGGGCTGTTTCGCATTCTATCCCGCGTTGAAAATGGCCGATTCTTTCGTGAAGTCGGATCCCGATTCACGCGTGCTCGTGGTGTGCGTTGAGCTTTGCAGTCTGCATTTTCAGTTCAAAAGCGACCGTGAGCAGATGGTCGCCAATTCCCTGTTTTCCGACGGAGCTGCCGCCTGCATTGTCGGCGCGGCGGAGTCGACCTCGGACCCCGGAGGCGGATATCTGATAGACGGTTTCGCTTCCGCGCTGCTCGACGACAGCGCGCAGGACATGGCGTGGACAATTGGTGACGTCGCCTTCGATATGCGCCTTTCCGCCTACGTGCCGAAGATCGTGCAGAAAAATATCGGTTCGATCGTCGAACGGCTCACCGGCGACGCAGGGAAGACGGCAGCGGATATTGATGCATGGGCGATTCACCCGGGTGGGCGTGCGGTGCTCGACCGGGTCATTCGGGGGCTTGCTCTCGACGAGGCAACACTGTGGGCATCGTTCGATGTGCTGCGCAAGTACGGCAACATGAGCTCTCCGACAATTCTTTTTGTGCTCAAGCGCCTGCTCGAAGACGCGACACGAGGGGTAACCCCCGGTGATCAGGTCCTGAGTGCGGCGTTCGGCCCCGGACTGACCGTCGAGTCCGCGTTCCTGACCGCCCGATAAGCGACCTGCGAAAATGTTCAAGGAAATAAAGGCCCGACTGGCCCCGTTTCGCTTACAGGAACGCGTATATGAACCCG
>JBKGYS010000242.1:0-2552 GCA_046545955.1 Spirochaetales bacterium | reverse complement strand
CCATCTGAAGCAGATCGGCAACCCTGCAGTGCCATTCGACCGGATGACGGAGGTACTGATCGCCGTGAATGCGGTAGCGGTTCCTCCGTCCGTCCCTGCGTCGTTCGAGCACGCCGGCATGCTCGAGGTCCTGAACTATGTTCTGAACGGCGCGTTCGGTGATGCCTACCCGGTACGCGACATCACGAAGCCGCGCATTCGGATCCTGCGCGAGATGGAGCAACACGTGCGAGTGGTTCGTCAGGAATGTCCAGTCACCGCGTCCGGTCTCTCGCGATTCGCGTCGAACGCCGGACTCATCGACGTTGCCGACGCTTTCATCTATTCCGCTTGACACGTTTATATCATACCACAACTATACGTACTGTAATACACGAATTCTCATTCGCGAATTACAATTATCTCACGGAGTACTGATGCATATGAAGCGAATCCTGCACCGTTTCTACGCGGGCATTTCCACCCGCGACGTTCTCGGCGGCGTGACGACCGCGGTGGTATCACTTCCGCTCGCGCTCACATTCGGCTCAGTATCGGGCCTTGGTGCGGCCGCCGGTCTCTGGGGTGCTATTGCGGTGGGGTTGTTTGCCTCGATATTCGGCGGAACGAAGACGCTTATATCCGAACCAACCGGGCCAATGACGGTCTTCTTCGCGGCTATCGTGACCCAGAATGTCGCTTCCGATCCGGAACTCGGCGTCGCTGCTGCGCTCACGGTCGTTATGCTTGCCGGCGTATTTCAGATTCTCTTTGGCGTACTCAGGCTCGGACGCTACATAACCATGATGCCCTACAGCGTTGTGTCGGGCTTCATGTCGGGCATTGGCATACTTCTTATTATTCAGCAGTTTCCATCGCTTCTCGGGGTATCCCTGGATGCCCAGGGCGGCGTACTGGACGTGCTCACCGCCATACCGGAAATAGCCGCGGGGATTCAGACAACCGATCTGATCATCGGCGGCGGATCTCTTCTGCTCCTGTTCGCGGTTCCGGCTCGCGTGCGGCGCTTAATTCCTGCACAGCTTCTGGTGCTTCTCGTTTCCATCCCGGCTGTTCTCCTTATCCCCTCGCTCGCCAACGTGCGAACAATCGGCGAGATTCCGTTCGGGCTGCCTCAACTTACGGTTCCCTATGTGCCCATAGAGCGGCTCTGGCCGCTTCTCATCGACGCGGCGCTTCTCGGCCTGCTCGGCTCCATCGATTCGCTTCTTACCTCTATGATCGCCGACAGCCTCACGCGCGAGTTTCACGATTCCAATCGAGAGCTTATCGGACAAGGCACAGGTAACCTCGTAAGCGGATTGATCGGCGGCCTGCCCGGCGCAGGAGCGACCATGGGTACGGTCGTCAATATTCAAGTTGGAGCCCGCAAACCGATCGCCGGTGTGATTCGGGCTCTCGTGCTGCTTCTATTCGCCGCAGTGCTCGCCCCACTCCTTCGCTTCGTTCCTATGGCGGCCCTATCCGCTATAGCGGTAAAAGTAGGCGTCGACATTCTCGACTGGAGCTTCCTCGGCAGAGCGCACCGCATATCCCGGTCGGCGACGCTCATCATGACCGTTGTGCTGTTGCTTACCGTGCTCGTCGACCTCATCGTCGCAGTCGGCGTGGGGGTCTTTATCGCGAACGTCCTCGAAATAGAGCGTCTGTCCAACCTTCCGTCAACGCGCGTGACAAGTATCGACGCGGCCGGCGATCCGGTCCTGCTATCGGAGGAGGAGCGGGAAATACTCAATAAACACGAAGGAAATATCATACTGTTTCACCTGAGCGGCCCCATGATCTTCGGCGTCGCTCAAGCAATTGCCCGCGAAAGTGCCGCGATGAGCCGCAGTGCACGGGTTCTTGTGCTCGACCTCGAAAACGTTAGCGTGCTCGGCACCACCATCGGACTCGCGCTCGAGAATGTTATCCGGGAGACCCTGTCCAACGGGAAGCCGGTTATCGTCTGCGCACACGAACAAAGCATCGTCGAGAAATTCGGCAAGCTCGGCCTGTTCGCCGATGGCGTCACCCTCGTCGATACCCGCATAGACGCCTTGCGTTCGGCCGAACGGCTTATAGGCGAGAATGCTTCCTCGTAATCACACGCTACCCGGGCAAACCGCGATATAATGCGACGCTCGCCGCGGGAGAATGCTTCCTCGTAATCGCCCTCTACCCCTTCGCCTTGCATACGGACGGCCTTTGTTCGACGATCCGTTTGCCTTTCGGCGCTGAAGAGGGTATTTTCCTTATATATTATTTATTTAATTCAATCCAGCAGGGAGCAACTGAAATGAACAAGAATGAAGGAACAACAGATCGGATAATCCGTGCAATCGCAGGAGTCGTCGCACTCGCAGTGGCGGGCGTTCTCGGTGGAGCGTGGTGGATCCTCGGTGCGGTGGGAGGTGTTCTTCTTGTAACCGCCGCAACCGGATTCTGCGGGCTTTATACGCTCATCGGCGTCAGCACCTGCCCCGTAAAGCGATCCTCGTAATCGGAGCGGGGTTTTTCCGAGGGCGGCTACTGTTCACCACTCTGGTGTTTTCCGTAAGCGCGCATTATAA
>JBKGYS010000241.1:0-2553 GCA_046545955.1 Spirochaetales bacterium | reverse complement strand
GATTGCTCGAGAAGCTCGGATCCCGAAAGCTTCAAAACCTCAAAACTAACATTGGGATTCTCTTCGGTGTACGCCTCCGTAGCAATGTCGAGTGCATCTCCGAATGCCCCGTCACGCCCTGCGACGGTCAGGGTGACTTCACCGTCTTCGGCCTGCCCCTCGGCAAACAGACTGCCCGAAAACACGGTAGCCAAGACGAGCATAGCTACCACTTTACGACGTGTCATATCTCCTCCCTCCTCGCTGCAGCGATCTGCAGGAACTATTCACGGATATAGGTACTACGTTAGCACCATGTTTGAATTATTTGTAAAAACATATTGTTAATCGTTGATTAGCCGAAAGTATTGAGCATGATTCAGGATCAAGACTTCGTCGGTATTCAGTCTGAATTCCTAAGTGGCTTATCAGACTAAGAATCGCTCCGCGGGTACTCTTCGCACTATCACCAACGTTGAAGGGTGACAGGTAGCCTCCAGGGTATCCCCTATCCATCCACGAAACGGTATACGAGGGCGGGGGCCGCCGGCTTGCGCGCGGACTCGGCCTTGCAGCACAAACGTGTACTTCCTACAATTGCCGCTTACAGAGTACAGCCCAATGAGAACAGCTCGATGAGGAGGAGGCGATGAAGGCCATTACCTACGAACAGTACGGCGACACCAGCGTTTTGCAGCAGTCGGATCGGCCGGTACCGAAGGTAGGTCCCGGGGAGGCGCTCGTTCGCGTGCGCTGCGCCGCGGTTAACCCTGTCGACTGGAAGATTATGGCCGGATACCTCGATCCGTTGCTGCATATTTGGTTTCCCGTCACACCCGGCTGGGATGTCGCCGGTGTGGTCGAAGAGGTGGGTCTGGACACGCCGGAATTCAGCGCGGGCGACGAGATTATCGCGTACGCCCGTCGTGACATGGTTTACGACGGCACATTCGCCGAGTTGGCGTGCGTGCCGGCGCGCGCGATTGCACGAAAGCCGGCAGCGCTGAGTTGGGAACAGGCAGCGGGCCTGCCGCTGGCGGGGCTCACCGCCTACCAGACGCTGAAACGGATGAATCTCCGGGAGGGTGAGACGGTACTCATCCACAACGCCTCCGGCGGCGTCGGAGTCCTTGGGGTGCAGATAGCCCGGGCACTCGGCGCCCGCGTGATCGGCACCGCTTCGGCGAAGAACCACGATCGCCTCCGCGCCTTCGGCGTAGAACCTGTCGCCTACGGCGAGGGCCTGGCCGAGCGAGTGCGGTCGCTTGCGAGCGAGGGCGTCGACGTGGTTGCCGACTTCATAGGCGGCGTGCTCGAGACCACGCAAGCCGTGCTAAAGCCCGGCGGGCGTCACGCAACCATCGCCGATCCCGCAGTCGCCGACGCCGGCGGTGTCCACGTGTGGGTGCGCCCCGACAGGGACGACCTTGCGGCCCTCGCCGATATGGCCGACGCGGGGAAACTCACGGTCCCTGTGGCGCAGACTTTTACGCTCGATCAGACCGCTGAAGCCTTCGAGCTAAGCCAGGCGGGACACGTGCACGGGAAGATCGCGATTCGGGTAAGCTGATACGATGTGAGCGTTACCAGCGAGTTCGCCGGGTGCGAGGTTCGGTCACTATCGAGGCGAAGGCAGGGAGAAAGCAAATAGCATGAACGAGTCCGTGCAAAGCTCGTACCGGATAACGGAGAAACCGTTCTATCTTCCGATCGCAGACGAGGTGGAGATATTCGAGCGGGCGTGGGCTGAGCAGATCCCGCTGTTGCTGAAAGGCCCGACCGGATGCGGTAAGACACGGTTCGTCGAGTATATGACCTGGCTGCTCGGGCAGAAGGTGGTCGGCGTGCGGCGCGGCGGCGAGCCTTTGCAGTCGGATATCCGCGACTACCGCGCGGGAGTCGGCGCGCTGTATACGGTTTCGTGCCACGAAGACCTTACCGCGCGCGATCTGACCGGCCGCTATATCATGAAGGGAGGAGAGGCGGTCTGGGTCGATGGGCCGGCCACTATGGCGGTGCGCGAGGGCGCGATACTCTACCTCGACGAGGTGGTGGAGGCGCGTAAGGATGTGGCGGTAATTCTGCATCCGCTTACCGACTTTCGCCGACTGCTCCCGCTTGAGACGCTCGGAACACAGATCGAGGCGCCCAAAACGTTCATGGTAGTCATAAGCTACAATCCGGGCTATCAGAGCATCCGGAAAAACTTGAAACCTTCGACTAAGCAGCGGTTTATTGCGCTGAACTTCGATTATCCGCCCCCCGATAAGGAGCGGGAAATCGTAGCGACCGAGAGCGGAATTGACACGTCGACCGCCGAACGGCTGGTGCTGCTCGGCAACGATATTCGCAACATTTCCAACATCGACCTTGAAGAAGGGGTAAGTACCCGAAGCCTTATTCACGCGGCAAAGCTCATTAGACGCGGTATTTCGCCGGCTCGGTCGTGTTCGCTTGCGATCGCACAGACGGTTACCGACGAGCGCGATGAGATTTCAGCTATCGAGATGATAATTTCGCGGGTTTTCGGATAGAATAGAATAAGCCATGCCGGTCACCGACAGGAAAAGCGTT
>JBKGYS010000240.1:0-2571 GCA_046545955.1 Spirochaetales bacterium | reverse complement strand
CCCTGGTTCGGTCCGGTGAGCACATAGAAGCGCTGATCGGGTGTGAATCGAAGGTCGTTCAAAACGATCTCCTCGTGTGTTTTCGAATCACGCGATTTCGACCCACGCGATTTCGTGCTGCGCGCAGCACGAAATGGAAGGTGCGGATTGTATAGTCCGTGCACTACCTCCTCCGACGCGGAGTCGATAATCGTGGGAATACAGGTGGGAAGCCCCGCGTGTTCGAACCGTTCAGCCAGTGCCACCGCCGCGAGAAAAAACGCCGCTTCGCGTCTCAGGCCGCGAAACAGCTCGGTATTCTCGTGAACATAGTCGCGCAGCGCGCGCTGTATTGGCTTCAGCGCTCCGGAAAGCAGTTGTTCGATCTCCCGAAACAGAGGAGTCAGCGGAATACGGGTTCGTGCCTGGCCGGAGAGTTCAGGTGGAATAGGGCTTGAGAGCACGGTAGACGAGACGGAAAACTCCCGCTGCGAGCCGAAAAGCCTGCCGACGAGGCTTCGTTCCACAAACGGCTTGTCGTGAATGTCGAGTACGGCGACCTCCACCGGTCTTAATTTGTCGTCAAGGTTCACTCCGAGCGTCACGCTCTTGCGGTACTGAAGCCCCCCGCGAAGCTCGGGAAGACGCTCTCGCATTGTCTGGTAGTCGTTGCGGGCGCGTGTGTGCGCGAGAAACTGATCGAGATTTCGAAGTGCGCGGGAGTCAGGTCCCTTACTTGACTCCAGCGCCCCGGCGAGTCTTTCGATACACTCGACGAGCAGCTCGAGCTCGCCGAGCCGCCAGATTGTCTGCTGCAGCGGCGAGGTCGCTTCCCGCCGGGCCTGGGTGAACCCCGATAGCTCATCGAACCGTGGAAGCAGGGCGCGGAAGGTCTCCCGAAGGTCCGGGTAGGTGCGAAAGTCCTGAAACACCTCCTGACGGTACCGGATCGAATCACGATCGCTCAAAGGCGTCGCGAGGATATCGTAGGTTTCACGAGGACTGAGCCCTTCAACCCGCAGCAGCTCGGCGAGCGCGTCCACGCCGAGGTCTTCGGCGGCATGCGAGGAGACACTGATAGCTGATTGGGGCGCATCGTCGGGAAACAGCAGTCTCGGCGGAGAATGTTTAGCCACCGGCACATACTACCGATGCACACGGTACGGCGTCAAAGATACCCGTGCTGGTTTCCCCCCGTCGTGTAGCGACCCGCGGCGCTGCATGATAGGATCGGCGATATCATGGCTGAGCCGCTTTACTATCGCGATCCGTATTGTCATCACTTCAGCGCTTCGATCGTCGGACGGCGTATCCGAGCCGACGGTTCGACCGAGCTTGCGCTCGACCGCACCGCCTTCTATCCCGAGGGGGGCGGACAACCGGCCGACCGTGGTCGTATCGGAGAGTCGAACGTAGTACACGTCTATAAACAGGACGGTGAGATCTGGCACGTGATAGACGACAGCCAGGGCGCTGTCGGCGGTGACCAGGGCGCCGTCGGCGGTGACCAGGGCGGCGCGGATACCGGGGCCCAGCCGCTCAACGCCGAGATCGACTGGACCCACCGCTTTGATTACATGCAGCAGCATACCGGTCAGCATATCCTGAGCGCGACGTTTCTGCGGGTAGCCGGCCTGGAAACGGTGAGCGTTCACCAGGGTGCGGAGTATACAACGATTGAGTTCGACGCGAAGGATCTCGACGCCGATACGGAAACGGAAATCGAAGATCGCGCGAATACGGTTATCGCCGAAGCAAGGCGGGTACACGCATTCTGGTGTGAGGAGTCGGAGATTCCCGCGTTAGCCCTCAGGCGACCGCCGAAGGTCTCGGGTTCGATACGAATCGTGGAGATAGATGATTACGACCGGGTCGCCTGCGGCGGCGTTCATACCGCTACCACCTCGGAGGTGTCGCTCGTTCGTATTCTTGGGCGCGAGCGGATCCGGGGACGGCTTCGCTACGCCTTCCTGATCGGTGCTCGCGCGCACGAGCACCATCGCGCTGCACGCGATACGCTCTCCGAAATTGGAGATCTGCTTTCGGTACCGCCGCTCGAGGCCGCAGCGAGAGTTCGGGCGCTCGATGCCCGTGTTCGTGATCTCGAGTACGAACGCAACGGGCTTAAACAGAAGATCGCGCGTACGCGCGCCGACGGTCTTGCTCAAAGCGCCGAGCCGATTCCCGCCGAGGCACCCGGCGAGCGGCTCTGGTTTGTTCGCGAACTGAGTGAGGGCGACGATCCCGCCGACTTGCGCAAAACAGCCGAAGCCCTGAGCGAGCACCGCAGCCTTGCCTTCGCTCTCGCGACAAAGAGCGAGAAAGGCCTGGTCTGGATCGTCGGTTGCGGTCCGGATGTCAGCATTGACGTGAAAGAACTGAAACAGCGTGCGTTTGCGGCGATCAATGCGAAGGGAGGAGGAAAACCACCGCTGTTCCAGGGCAAAGGGGATAGCGACGGCGACTGGGTCGCGTTCACCGACGGCGTTCGCGCGTGCGCGAAGAAGGCGTAACCTTGAAAAGCTCCGGCCGAAAGCGCTAGAAGTCCAGGAAGATATTGAGAATGGTGTTTTCCCGATTGGAGAAGGCGTC
>JBKGYS010000239.1:0-2588 GCA_046545955.1 Spirochaetales bacterium | reverse complement strand
CAAGAAGGGCCTGCTCGCGCCGGCGCGCGGCATGAGATAGCCGGCGCGCGGCGTTGCAGGTCAGTCGCTGAGGCGGGCGAGCCGGCAGTGGGGGATGCGCGCTACACGTCCACGAGTGCTAATTGTACGACGGCTTGCGATCGATTCCGTGCGGATCGGTATCACGGGAGAGCCACTGGTAGAGTGTCTTTCGACTGATCCCGAGGTCGCGGGCGGCGCGACTTTTGTTGTTCCCGGACCGCGAGACGGCTTCTCGAGCACGCAGCCACCTCTGATAACCCGCGTTCGGCCCGCTACCGTCGTCCGATTCCGGATTCAGGCTCGTGCCCGTCCGCGTCGTAGCTTCGGCTGCTGTCGGCAAGGCGTTCGTGCCCTCAAGGATTGCCCCATCTTCAAGGAGTGCGGCGCGGGTGAGCACATGCTCCAACTCTCGAACGTTGCCGGGCCACTGATACTCGGTGAGCCTTTCAAGGAACGCTTCGGTCACTCCAATGAGCTTGAGGTTCAAGCGAGTACTCAGCCCCCGCAGAATGTGCTTGACCAGACCAGGAATGTCCTCCGGCCGCTCCCGCAACGCGGGCATACGGATGACCATCGCGCTTATCCGATAGTATAGGTCACTTCTGAAGCGGCCGAGGCGAACCTCTTCCTCCAGGTCTCGGTTCGTTGCAGCGATGATGCGAACGTCGACACGAATCGGCTTCTGTCCTCCGACGCGAAACACCTCTCCCTGCTGAAGGACCCGCAGGAGCGCGACCTGTCCGTGGCTGCTCAAATCCCCGATCTCGTCGAGAAACAGCATACCGTGGTTTGCAAGCTCGAACTTTCCGTACCTCCTTTCCAAAGCCCCGGTGAAGGCGCCCTTCTCGTAGCCGAAGAACTCGCTTTCGACTAGAGAATCCGGCACTGCACCACAGTTCATCGTCACGAACGGCATGTCGTGGCGAGCGCTTTCGCGGTGCAGATAATGTGCAACGAGCTCTTTTCCAGTACCGGTCTCCCCTTCGATACAAACATTGACATCGTATGGCGCTACGCGGTCGATCAGATTGTAGACGTGATGCATCTGCGGCGAGACGCCGACCAGTCTCGGGCGAGGGGACGTAGCCTGGCGGTTGCTGCCCTCAGTTTGTCGTGGTACGCCTCGCAGTCTTCTTACGGTAGAGCCCACCACGGTCTCGACAGGAATGCGTTCGAATGCCGAGCCTCCGGCATATCCGTGGACCGGGATTTCCCGGAGGATCTCTTCCAGGTCCGGCGGTTGGCTGATAGCGCCACCAAAGAGGAGACACAGGGGCGTTGGATTGCAGTGCTCGACCGCATTCCACATTGCCCGCGCCGACGCAACCGCGGTTCGAACCACGTTCCTCTTTTCCACGCCGTCCCGAATCGCTCTTGTAAGTCCGACGTTCAGTATGAACCCGTCGACGCCGCGCTCGCAGAAGCTTGCCACCTCGCCCGCCGTAGTGGCAAAGCCGAAGGTGGCGAATCCAAGACGTCGCGCTGTGTCAAGCATTGCTCGTTCTGCATCGTGGGTAAAACCCTCTGACGCCATTATCTGCTGCATGGTTCCATCAACCATGCCGCTGGCAGGAAAGTTCGTGACGGCCCGGATGCCGAGATCGGCGTAGCGTGCCAGCCGCTCATCGATAGAAAGCTCAGGGTCACGTGCCATGAGACCAGCCACAACAGGGATGTTACCTGAATGAGGCAGTATTCGCGTGGCAAGGAGTTCGTGCGTCTGCTCGTTTGCGTTCCCATACGATAGAAAACAGCCCAGGGAACCCACACCGGCTGTGCGGTACAGACCGGCGCTAAACGCGAAAAGCACGTTCGCACCGGCCTCAACTGCCGTGCGCGTTACGATTCCAGAACCCGGCGCGACTCCAATGAGCGGCCGCTCTCCCGACTCTCGCCGACACATCTCGCGGATAATCGGATGACGCTCGCTAAGATTATCCAGCAACTTGTAACCTCCAGGTTAACAGCCTGTTACCGCGTCAACACGTCATTGTAACAGCAGACTCACGAAGGCGAAAGAAAAACTCGCGACACGCCTTTTCAACTGCGCGCGTTTCAGTTTGCCGCTCGCAGTGGACTGGGGCTGATGCAGTGACGTGCCATTTCTTTTTGCGCTCACTATTTGTGAATTGACGCCTTCTTGCCATTCACAATCATGAAGCGTGGAATCGGGACTCTCCGCGTCATTCACCCCACTCGGATCGCCCGTGTCCCGAATAGTATCGAGGACTCGGCATGGCTTTTGCATTGTAGTAAGAAACCCACTCAAGGAGAGGAAGCCGGATATGGCGACAGAAGTAACGAGACGTTCAATTCTAGAGAGTTTGCGTGAGAAGGTGAAAAATGGCGTCCCAATCATTGGTGGCGGCGCGGGTACCGGAATCTCGGCGAAGAGCGAGGAGGCCGGAGGGATCGACCTTATCGTGATTTACAATTCCGGCCGTTATCGCATGGCCGGCCGCGGATCTCTTGCGGGCCTGCTCCCGTACGGAAACGCCAACGAGATCGTCAAGGAAATGGCGCGTGAAGTGATAACCGCGGTCAAGCACACGCCGATGCTCGTCGCC
>JBKGYS010000238.1:0-2601 GCA_046545955.1 Spirochaetales bacterium | reverse complement strand
CGGGCTGGAACCCCGCCTGCTCGGAGCCGGGAGCCGACTGTGACTTCTTCACGCCCGGCAGAAGGAGGTCGAGCAGCTGATCCTCGGTACGCTGGGCGGCCTCTTCTCGAACGTCTTCCTGAAGCTCGCTTTTTACCATATTCACGGCAAAACTCACGAGATCCCGCACCATGCTCTCGACATCGCGTCCCACATAGCCGACTTCGGTATACTTCGTTGCCTCCACTTTTATGAAAGGCGCCCCGGTAAGCTTCGAGAGGCGTCGCGCGATTTCCGTCTTTCCGACACCCGTTGGACCTATCATGATGATGTTTTTCGGGGCGATCTCGTCCTGCAGATCCTCCGGAAGTTTTCGTCGGCGCATGCGGTTTCGCAGCGCGATTGCGGTGGATTTCTTGGCCTTTTCCTGGCCTATAATGTATTTGTCGAGTTCCGCGACGATTTCCCGCGGAGTCATATCTTTCATTTCGTGCATGGTACTCTACAGCTCCTCAACGACTATGTTGGTGTTGGTATAAATACAGATGTCGCCGGCGATCTGTATACTTCGTTCGGCGATTTCCCGCGCCGAATAATCACTGCCGTCGAGATAGGCGCGAGCAGCTGCCGTGGCGTACGCTCCGCCGGAGCCGATCGAAAGCGCGCCCTTGTCCGGCTCGATGACGTCGCCGGTTCCTGAGATGATGAACATTTTTTTCTTATCCGCAACGAGCAACAGCGCTTCGAGCTTGCGGAGCGCACGGTCGGTTCGCCATTCCTTCGCGAGTTCAACCGCAGAGCGGGTCAAATCGCCGGAGTACTCCTTGACCTTTGCCTCGAATCGCTCGAACAGAGTAAACGCGTCGGCCGTCGCACCGGCGAACCCCACAAGGATCCCCCCCTCATAAATGGTACGCACCTTCCTGGCGTTCCCCTTCATGACCGTTTCACCGAGCGTAACCTGACCGTCTCCGGCCATTGCGACCTTGCCGTCTTTTGCGACTGCTACAATGGTAGTACTGTGTGTATTCATTCTTCCGTATTCCTTTTTTCTTCGTCGTTCCGACGTACTTCCGGCTCTACCATCGCATCCTCATGCGTATCCCGCCTCCGGCGTGTACGACGTGTTCCCGCCGCCGCATGCGGGTGCGCCTGCTCGTACACCCTCTTGAGCGCGGCCATGCCCACATGCGTGTACAGCTGTGTCGTCGAGGGGCTGGCATGCCCGAGCAACTCCTGAACAACCCGGATATCCGCTCCCCCGTCGAGCACATGCGTTGCGAAACTATGCCGCAATGTATGCGGGGTAACGCGATCTCCGACACCCGCCTCACGTGCCCTGTCCTCTACTATGCCGAACACGCCGCGAGAACTCAATGCTCCACCCCGTGCATTAATGAACAGTGCGGAAGTCGAGCGTTTCCCCAAGCGTGACAGAAGTGCCTCCCTGGAGGGAAGATAGTTCGCAATCGCCCGCATCGCATAGGGGCCGACAAATACAACCCGGTCACGATTGCCCTTTCCGTGAACCAGCATGCGGCCACGGTCACTGTCGAAGTCTTTCAATAGAACCCCACAAAGCTCGCCGACACGACACCCCGTTGAATAGAGGGTCTCGAGAATCGCACGATCGCGGAGAGGCTTGAATCCCGCTCCCCGAATATCGAGAAGACGCCTGATCTCGTCGGTAAACAGTACACCCGGAAGTTGTTTGTCGAGTTTGGGGCTTCTGACGGATTCGGCCGGGTGGTCGGTTCGCCGACCCATTCGGGTTTGCCATCGGAGAAACTGCCGGAGAGCGCTCAACCCGCGCGCAACCGAGCGGCCACCATCGCCTCTTCGACTGCGCGCTGCGATCCAGGCCCGGACAAGCTCGCTGTCGAGGGGTTCATCAGCAAGGCCCTGCTCGGTTCGCCACTGCAGAAAGCCCGAAAGATCACCGGCATACGCGCGGACGGTCTCTTCGCTTACCGCACGCGCCTGGCGGATATACGAGATGAACTGTTCGACCTCGGACTCATCCATAACACGGCTCCGGTTCGAAAATGTCGAGCTCCCGGTCGAGTCGGCGGGCCAGGAGCGAAGAAATGTCTGAAGGGTGCGCTGAGCCACTGCGAGGGTGCCGTGAAGCCGAGCCCGGCTCTCGAGACAGGTTCGGGACTTCCGGCAGCTCGTGCGACACCGCGTCAGCAGCATTCCGGCCGGCCGTATCCGAACTGCAGGACGACTCCGGCAGCAGGTCGGCAACCCCGGAAACCGCCTGTGCTCCGTCATCGGCGAGCGCCCGTGTACCGACACACGCGGCTGCACTGCTCACACCAACCGTATGAACAAGCAGCTCCCGGCCGGCGTCGAGCGCGTAGTCGGCAGTTATCAGCGCGCCGGAGCGTTCCGGAGCCTGAACGATAAGCACCCAGCGTGCAAGCACCGCGATAATGCGGTTGCGTTCCGGGAAATGATATCGGCGCACCGGGAAACCGGGAGGATACTCACTGATTAATCCGCCGCTCCCCGTGAGCATAGAAGCGGCAAGCGTACGATTCGCCGCCGGATATATCCGATCTATTCCGCTTCCGAGGACTGCAAATGTAGGAGTCGAACGCGCGGAAACCGCCCCACGAT
>JBKGYS010000237.1:0-2603 GCA_046545955.1 Spirochaetales bacterium | reverse complement strand
AACTTCAGGTGTACCCCGATTTCGCTCGTGCGGACCACCGTGCATACCGCGGTAGTTTCACGGTCGGGAAGTGTTCCACCCCGCTGTGAGACCGCGGGAGTGAGTGTGGCGAAGCGAACCCAGACCGTATCGCCGGCCGACAGCTTTACGCCCTCGGGAGGCCGTATACTCGCACCCCCGCCGCCAAGGTCTACCGTGGTAGCTGGGGCAGAGTCGTCCCAGTCGGCCAGCGAGATGGCCACCGGCAGGCTAATGGCTCTGCGGTAGTACTTGCGTCGTTGTGATCGGCCGACGGTCTCGGTATGGCGGAGTGCCAGCGTCCGCGCCTTCCGTGCGAGAATGTCGGTGAGAAACGAGAAGACGCCGCCGCGGCTCTGATAGAGAATACGCACTCGCTTGCCCTGTTTCAGCACGGGCCAATCCTCGTCGAGCGTTACGTAGAGCGCTGCCGGCTTCTGTGCCCGCACACGCCCGCTTACAACCGTCTCGTTTCCCTCCCGGGCTATGGCCACGCGGCTGCCCACCGGGAGGCTCGCGCTCGAGACCGGCGCCCCGCCGTGGCGAGTGAACCCGAGAATCAGGCGCAGGGCGCTGACGGTCGCATCGGTCAGTTCCTGATTCTTGCGCAACATGGAGGCGCCCTTATTGAACACCGCCTCCTCGGTGAACACCGTGTGGCGTTTCCACGGCTTTGTCGCGACTTCAGCGATACGCAGCAGGGTATCGCGCTGACTGGGAGTGAGTGAGCGTTTTTCCGCTTCCTTGATGAAATAGGAGCTGGATTGCCGGGTCCATGCATCGATCTCGCGGCGTCGCCTTATGACCGCGTACGAGCTGAGAATGACGATGGGAACGGCGATCGCGAGCACGAAAAAGAAGACTTCGAGGGGACTTCGCTCGTAGGCCGAGACGACCTGATCCAGAAACCGCTGCCCTGCCGTGGTACGTACCAGCGAAACCATTTCTACGCTCCCCGTGCCATTCCACTATTCTACACCAGTGTAGGCACCGATGGTAATCCGTGCTCCTTACAGGTTACACTGCAACGACCATGGCCGACACCCTGTTCTGGTATGATCTCGAAACATTCGGGCGCAATCCCGCGCTCGACCGCGTCGCGCAGTTTGCCGGAATTCGTACGAACGACCGCTTCGAACCAGTCGGTGAACCGCACGTGTTCTACTGTGCGCCGACTCCCGACTATGTGCCCGACCCGCTTTCGTGCCTTATTACCGGCATTACCCCGGCGGATGCCGCCGCGCAGGGGGAGAGCGAGTACCGTTTCGTGTCGCGAATCCGGACGCTGTTCCTCGAACCCGGGACGTGTGTTGTCGGATACAACAGCCTGCGGTTCGACGACGAGTTCGTGCGGAACATGCTCTACCGGAATTTTTACGACCCGTATGAGCGCGAGTATACTTCCGGCAACAGCCGCTGGGATATCGTGGATCTTATGCGGGCCGCCCACGATTTCCGTCCCGACGGTATTGAGTGGCCGAGAAACGAAGAGGGCAAACCGAGTTTCAAGCTCGAGGATCTTGCGAGGGCAAACGGCGTCGAGCAGGAAAAGGCCCACGATGCGCTCAGCGATGTGCGCGCGACCATAGGACTCGCGAGGCTCGTGCACGAGAAACAGCCGAAGCTGTTCCGCTATGTGTTTTCCCTGCGTCGCAAGAAGAAGGTATACGAGCTTATCGACCTGTACCATCGACGCCCGTTCGCCTACACATCCCGGGTGTTTTCGCGTCAGGAGGGGTGCACCACCGCGGTCGCTCCACTCGCGCCGAATCCACGCAATCCGAACGAAGTGCTCGTGTATGACCTGCGCTACGATCCGCGCCCGCTGATCGACGCAAGCGTGGAGGAGCTCCGGGCGCGCATCTTTACGCGTGACGCCGCGCAGCGGGTTCCGGTTACCGGGGTTGCGGTAAACCGGTCGCCGGTCATTTCCCCGCTTTCGGCGCTCGAGCGCGACGGCGTGGCGGAGCGTCTGAACATCAACCTGAATAAATGCAAAGAACATGCCGAGATGCTCGCCGGTGAGCATCGCCTGACGCAGAAGATTACGCAGGTCTACGACAGGCCTGCGGAGGCCGGCGCGCGCGACCCGGAGCTCCAGCTGTATTCGGGGGGATTCTTTCCGGATAGCGACCGGGAGGAGTTCGAGCGCATTCACCGGACATCGCGTGAGTCGATTCCGCGGCTGCAGCTGTCCTGCGAGGATCCGCGGGTGCCCGAGCTTTTCCGGCGCTTTGTCTGGCGCAATTTCGAGGACCTGCTCTCCGCCGAAGCCATGCGCAAATGGCGCAGTTTCTGTGCCTCGCGCATTCTCATGCCCCCGGGAGAGGATGTGAGCGACTTCGCCTTTTTCAGTCGGAAGATCGACGAACACCTTGCCCGTTCGGACCTCGACGGTCAGGCGAAAATAGTGCTGCGCAAGCTCGCCGACTATCGCGACTACCTGAAGCGCGAAGTGCTCGAGTACCGGTAGCGGCGGGCGCGGGTGAGGTGCGGCGGGGCGCGGGCGAGGTGCAGCCGGCGGCAGGCCGGGATCCGCTCGCCCCACGTTGCCGCGCTCCTGCCCCGCACCTGGTCGGCACACG
>JBKGYS010000236.1:0-2606 GCA_046545955.1 Spirochaetales bacterium | reverse complement strand
CTGTCGATCATGCTGTACATCGCGATAAAGAGCCCGGTTATGCCACCCCATTTCAGTCCGTGGAGGCGGACGTGGCGCTGCTGTTCGATGTAGCTTTCGAGTTGCTGCGGCGACGGCATGGAAATAAGGAACACGCCGGCGATCACCAGCGCTGCGCCGAGAAGCCCCGACAAACTCGGCCGCTCGCCGTAGAGTAGAATCGCGCCGGTTGTGGCCAGAGCCGGGCCGACTCCCCGAGCGACCGGATATACCAGCGAAAGGTCGCCGCCCTGATACCCTCGCTGTAGGCTCAGAAAATACGCCAAATGGGCCAAAGCGCTCGCCCCCGACGCTGCAAACAGACTCGGTGTGAACTCCGGGAGATTGCCTATTAGAAACCCGAGCACGACCGGGGCGTAGAACAGCGCACCGGTTACCTGAATCAGCCAGACAAAGGCTACCCCGCCGCTCGACCGCTTCGCGAGCAGGTTCCAGCTCGCGTGGCAGAACGCGGCCGCTACAACAAGACCCACAGCCAACAGACTCAAAAGAAGTATACTCCTGCTATATGCATAGGCTGCGCGCGCGTGCACGACAACCGACGCAGGGGTGGTACGCGGGACGGCTGACGCGCCGGAAACGATGAATGTATCAGTTGCCGGCGAGAAATTCGCGTATCTCGCGCAGGAACGCGTCGCCGAACGCTTCGAACTTTTGCTCGCCCACTCCGTGACAACGAAGGAGCCCCGCGCGGTCGACCGGGCGGTTTCGCACCATTGTCTTGAGCGACTTGTCGCTGAAGACCATATACGGCGGTATCTCCCGTTCACGGGCAATGGACACGCGCACACGACGAAGCCGTTGAAAAAGCGCTTCTTCGCCGCCTTCGAGCGAGTCGGCATCCGGCGACGCGCGGGATAAGGCTCGGCGAGCGGGAGCTGTGCCGCCGTCTGCGGTACCCGGAAGGCCGGCGTCGCTGCCCGACCGGCTCACCGAGTGCCGCCCTGCCCCCTGTGTACTGCGCGAAACGAAAGTCGCCTTGCCGGATAGCACCTTTCGCCCCTGCTCGGTTACCCGGAATCCACTCGCCCGTTCGCTTCCCCGGCGCAGAAGCCCGCCCGCCTCGAGATCGCGAGCGAGTGAAAGCCAGTATTGCTTCGGCCGGTCGCTTCCGACACCGAAGGTCGGAAGTTCACTGTGCCCGCGTTCGAGAACGCGGTCGGTGGCCACGCCTGCGACGATATCGGCGAGATGGTGCGCACCGAAGCGCTGCCCGGTTCTGACCGCCGCCGAGAGAAACTTCTGTGCATCCACTGTTGCATCCCGAGTCTCGACCTCACCGGTACACACATCGCAGGCATCACAATTTCCCGGATGCTGCTCATCGAAATGAGCGAGTAGTTGCTGCCGACGGCAGACCCCGCTCTCGACATAGCGCAACACCTCGGACAACCGGGCTTCCGCGCGCTCACGCTCGGTAGGATCTACCGTATTATCTATATGCCGCCGGAGAATGGAAATATCCTGACTCGAATAGAAAAGCACCGTCTCCGCCGGTTCGCCGTCCCGGGCGGCGCGACCGGTCTGCTGATAGTATCCTTCGATACTCTTGGGAAGGTCTCCGTGAACAACCCAGCGTACGTTCGATTTATCGATTCCCATGCCGAAAGCGATTGTTGCGACAATTACCGGGGTGCTATCCCGTACGAACTCCTCCTGTCGGACCCGCCGTTCCTCCTGGGAAAGGCCTGCGTGGTAAGCCTTTGCCCGTATTCCCTGCGCCGCGAGGGCCTGCGCCGTTTGCTCGGTCGACTTTCGTGTAGCCCGATACACAATACCCGGTTCTCCGGGATGCCTACCGATAAACGCCGCAATCTGCGAGTCCACGCTTCGCTTGGGTTCGACCCGGTAAAAAATTTCCTTCCGGTCAAAACTGCCCCGGACCACAAGCGGGTTGTCGAGACCAAGCTGCGAAATAATATCGTCCTGAACGGCCTTCGTCGCCGTGGCGGTAAACGCGGCGATCGGAACGTCGGGAAATTGCTCTCTGAGCGTGCCGAGAGCGCGGTAATCGGGGCGAAACTCATGGCCCCACTCGGATATGCAGTGTGCTTCGTCGATGGCGATCCGCTGAAGGTTAAAGTCGGGCAATGACGCTCTGAACCCTTCGAGCGCGAGCCGTTCCGGCGACACATACAGCAGTTTCACCTCGCCGGTAGCGAGGTCGCGGTACGTCCGTCGAACCGTATCCGCGTCGAGCGTACTGTTAATGAACGCCGCGGGAACGCCCTCGAGGCGGGAAGCATCGACCTGATCCTTCATAAGCGCAATAAGCGGGCTTACCACAAGCGTCAGGCCATGACCGGCGACCGCCGGTAGTTTGAAACAGAGAGACTTGCCGCCGCCGGTGGGAAGCGCAGCAAACACATCGCGCGAAGTATGGAATGCTTCGATAATTTCGCGCTGATGCGGACGATATTCGGAAAAACCGAACTGTTTTTTCAGTATCTTCTTAAGATCGGGCATAGTGGAAAAAATGCGTGATTCGAGCCGTAGCTTGAAGCTTTAGCCTGAAGCCTATACCGTTATTGGATGAAAACGGAAGCCGGCTTGCCGCCCGGTTTTTC
>JBKGYS010000235.1:0-2625 GCA_046545955.1 Spirochaetales bacterium | reverse complement strand
GGCCGGTGCCGTTAGTGTCTCATCTTCTGAAAGCCCGGCTGACCAGCCGGGCTTTCAGAAACATAGTGAAAAGGTTATCCGCAAACGCAACCGCGCAACGGCAATAAAGGGCAAGATTTCGCGAAAGCGCAGCAGCGACCGTGGTTCGCAGGCTCATAAGGGAGCCGACGGCCGCTATTTGAGTGGACCGACGCCCCGATAGGTCAAATCTGGTTGTTTGGCAGGCGTTTCTACCGGGAAGCGGACACACGGCTCTCGAAGGGCGTAACGGAGGAACGTGTCAGTTGAGGCGATTGGGGTCGATTCCTGTGGGGACCGTCCGATTTTGACGAGCGTGGGCGCAATCCTGGCGGATTGCTGCTTGGCCCATGCATCCTGGGACACAGCGAGAATCCCCTGCACGAGAAGGGACGCGAGTAGTCATAGCCACACTCCGGGTTGGTACAGCGTATACGCGCGACCCGCAGAAGATAGTCACCACAGGTGCAAAACCGCTCGCCTGAGCTGCTGGATGCGCTCGAGGCGGTACTTACCGTAGGTGGCAGCGTACTTCTCATCGTACCGGGCGCAGAAATAACTTATTTGTTAGCATTTGAACGTGCCGGAAGTTGTCTTCTACCGGGATTCGGATGGAAAAAGTCCGATCGGATAATTTCTCGACGGTCTTGCGGCCAACGACGCGCAAAATAGTTACCTGCACGTTGCGGTTAATCGAAGAGCTCTATGTTCTAACCCCGGCCCCGCGAGCCGTACGGGAGGATTCATTCCACACGAAAGCGCGCCCATGGACGGATCCGCGGCGAGGATCTCGGCGGCTAAGGCGCCGGAAAGCCAAACGAAGAGTTCCTGCAGTACGGTGTCTGCGTTCATGGGGGAGGTCCGTCATCGGTAATTGTGACAGGGTTGTGTCCCGACAGCGCGGGCAGTCAGCTACCGAAAAAAACCGGCCCTGCCGAAGCGGAGCCGGGGGGCCTCAGTTAGTATCGAGCTTCCGCAGAGGAATACTACGATTTACTCATTGATAGTCGATGTAAAGGTCACATTATCAGGCGTCAGCCGTACAAAGACCTCGTCGGCGCTGGGATCGAACGTTTTTCCACCGCTATTGTCGAGGTCAATCCGGATGGTGGCACCAGCTTCAACAGCCGTACGGTCGTATTCAACAACAGGCGATGTGTCCAGGCCTTGAGCAGGAAGAACTTCCGGAAGCGCCGCGTGAGCCGTGGCCCGGGGCGACGCGAAAGCGTTCGAACGGTGGTCGGTCAGGGGCCATAGAATGGCGATGTTCTTTCGGTCACCCGTCGAGAAGGTAGTGGTAGTCTTTTACTCCTTCGCCAGGGCCTGACTCGGTATCGATAAACGGCCGCATCGCCTCCACCACGGCACGGTCGTGCGGTGTGGTCGCGTTGTAATCGATATAGATAATCCTTCGACTCTCTTCCTGTCTAAGAGATTTACGTGACCCGTCCTAGAAAACCAGTACCTTATCCGCCCACTCGGTCCAGTCGCCCATCTCGTCGAGGGTGCTGCGTCGGGTGAATTCGGCAAGCTCCTCGTCGTGCATTCCCCGCGCGTCCATGCATGTACCGCACACACCGATTTCGCCACCGTTGCGGCCGACTACCTTGAGCATACGCTCGATATTGTAGAAGCCGTTCGGGGTGGTCTGCGCGCTTTTCGCACACGAGGCTGCATCGCCCACGAGAAAAACCTTGAGCTCCTGCCCTTCGCGTTTTGCGAGATTGCCTGCGAGTCTCAACGCGTTATACGCGCGCTCGGTTCCGTACGGCGGATCATTAATAATAAACAGTGTCTTCATTGTTCACTTCTCCCTTCTTGAGTAATGTGCGCGCCGGCCGCGCGCCATTCAGCGATTCCTTCGCTCACCCGCGAGGCGGAAAACCCACGACTGCGCAACTCCTGTACCGCCTCATGTGAGAGCACGCAGTAGCGTCCGCGGCAGTAGGCGACGACGTGTTTGTCACGCGGAAGCATTTCTATTCGCTCGCGAAGCTCTTCGATCGGTATGGAAACGGCGCCGGGCAGGTGTCCGGCGTCGAACTCCTCACGCGGGCGCACATCGACGACAACCACTTCCCCGCGTGTCAGACGCCCGAGAAGCTCACCGTAGTCGACGTGTTCGACGGCGTCGCCGGATGCGAGCAGGTTATTCACCGCGACGCGAATCTCGGAAAGCTCGGAGGCGGTAACCTCGGCCACCTGTGTCCAGAGCTTGAGCCCCATCCAGGTCGCCCGGTAGCGAACCGAGCGCCCCTCCTTGCGGCTGCGTACCAGTTTCCTGTCGGCGAGTACATGGAGATGATGGGACACGGTATTTACCTTGGCCCCCATGAGCCCCGCGACCTCCTCGACGCCGTGTTCACACTAACACAGCAACTCCAGCAGCTCCAGCCGCGCCGGTTCCGAGAGTGCCCCCATGACCAGCGCGATTTCGCGATAGATTGTCTCTTTGAAATCGTCCCTTGAAACACGCTCTTCGACAGATGGGGAAGCCTCTATTGCTGAGGATTCGTCTATCGAGCACCGCCGAGCCGCACTATAACCGTTCCTCCGAGGCGAGCCGACACGCGGCGGCGCGGAACGACCGGCGCCTGCCTTTACAAA
>JBKGYS010000234.1:0-2647 GCA_046545955.1 Spirochaetales bacterium | reverse complement strand
AGTCGAAGCGCACCCCTGCATCCCACTGTGAGCGCTGGTTCCCATACGCGGGGAACCCCCCGTTTTGCTGCAGCCACTGAGCCATGTGCATAAGGTTCCCGGTCATAAACGTGGTCCAACGGATTTGGACATTGGTATCGGATACCGTGCGTACCGGCGCTGCTTCGGTGAACGCCGCGTCCGGTAAACTCTCCTCGATGTCCGAGCAACTCGAAACCGCCGGAAATGATAACCGGAAATCCGCCGAGGCGCTCGACGGACAGCTCGACCGCTTCCTCCTGGAGTAGGGCTTCCTGTCGGTGCACGGGCACGGGTTCACCGTCTCCACGCCGGAGTAAAGCGGGAGGACGCCACGGGTACCTCCGCGTAACGGCAGTGCCCGCCGCTATGCGCTGTTCAGCGGCATCCCGGCGGCAGACAGGGCAGCTTCCTTGACCGCCTCGGGCAAGGTCGGGTGCGCGTGCACGGTACGGGCAAGGTCTTCACTCGAGCCGTGGAACGTCATAACCGAAACCGCCTCGGCGATCAGGTCGCTTGCCCAGGGGCCGATGATATGACACCCGAGCAGACGGTCGTTCGCGGCGTCGGCCAGCACTTTTACGAAGCCGGAGGTATCACCCATGGCCAGCGCACGACCGTTGGCCGCGAAGCTGAACTGCCCGGTAACGTAATCTGTGCCGAGCTCTTTGAGCTGCTCCTCGGTCTTTCCGACAGAGGCGACCTCCGGCCAGGTATAGACGACGTTGGGCACCAGATCGTAATCGACATGGCCCGCCCGCCCGGCGATGATCTCCGCGCAGGCAACACCGTCGTCCTCGGCCTTGTGCGCAAGCATGGGTCCCTCAATCAGATCGCCGATCGCGTAGACCCCGTCCACACTGGTCTTGAAGCTACTATCGACGGTGACTTTCCCGTTGTTCACCGACACCCCTGCTTCCTCGAGCCCGAGACCGGAGGTTACCGCACGACGACCGACGGCCACGAGGACCCGGTCGCCTTCGAGCGTCTTATCCTGACCTTTCGAGGTCGTCACGCTCAGTGACACGCCCTTACCGGAGCCGGCATCGCCACCGGCGACCTCGGCGCCTTTCACCTGCGCACCGGTCATCACCGTGATCTTCTGCTTTTTCAATTCCCGGGTGAGCGTTTTCGCTAGACCGGAGTCCCAGCCGGGAATGAGCGTCGGAAGAAGCTCGACGACCGTGACTTCGCTTCCGAGCCTGCTCCAGACGCTTGCCATCTCCAGGCCGATGGCACCGCCGCCGACAACGAGGAGCTTTTCGGGAACCTCGTCGAACTCAAGCGCCTCAGTCGAGCTTACTATTCGCTGACCATCAAACTTCATGAACGGCAGCTCGACGCTCTCGCTTCCACTGGCAAGGATGACGTGTTTCGCCGAAAGCGCGGTCGTACTCCCGTCGGCGGCGGTCACCGTGACGGCGGGACCCGCTTCGAGTTTCCCGGCTCCGGTGAACACGCGAACCTTATTCTTCTTCATGAGCGTGGCCACACCGCCGGTTAAACGTCCGACAACGGTATCCTTGCGTTTCATCATCGTTTCGAGGTTCAACGTCACGCCCGAAACTTCGACACCGTGCTCGCCGAGCCTGTGCTTCGCTTTCGCAAACTGCTCGCTGGAGTCGAGAAGTGCCTTCGACGGAATACACCCGATGTTAAGACACGTACCCCCGAGGGTTTCCCGCTTTTCGACGATCGCCGTGGAGAGTCCGAGCTGAGACGCACGGATTGCGGCGACGTACCCGCCGGGGCCGCTGCCGATCACCACAACATCAAACTGATTATTCTCATTCTTATCTTCCGCCATAGTCCCTCACTAACGCTCCAGTATTTCAGGTCCAACGTCAACACCCGGCGTTACAGGTCGAGCAGCATCCGCGTGGGATCCTCGATGGACTGCTTAATTGTGTTCAGAAACCCGATCGCCTCGCGCCCGTCGATCATACGGTGGTCGTAGCTCAGGGCGAGATACATCATCGGCCGGGCGACTATCTCCTCGTCTATGACAACAGGGCGCTTCTGAATGGTATGCATGCCGAGCACCGCGGTTTGCGGTGGATTCGGAATTGGTGTTGAAAGCATGGAGCCAAACACGCCGCCGTTGGAAATCGTAAAGGTCCCGCCGGTCAGCTCATCGGGCATGAGCTTCTTGCTTTTCGCCTTTTCTATGAAACTCATTATCTGCCGCTCAATATCGGCAAAGCCCCTGGACTCCACGTTGCGCACCACCGGCGTCATGAGCCCCCGATCGCTCGAGAGTGCCACGCCGATATTATAGAAATGGTTGTAGACGATCTCATCCTCTTCGAGAAAGGCGTTGACCTCCGGGTACGCTTCGAGCGCCCTCTGGCTCGCCTTTACGAAGAAGCTCATGAACCCGAGTTTTATGTCGTGCTTCTTCTCGAACTGTTCCTTGTGACTCGCCCGGATCTCCATGACCTTCGACATGTCGACTTCGTTAAAGGTCGTAAGGTGGGCGGAGTTCTGCTTGGAGGCCACGAGATTTGCGGCCACGCGCTTTCGAAGCGACGAAAGCTTTTTGCGCGTCTGCGCTTCCCCGCCCGCGGGCGAGGTCGCCGCACCCCCGCTTGCGGCCGCGGCTCCGGCTGAGGTCGCAGCCCCGGCTGCG
>JBKGYS010000233.1:0-2663 GCA_046545955.1 Spirochaetales bacterium | reverse complement strand
CCGCGTTGCCCGAATCGCATTGACGTCTGCGATAAGGTTATTCCGGAGCTGGGCAAAGATCGTGACGGCCACGTTATCGCTTGTCACAACCCTCCGAATGGATGATAGGGTGCGATGACTTCCGTGCGTTCAAGGCTTAGCGTCAAGCGCGTTTCGGCCGACACCATGCTTGTGCAAATCAGCCCGGTTCGACGCTGGTTTTATGGAATTGTCGCGGGTCTGCTCGTATTTGGAATGTTCTCAGCGGGAATCCAGCCGGTTATAGACGCGGGATTCCACGCGGGAACCGTGTTCTATTCCATTGTCGTGCTCATATCGCTCGGAGCGGCCGGGTGGAACGTTCGGATGACATTCGACCGTCATAAGGGTGTGGTGTCCACCGTGCGCCGGTTTTTCGGAGTCTCACTCTCGCGGCGCACGTTTCGCTATCCCGATCTCAAGCGGTTTTATCTGCGACGGATCGTGCTGTTCCGCGGTTTTCGCGGGCAGGCCGGCGGCGAGCGGCCGAATATCGCCGGCATCGGCAGGGGCGGGCTATCCCCGCGAAGAAAGGAGCTCGGGCGCCTGTACCTCGTACCCGAGCAGGAAAAACCGGAACTCATCGAAGAATCGAGTGATCTTTCCGAGCTGTGGGCCGTTGCAGAACAGTTGTCCGAGTTCACTGGGTTAAACGTCGAAAGTGAAGAAGTGTAAGGTGCCCAAAATGGCGATTGAGCCGTATCGTTGTGTTCGCGCCGAAGGGGATCTATATTGTCAGGTATTCCTACAGACGAAGCGGTGACGTGTGGATCTCGAACATTACACCCCCGAACAGCTTAGACAGTTCCTCAAAGACTACGCCAAGGCCTTGAGCGACGCTAGAAGAGAGCTCAGCGATATCCGAGGCGAACGCGAGCGTCTGAGACACCAATGCAGTCAGCTGCAGCTGCGCGCGGAGGCCGCCGAGACGCGACGCGACGACCTCGAAAAACTTATCAACATGGATTCCCAGACCGGCCTTCCTATCCGACGCCGGTTCGTCTCCGACTGCAGTAAGGTGTTGTCCGACCCGCCCGGCGGAGACGGGCTCACGATCGTCGGCGTATTGCGTCTGGATACGCAGTATCGTCGCATTCGGGCAAATCGCGATCGCAGTAACGCGCTTGCGTTTCGTACTACCTTGCGCATACAGTCGGTAATTGGGGACAGGCTTTATCAGTCCGACCGCTACGACGAGTTTCTGTTCCTCCTCACCGAAATTCCGGGTATCGACTCCATCTACACGCTCGCTCACCGAATCCGTGATGTCGTCGCCGAGGGGCACGATCCGCCGGCCGAAGATATAAGCTTCGGTTGTGTAATGGGGATAGCCATTGCCGGAAGACACGGCGAGACTCAATCGGACCTGACCGATGCGGCTACCATCGCTGCGGATCGGGCGGAAGAAGGCCCGGATCCGGTCGTTCTGTATGCGGCGGCACTCGGAGACGATATCCGGTATCGACGCGAAGTCGAGCAGGAACTCGGCAAGAGTCTTAACGACGGCTTTCGCGGTCTGTCGCTCGAGTATCAGCCGATTACAAAACCGGACGGAACCATCGTCTCCGCCGAGGTTCTTACCCGGTTCTTGTCTCCCGCCCTTGGGCCGATTTCGCCGGGGTTGTTTATCCCTATCGCCGAAGAGAACGGTGATATCCGGGTGCTCGGGCAGTGGACGCTTTTTCAGGCTTGTCGGCAGCTCAAGCAGTGGCACGATAGGGGCTTCGAATCGTTCCAGCTGTCGATAAATCTCTCCTCGCTGCAATTCAAACAGACCGACCTGGTTGACCGCCTCGAGGGCGTTCTTAAAGCGACGCGGGTACCGCCGTCGGCGGTGAAAATCGAGCTGACCGAGACGGCAATCATGGACGACCCCGAACCCGCTATCGAGATAATGAATCGAATGCGACGGCAAGGGGTATCGGTACTGATCGATGATTTCGGAACCGGCTATAGTTCGCTCTCTTACCTGCGATACTTTCCCGCGGATACACTCAAGATCGACAAGAGTTTCGTCGACGGGGTTGTCGAAAGCGATAACGATCAGCAGATCATTCACGCTATTGTTTCCCTCGCGCGGAGCCTCGAGATGCAGGTGCTCGCCGAAGGCGTTGAAACTGCCGCGCAGCTCGAGTTCCTGACAAATGCCGGCATCGATCTTATCCAGGGCTACTACTTCTCAGAGCCCGTGCCGTCCGATGAGATCGACACCATGCTCGCCCTGCGGATTATCAGCCCACCTCACGAGCCACGAGGCCAACGTCTCTCCTCCGGCACAAGGAGCAGCGAGTAATGGGATCACATTCGCTGCGAGCAGCGGCGCTGGGTATGCTACTGCTTTTGGGAAGTGCCTCGGTCATTGCCGCTCAGAGGGAGCTTATCGGGGCGAGTCCAGAAGAGATTATCGACCGGTTCGGACCACCGCAGTCGGTGTATTCGGCCGACTCTCAGCAGGCGGATCTTCGCGCGGTTGTTTTCTTTTACGACGACTACCGGTATTTCTACTTTCACGAGAACCGGGTGTGGCAGGTTCGATTCGACGAGCGAAGCGAACACGAAGTCGAGGGCTTTGCGCCCGAAGACGGTACCAACGACGGCGGCGTGGAAGAGGACGGCGGCGTGGAAGAGGACGGCGGCGTGGAAGG
>JBKGYS010000232.1:0-2663 GCA_046545955.1 Spirochaetales bacterium | reverse complement strand
GCTCGATACTGAGCAGGGAGCCGTGCGCTTGATGCAGGATACTGCGCTGGACGGCTACGAGAATCGCCACCGGATTAGCGCGAAACTCGAAACCGTGTCGACGCTTCGTGATAACGTCAAAGAACTGACGTTCCATACCACGAACAGTGCGAGCTCCGGCGGCAATGGGGAACAGAAAACCGTGCGCCGCTCCGATAGCGCAGGTCCGGCGATGGGTTACCGGCCGGGGCAGTTCGTTCTTGTAAAAGTCAGCGATTCGCCTTACATGTATCGCGCTTACTCGGTGAGCAGCACTAATCCGAACGATCCCGAGCGTCTGTCGGTAACGGTACTGAAAAAACCGGGTGGGTTCGGCTCCGATATCGTATTCAATGAGTTTTCCGAAGGTCAGGAGATTGAAGTTGAAGGTCCGATGGGGCACGACCTTATTGTCGATAAATCCTCCCAAAACATAGTAATGGTCGCCGGGGGAATCGGAATTACTCCCTTCGTTCCTATCGCGAGGGATCTCGTGGATGATCCCGGGAATATCCGGAAGGCGACACTCGTGTACGGAGTGAATAAGGAAAGCGAGTTCCTGTACGACGAGCATTTCCGTCGACTTTCCGCTGAAAGCGATATCTTCGATTACGTAAAAGCGGTTGCGTTCCCGGAAAGCGAATGGACGGGGCATACCGGTTTTGTTACATCGGTCCTCGAGCAGATGGATCTGCGCGGATCACAGGTGTACATGTGCGGCCCTCCTGCCATGGTGAACGCCGTGAATACGACCTTCGCCCGGATGAGGCGCGCGGGTAACGGTGTCGACACCGCATCGGTCCACTACGAAACGGCATCGTAAGAACACTAAGATGATTAGCCGCCGCCCGGATACCGGGCGGCACTCTCGGTTGCGTAGAACTTTGCGGAAGCCCAATGGGTGTTACTACCTCGCCCGAGTTTGACTCTACGCCCAGAGGCTCGTGCAATAGGCGTATACGACAGTGAACTCCGGGTCGAATCGACACCGCATACCCGGCGGTAATGTGTGCCCGCGGGCGTGAAGCGCGTTCGTGGGCCTTCGCCGACTCGTAACCCCGTTTTCCGCGTAGCGCGACCGGCGACCGCGTTTTCCGCGTAGCGCGACCCGTGGGCGCTCCCCGTGCGGACGGAATTCGGGTATTTGGCTTTTTTTTGAGTCTCCGAACCGACGGTTTCCTTGTTTGCACCGGTTCTGCAGCCCTAATCGGGCCACCTGATCGGTGTGGGTAGAATTATCCGAACTTCGCCGAATCACTGAGCTCACCGATTTCCCCATCGCGCAGTCGGGTTCTATTGCCGCGTTTCCCCTTCCGAGGATATTCTTACCCGCCTGACGGGGAGCGCGGTTATGCAGAGATTTAGTTCGATATTGGTGAGCCTGGGTCTGATGATTGTATTTTCCACGACGCTTGGGGTGCAGCGTGCGCATGGACAGATGGATATGCTGCCGCAGTCGTTCCGGGACTTGCCGCCCGAGATGCAGCAGGGACTTCCGACGAATATGACCCACGAGGAATATAGACAGTTAACAAGGAATGTTGACTTTTTCACCATGTTCATGGCCGCGTTTCTTCCCGGCTACGCGTTGTTCCAAGTGGAACGCCCGGAACTTGGTTGGACGGTTGCCGGAACCAGGGCCATTGGCGCGGGCTTGATGGGTGCGGCCACGCTACGACAGTACCGAGACTGGCGAAGTGTAAGGGAGTTGGACTTTTTCTCGGCGCCGACACCACGGCGCTTCCGCAATAACGTACTTATCTTTTCCAGTGGTCTTTTCATTAACGCCGTAGCGTGGGCTGCGGACGTAGGGTGGGCGTACCGGATCGCGAACGACGATAGAAACTTCGTTATCTATAAGTACGGGCTGCGTGAAGGAATCACCTCCCAGGGAGACGAAAAGGATATAGAGTATATCCGGTCTCTGATCATACAGGACTACGAGGATAACCAAAGGCTTACCGAAGAAATCGGAGACACGCTGATGCGATACCTCCGTGACCGGCCGAATGGTGAGTATCGGGCTGAGGTTGAGTACTATCTCGGGTCTTGGCACTTCAGGAATGATCGGCCGCATCGGGCGCTACTTCACCTCTCGCGCCAGCTTCATTTCTTTCCCGATTCGCGTTTTTCTTCGCGCTCCGGTCAGCTCGCCTCGAGGATTGTGCAACGCGAGCGTGGTCGTTGGCCTGAGGACTGGGAGCTGCTGCTCGAGATGATCGAGTCGGCTCCGGAGCCCGAGACCGATGCGGGTGGAACGGCAGATTGGTACGCTCCCGGGCGAGTGAGGGAGTATCTGGACGTTTTCGCTTCGCTGCAACATCCTGAACTCGCCGAGCTGTTTGCAGCGGAGGCGTTCGACCTTGCCAGTCGCGAGCCCGACGCCCCGTTCGTCGATACTGCCTTTTATCGCGCCGGAGTTTCGCTGCGTGCTCGCGGTGAAAGGGAGCGTGCGATTGTCGCGTTCACAACCGTCGCAGCTATGTACCCCGACTCCGAACACTGGGCCGAGTCTGTGCTTTCCGTCGGAGATCTGCTGAGCGAGGAACCGAGGGACTCGAAGTACGCTAGGCGCTTCTATGAGCGACTGGTGCGCGAGGCACCGGAGACTCCGGAGGGCGAACGCGCCGGCGAACGCTTGGAAG
>JBKGYS010000231.1:0-2671 GCA_046545955.1 Spirochaetales bacterium | reverse complement strand
CTCGAGCGAAAAGAGAAACTCAACGCCGTCGAGGCTTTCGAGCCCTGCACCGTCCGCTTCGAGCACGGCAATATCCTGGGTATACTCATACCCGTGAATCTCAGCCGAATTCAGGATTGCCTCGCGAAGCGGATCGTTTAATCCTACCGGGAATTCTTCGACAGGCGTGGCCCCATTCGGGTCCGCCACATTGCTGAGTTCAGGCGGCTGGTATTGGCATGCCGTAATGGCCACCGCGACCGCTACTGTCAATGCCAAAGGTCGACCGCGCGGAACCAGCGAAGCGAACCATTTATCCCCGAGCATTTATCCTCCTCAGACCGTCGACGGCAATAGTATATCGCAACGAGAAAGCCCTGCAATAAATTGACTGCTCCAATCTACAATTGCTTCACCAACATCCGCGCTAAGCCGCTACCGCGCGGGCTTGATACCGCGCTTGCCCTGCGCTAATCTCGGCGAATCGAACCCATGAGCCAACTACCGGAAATATCGGAAACAACCCACGCCGCGCTCGAGGCGGCACTCGCCGCCGCAGCGGCCATACTGGAGGTCTACGCCTCGAACAATTTCGACGTGGAGTCCAAGGCGGACGCTTCGCCGCTTACCCGTGCCGACCGGGCCGCGCACTCGGAAATACAGCGGGTGCTCGCCCAGCGCACGCCCGCTATACCCATCCTCAGCGAGGAGGGCGCCGATATTGCCGTGTCCGAGCGCGCGGGGTGGGACCGGTTCTGGCTTGTGGACCCGCTCGACGGGACTAAGGAGTTTATTAAGCGAAACGGCGAGTTCACCGTGAATATCGCGCTGATTCAGAACGGCACGCCGGTTTCGGGTGTAGTCGCGGCTCCGGCCGGCGGGGTGCTCTACCTTGGCGAAGTCGGCGTGCGCGCGCTTCGCACGAGCTTCGAGCTCCCGCGGGCGCCGGCCGCCGGGTCGGCCCCTCATGCCCGGCGCTCGTCTGCCGGCGGGTCGGAATCTTCTTACGCCGGGTCGGCCCCGGAGGTCGGGGGCAAGCACGACGCCGCTGGGCACACGTCGGCCGCCGCCGGGGCGGAATCTGCTCCCGGCGACGTCGAATCGTCTGCCGCCGGAGCGGATAACGATGCTGTCCGACAGGCGCAATCCGAGCGGCTGCGGTCGATCCTCTCCCGCGCGGTCGCGCTGCCGGAGCGCGAGCGCTCGGGGCAGCGCCCTTTTACGATCGTTGCAAGCCGCTCGCACATGTCCGACGATACGCAGGCGTATATAGACGCGCGCGAGCGCGAGCATGGAGCTATTGAGACCACATCGGTGGGAAGCAGCCTGAAGCTCTGCGCGGTCGCGGAGGGCAGCGCCGACGAGTACCCGAGGTTCGCGCCGACCATGGAGTGGGACACCGCCGCGGGCGACGCGGTTGCCCGCGCGGCCGGGTGCGAGGTGGTCGAATGGCCGTCGGGAGCGCCATTGCGCTACAATAAGCAGGACCTGCACAATCCGTGGTTCCTGGTAAGACGAAAACCACGAGGGGACGCACAATGAGCACGAACATCGACTATCCGCGCGATACGCTCGATATTATCGAATCCGAGGCGATTTACTGTATTCGCGAGGTTGCCGCGCAGTTCGAACGCCCGGTCATGCTTTTCTCGGGCGGCAAGGACTCCATTCTCATGTCCTATCTCGCGAAAAAGGCGTTTTATCCGGGCAAAATTCCGTTTCCGCTCATGCACGTGGACACCGGCCACAACTTTCCCGAGACCATCGAGTACCGCGACTGGTGGATGCAGGAGATCGGCGCGAAGCTTATCGTTCGAAGCGTGGAGGACTCGATTCGCGCGGGTCGGGTGAAAGAGGAGCAGGGGCCCAACCCCAGCCGTAACGGGCTCCAGACGGTTACGCTTCTCGACGCGCTTTCGGAGTTCAAGTTCGACTGCGCCATGGGCGGGGCGCGCCGGGACGAGGAAAAGGCGCGCGCCAAGGAGCGCTTTTTCAGCTTCCGCGACCGCTTCGGCCAGTGGGACCCGAAAAACCAGCGCCCGGAGCTCTGGAACCTCTACAACGGCATGAAGCATCCCGGCGAGCACTTTCGCGCGTTTCCCATAAGCAATTTCACCGAGCTCGATGTCTGGCAGTACATCCAGCGCGAGAATATTTCGCTTCCGAGCCTGTACTTCACCCACGAGCGCGAAATTGTCCGCCGGGACGGCGTCATACTCGCCGTTGGTCCGTATAACAGTCTCCTCGACGGGGAGCAGTCGGAGACGGCTCGCGTGCGCTTTCGCACCATAGGCGATATGACGTGCACCGGCGCTACCGAAAGCACCGCCGACACCCTCGGCGATATAGTCGATGAGATCGCCGCCACCCGCGTCACCGAACGCGGCGGGCGCGCCGACGACAAACGCAGCGAGGCGGCCATGGAAGACCGCAAGAAACAGGGGTATTTTTAGGCGATGAGCGATTCCACCACCGACACGCATGCGAAGGCGAAGACCTCGTCGACGCTCGTAAAGCAGCGCGACCTTCTGCGCTTCACCACAGCCGGCAGCGTCGACGACGGCAAGAGCACCCTCATCGGGCGCATGCTCTTCGACTCCAAGCAGATCTTTCAGGATCAAATGGAGCAACTGGAAACCACCACCCGGCTGCGCGGCGAGGAACACGTGAACCTCGCGCTTCTCACCGACGG
>JBKGYS010000230.1:0-2732 GCA_046545955.1 Spirochaetales bacterium | reverse complement strand
AAGATCAAGAAGTTCGGAATAAAGATTGAGCGATGAAGAATCTGACCGCGCGCCAGAATCAGGTGCTCAAATATATAGCGGATTACCTGCGTTCCCACCACTACCCGCCGACCATCCGGGAGATCTCCGAGTTTCTCGGTATATCCGTCAAGGGTGCCTACGACCATGTGAAAGCGCTTCAGAAAAAAGGACGGCTTCACCTGAACGACAACCGTTCGAGGACTATCGAGCTTGTCGAACACGAGGACGACGCCGACCGCGAAGAGCGGCCGCGGATCGTCGACGTACCCGTTCTCGGCAATGTAGCCGCCGGTTGCCCGCTTCTCTCCGAAGAGAACTTCGAGGGCTCGGTCAGCATTCCGTCGAGCATGCTCGGCAGCGGAAGGCACTTTGCGCTGCACGTGAACGGTGAAAGTATGATCGAAGCCGGAATATACTCCGGAGACACCGCTGTGTTTGTGCAGCAGCCGACTGCCGACAACGGCGAGATCGTCGTGGCTATGGTCGACGAGGCGGTCACGTTGAAACGGTTCTACAAAGAGAAGAATCGTATTCGGCTCCAGGCTGAAAACGACGCCTACCCCCCGATTTACTCGCAGAATGTGCGGGTGCTCGGCAGGCTTGTGTATCTTATGCGCTCTTACACGTAGGCCCGCCAATGGCGAAACGTACGCAGAAGACCGGTGGGGTGCTGCTTCTCCTCGGTCCCGAAATCGGTGAAAAGCGCGAATACCTTCAGAATCTCATGCAGAGCATCCAGCAGAAGGGCGGTGAAGTGCATCGGTTCTACGCCTTCGATTGCAATGTGCTCGAAATCGTGCGCACGCTTCGAACCGGGTCTCTGTTCGGTTCGCAACGGCTGGTTATTATCCAGTCGGCCGAGGCCATAAAAAAAGCCGATGATTTGAACGCACTTGTCGAATACATAGGCGCCCCTGCCGAGGACGCGCGGCTGGTGCTCGAGAGCGATGAGATCCGGATACACAGCAAGCTTATGAATGCCGTCGGGCAGCGTGGTATTAAAATCTTCTGGGAGATGTTCGATAATCAGAAACCGGGTTGGGTTACATCCTATCTACGACGCCGGAACCGGCAGATTGGACAGGAGGCGGTGGAATACCTGCTGGACCTCGTCGAGCACAACACCGACGAGCTTCGCCGTGTCTGCGACGCACTGGTCCTTGTCACCGACGAAAACGCCGAAGTTACCGTCGATACCATTGACGCATTCATCTATCACAGTCGCGAGGAAAACGTGTTTACTCTCTTCGATCGAATCGGCGAACGCGATCTCGAAGCGGCGCTCGAGAGCCTGCACGCGATTATGCTCTCCGGGAGTGCCCAGGGCGTCGGGCTTCTCGCCGGCCTCGTCTGGCAGTTCGAGCGACTGCTGCAGGTACGCCGCATGTTCGACGCCCGCTATTCCTCGCAGGAGGTCTTTTCGTCGCTGAAGATCCGGGGAAAGCGCGCGCAGCGGAACACGGAAAAAGCGGCGAAGGCGTACAGCGCCGACGCGCTCGAGCGCATCCTTGCGCGGCTTGTGGATGTGGACGCGAGCCTGCGCACGGTTAACGCATCATGGCACGAGCGGCTGCTCGAACTGTTTCTCTTCGATGTCATCGTCCGCGACGGCGATCACCCCGAGCGTGAGCGTCGGGAGGCCGGATCTTACCTTTAGCCGCCAGGTTGGCTTAGTGTCCACCACTCTGGTGTTAAATCCCGCCTAAGAATTTGCCCGCGAAACACTTACGATTCGGGTATCACAAAGTGCCGATTTTGCTGCCAACGCAACGATCCGCTCTTTATAATGCACCTCTATAAAAAACACCACAGTGGTGAACAGTAGTCACGGTTGGCCGCAGCACCGCACGGTCGCTCCGGGTCGCTCCGTGGTCGGGTGGGGCAATACACGCGCTTCAGGCCTGCCGCGGTCCCTGTTCCTGCCGCAGCGCCGCTACCACGTTCTCGGCGACCGCGATTGGGATATTCGCCCCGGCCGATATCTCGGCGGCGCTTCGCTTTCGAATCTGTGCCGGTGATCCGAAGGCCTCCAAAAGCGACCGAAGACGCTTCGGGCCGAGCCCCGATACACCCTCGAGCACCGTCATCGTGAGTTCCTTGCTCTGCTTTCCCGAGCGTTTGGAGGTGGCGAAGCGGTGCGCTTCGTCGCGCACGTACTGAAGAATCTTAAGCGGCGCCGCACCTTCGGGCAGTATGAGCGGGTCGACCCGGTCGGGAAGAAAAAGCTCCTCGTTCTTCTTCGCGAGCCCGACAACCGGAATACTTCCGAAGTCGATCGAATCGAGGATTTCCTTTGTCGCGCCGACCTGTCCCCGCCCGCCGTCTATGAGTATAAGGTCGGGGCGCGGCTGATTTTCGTTTTTTACGCGCGTATAGCGCCGCGCTACCACCTCGCGCATAGCCTCGAAGTCGTCGCCGGTGTCGGTGGAGCGGATGTTAAAGCTTCGGTAGCGCGGCGGATCGGGTACGCCGTTGTGAAACGAGACGAGCGCGGCGACGGTGTGTTTGCCGCCGATGTGCGCGATGTCGAAGCCTTCGATGCGGTAGGGCACGGACTTCAGCCCGAGAATCCGCTGCAACTCCTCGAGCGCGGGAAGGTTTCCGCTGTCGCGGATGCGCCTTTCGAGGTCCTGCCTCGCGTTCTCGGTGGCCATGTTAATAATGCTCGCCGCGCGCGCGGCGGAATCGGGCGCCCCAGGGGAATCCGGCGA
>JBKGYS010000229.1:0-2743 GCA_046545955.1 Spirochaetales bacterium | reverse complement strand
GGTCTCCGGAAACCCCGGTCCTCTACACAGTGCTCGTAACGCTGTGGCGTGGAAACGAAGAAGTCGAGCACGTAGCCATCCGAACCGGATTCAGGCGCGTGCGGGTCGCCGAGCGGCAGCTGCTCGTAAACGAGAAGCCTGTCATGATAAAGGGCGTGAACCGGCACGAGCACGACGACAGGCTCGGAAAGACGGTTACAACCGAAACCATGCTCGAGGATATCAGGCTTCTCAAGAGTTTCAACTTTAACGCGGTGCGCACGGCGCATTATCCCAACGACCCTCGGTGGTACGACCTGTGCGACGAGTACGGAATTCTCGTTATGGACGAAGCGAATATCGAGGCGCACCACTACTACGACCAGCTTTGCCGCGACGAAGGGTATCAGGCGGCGTTCGTCTCGCGGGTGAGCCGGATGGTCATGCGCGACCGCAACCATCCGTGCATCTTCTCGTGGAGTCTCGGAAACGAAAGCGGTTACGGCGCCAACCACGACGCGGCCGCCGCGTGGGTCAGACGCGTCGACCCGACACGCGTGCTGCACTACGAAGGGGCAATACACGGCGAGTACGGGCAGCCCGCCCGCGAGTGGAGCCGCGGACGGGAGGTCACCGATATCGTAGGGCCGATGTATCCGGAGATCGCCGACATTGAGGCGTGGGCGCGCAATCCGTCGCGGGAGGACCCGCGGCCGCTTATTATGTGCGAGTACTCGCACGCCATGAATAACTCCAACGGCAGCCTGAGCGATTACTGGGACGTCATCGAGCGGTATCACGGATCATCCGGGGGGCTTCAGGGTGGATTTATCTGGGACTGGGTCGACCAGGGTATTCTCAAAGAAAGCGACGACGGCGAGAGGTACTGGGCGTACGGCGGCGATTTCGGCGACGAGCCGAACGACGCGGACTTCTGCATCAACGGTCTGATCTGGCCCGATCGCACGCCGCACCCGGCCATGTGGGAGTTCAAGAAGCTCGCGCAACCGGTGCGCTTCACCGCCGCCGACGCCGCTGCCGGACGCATTGTCGTAGAAAACCGACAGGACTTCCGCGATACCTCCTGGCTCGCCTTCCGCTTCTCGCTCGCGCTCGACGGCGAGGTTGCGGAAGAGTCCGAGGTCGATGTTTCACCGATCGCGCCGGGGCGTTCGCGCGAAGTGAGGTTTCCGCTGGTTATGCCGCAGTCGGCGGTGCGCGAGGCCGGGGCAGGCCCGGTGTGCGGCGAATACACGTTGACCGTCTCGGCGGTAAGCCGTGTCGACGAGCCGATGATCGCCGTCGGTCATGAGGTTGCCTGGGAGCAGTGGGTGCTACCGTGGCGCACGCCGACAGAACCGCCCCGCGCCGACCCGGATGCCGGCGAGAGCCGTCGCCTCGAGGATGTCGGGAACTCGGCGGGAGGCACGGCGGCTCGGCCGCTTGCGGAAATCGAGGGGAACACGGTCGGCACAGCGCTCGGCGAATTCGGCTTTCACGGCGGCTTCCTGATGTCGTGGCGGAAAGACGGCGAGGAGCTGTTAACCGGGCGGCTCGAACCGTCGCTCTGGCGTGCTCCGGTCGATAACGACGGTGTGAAACTTCGTGACCGCAGTCGCGATCGTACGCTTCGAGCGTGGCGAGAGGCGGGATTCGACAGATTGTCGGTTACGTGCAGCCACTTCGACCCGCCTGCTTACGACTACGGCGGGGGAGCCGATCGTGCCGACACGCGCGTAGCCGGCCGCTCGTCGACTGTGAGCGCCTACAGCCGTTACGTGCTCGCCGCGGAGGGATTGCCCGCGGTCGCGGGCGTGGATGTGCTCTTTTCGTGGGATACGAGCGGGCAAATGCTACTCACCGTTGACTACGAGCTCTACCCGGTTGTCGCCGACTTTCCGCGCATTGGTCTGAAATTGCCGTTCGTCCGGCTATTCGACACTATCGAATGGTACGGGAGAGGACCGCACGAAAACTATCGGGATCGGAAATCAGGGGCGCGGCTCGGGCGTTATACGCAACGCGTCGCCGATTGCTCTGTCGCCTACATTGTACCGCAGGAAAACGGCAACCGCACCGACGTGCGTTTCTTGCGCCTGTTCAACGGGACGCGCGGCCCCAATGCGGGCACAGCCGGACGAACGGTGGCTTTACGGTTCCCTGAGCCTCTCGAGTGCTCTGTCGCGCATCATAGCGACGGCGACCTCTACGCCGCGCGGCATACGTGCGACGTAGCGGACCGTGATATGACGCTCCTCTCGATCGATCACCGGCAGCGTGGGCTCGGCACGAACAGCTGCGGGCCGGATACACTCGAACGTTACCGGATTTTCCCGGGAGTTGGTCGGTTCAGCGTTATGTTCGAATAATTTCTCTGGTGAACGGCGACATTATTGCAGACGACGCCTGTATGGGGATTACTCACTGCGTATACCGAGGATTATTTGCAGCTACTCACAAAATATTAACAATACTCCGGTATCACCAAGGTGCATTAATGAACACGGCTGTGTGGAGGTCCACACAGCCGATCCGTTCGACAACGCGTAGTGCGGGACATTGTCTCCGGCGCGTTAATCTCAAACAGACACTGAGGAGGTGTGCCAGATGCGTAAAAGATCGCTTTTGGTTATGTTGTTGCTCCTGATTCCTGCGTTCGTATTCGCGGGTGCCCAGGGCGAGGAAGAAGCTGAAGAAGAAGTCGACCCCGACGAGCCCATCGAAATTGAAATGTGGATTGGACTCAGCGGTGAGCTCGGCGAGG
>JBKGYS010000228.1:0-2817 GCA_046545955.1 Spirochaetales bacterium | reverse complement strand
TTGTGACAGTGAGGTATCCTGTTTCGCCGGGATCGATCAGTTCGCCGGCCTTGTAGATCATGAGATCCTTCTGCGGGTAATCCCGGCTCATGTCGCCGGAGGGGTTTACAAGCAGCAGGTTTCCTGCGATTCCCACGGGACAGACATGATCGAACTGCTTCATATAGCTGTCGATCTGGGGAAGTCCTTTCGCCGAGTCAGGCTTATCCGGGCGGTACCTGGTACCCGCGGGAAATACGAGAATTATTCGACCTGAGTTTTTCTTCCGCACCATTTCCCGAAGCGCTGCCATATTAATCGCGCGGCTCCGACTGTGCTCGCGCGCGTATTCCTCGGGATCGCTGATTGCTTGCAACGCCCGCACCGGATAAATAACGATCCGTGTAAAACTCTCGGCAAATGCGCGAACAATTTTGCTTTCTTCGTTCAGCTTGGCGCCGGCCATGGCTACAACGCTCTTTGCGATCGCCTCTCCCTTCTCACCCTTTTCCTGCAGAAGGTGAAACAGGCTCGGGAGGTCAAAATTACTGTAGTGCTCCGAAACAATCAGACAGCTTTCGCCCGCCTGCGAGCGTTCGTAGAGCTCCCGAATGTTTTCGAACCCAAGAAGTTCGCTGCCCGGCAGCATGAGCGAGGCCACAATCTGGTTGACCAACTCTCGTGTGCCGTCGTTGGCAGGCTGATACACTGAGTCATGCGATACCGTCTCTGCGCCTTTCGATCGCTGCTCGAGAAGGGGCAGGTATTCCGAGAAAACATCCATTACTGTCAGGCGTTGCTGCTGCGAGTTGTCGTTTTTTGCCACGCCTAAAAGCGTAGGTGGACATGCGAACCCATGTCAAGTTTGCGACATAAGAGCTGAAAGGTCGTTCGACACTGCCTGGACTCTCGGGTTCCGATCCTTCACCATAGTGAACCAAATGAGCGCTCGCGCATATCCTCTGCTGCTATTCCTCCTTCTCCTCTCCTGCAACGCCGATGCTCCCGCCCCTTCCCTGCTGAGACTCGAAACACAAAGCGAAGATCACGCACGCATGCTGCTGTCCTCCTTGACCAGGGCCCCGATTGTCGCCCCCGACGCTTCGGTCTTTCCCGGTATTTTTGAAATTTCGGAGGTTGATGCTTCCACCCTTACCCTTATAGCGCGTGATCCCGTTGACGATGGTCCGGCAACGCGCTCGGGCCATGCTCCACCCTGGCATAGCGCCGACTCGTTGAACGGCACGTACGTACCCGCCACGCGGGCGCGCCGCGCCGAGGCATTATCCGCAATGGTGCAGGCGATGTTCGCTTCGCGCGAACGCACGGGCGAAACGCAGCACCAGTCCTGCCTGCAGACTGCCCGCGAGCATGCGTACCGACTCTATTTCGTCGACCGTGCTGCCGACGAGCGCCGTGGCCACGCGCCCTCGGGTGCGGCAGGCGAGAGCATACGGGTGGCCGGCGCATCGCTTAGCATCGCTCTCGTCGACGAGAGTGACCCGACGCTTCCGGCGACTCCCAAAGAAATCAGACGAAGACTGACACATACCGCCTTCAGCCCGTGTTCACTGCCCGAAACCGGCCCGTACCGTCGCGTTGACTCGAAATCCGACCCCGAAAACGAGGATCCGGAGCGTTCTGCGGAGCAAAGTGCACCCCGGGATGCGCTTACACGTCTTCCCGAGTACGTGGAGATCTCTCTCGAGGGTGATTCCTTTGCGCTTCTTGCGCGGGCCGACCGGTACGGCAACGGCTCGACCGTCGACCTTGAGCGCGTCCGTGAGACTGCCGAACGCGCGCCCGATGCCTCCGGAACCAAGTATGCGGCGGGCACGCGCTATGACCTGCTCGTAGCGAATACCGCCTCTTCGCGCCTGCCGGATTCGCAGCTTCGATCCCGTATACTCGAGCGGGCCAGGAGATCGGCCGCGGGCGTACCCCCGGAATCGTCGGAGGGTGACGGGGAATCCGGGGAAGAGGTCGAGGAACCGATCCGGTTTCTCGAGCTTCCGGGAGAATCGGGCACGGTAGCGAGCTCCGGGGCAGCCCGCCGGGGAATTGAATCGCTCGGGGTGGAGCTTGCGGGCGCCGCAGAGGACAGGTCCGACTATCGTAACGTGCTGTTGACCGGCGACTATGACCTTGCACGGATAGTCTGGGACAGCGAAAGCGCCCACGACGCGGAGGTTTTTCGCATGTTCCGAAGTATCGACCCACGCAATTACGCTGAATTCAGGAATGCCGGGTTCGACGCGCTGGCAGGCCGGGAGAGGGATGGCGTTGATTCGGCGAACGGGTGGCGGCTGCTCGAGAGGCATGGTGCGGCAACCCTGCTCGGCCGCGATCTTCATCGGGTACGGTGGGAGCTTTTTGTCGATCCCCGGAATGAAACCGCTGAGAGCGTTCGTCGCACGGTCGAATCGAGCCTATGGCAGGATGCCTACGGACAGCTGTGGTTTGCGCCATAGCTCTCCGGAAACGCCGCTATCCGTCGAACCGCGAAACAGTACGTCCGGCCCGCGTGTATGTGTTACCGGTATTGCGCGTATCCGGCCGGCGCCGCCCGTCCACGACGAAGTGGTAGAAATGGGTGCCTTCCCGCAAACGTATTTCGGTCTCGTAGCGCCCCGGCTCTACCTCTTCCATTTCGTACATGTAGGGATCCCAGTTGTTAAAGCTTCCCGTCACGTGTACGCGCTGGTCCGGCGTTCCCTCGTATACAAACTCGACGCGGCCGTCGTCGGTGCGGCGCGGACCGTCAGGTATTGGTTCCGGCCGGTCGGAAACATCAACCACCGACACTTCAAAATCCGTATCGAGTCTGCGCGAAACTTC
>JBKGYS010000227.1:0-2865 GCA_046545955.1 Spirochaetales bacterium | reverse complement strand
CCGGATAACGCCGGCGATTACCCCCCAATCGACAATTGCCCACCATCGCAGCAGAACAACGGCAGCGGTTGTTCGCGGCTCCAATCCTCGGGAACAACACAAAACGATTGTTCTCGCCGCTTTGGATGAATAGAACGAAGCACTAAGGTTGATGTTTCCCCGCGACCACCGTCTCGTCCACCGTTCGACGGGACTTCGCGTCGTCTCGCGAAACGCGGGGGTGTGTCGCCCCGACCGATGCGACCGCCGCGTACACGATAGTCTTGCGACTGTTAGCCTGAACCGGCGCCATCTTTCGCAACCTGCTCCGCTACGGCCCGGATATCTGTCGGACGGCGGCGAAGACACGAGCCGGTTGTGATCGTGGTGGTGGACATACGCAGCGTAGCGTTCGGTGGCCACGAGTGTTCAGCGCGACATTTCCCACACCGAAACGTGCTTTTCACTTGTCGCGGTGAACGACCCGCGCTCCCAGTCGCCCCACCGGTGGACGAGGTGCATGCCCGCGAGGCGAGCCATGAGATCGAGCTCGGCGGGCCAGACGTAGCGGAAGGGCACGGCGAAGCGACTCCCGCGTTCGCCCTCGAGGGTAATGTGGTGCGACACGAGAGCCTGATTCACAACGTCGTACGCATCGAACCCCACATGAGTTTCGCTTACATCGAATGGAACGATATTTCCGCCGGCCGGCAAGCGGTGCAGCTGCGGCACCATCGTCTCGATAAGGAATCGTCCGCCGGGGTTCAGGTGTTCCGCGGCGTTGCGGAAAACATCAACCTGCCCCTCCTGAGTCGTCACATTCATAATCGTGTTGAATACGAGATAGACGAGCGAAAATCTGCCCTCGGCGCGTGTCGTGGTCATATCGCCGATTGTCACCGGAACGGCCTCCCCGCCGGGCTTCGAACGCAACTGTCTCACCATCGCTCTCGAAAGCTCGATACCGTGAACTTCAATCCCGCGCTCGATCAGCGGCAGGGCGACACGACCGGTTCCGATCGCGAACTCGAGCACACGCCCGACGCGTGCCGGCCTGTCGTTCGGTGCTCTTTCATAACCGAACTCGCACCCCTACTCTCAAAAACCACTCCGGAGTAGCGTATCGCATCGTAGTCTCATTTTCTGAACTCACGCGCGAGGTAAACGCTCGACGACCGCCGGCGCTTGGTCGATACAGGCGGCGCTCAGCTCGTGTTTACTCAGGCCACCGTTTCGCCTGGGCGGACTATTATCCCGTTTACACGACTGGTGGGACCAGATGCTCGCGGCGATGTTATACTAACTTGAACAATGAACCATCCCAAAACAAGACCAATGGAAAACAGCGTAGAAGCGTATCTCACATCGCTCTCCGACGAGCGCAAACGTACCGACAGCTGGAAACTGATCGAGATCATGCAGCGGATTACCGGATGCGAGCCGGTCATGTGGGGAACGTCGATAATCGGGTTCGGAGATGTACATCTCAAGTACGCAAGCGGACGCGAAGTGGACTGGTTCGCGGTCGGATTCGCTCCCCGCAAGCAAGCCATCAGCCTCTACCTGACCTGTGATGTAGAGCAGTTCGCGAACCGCCTCGAAGAGCTCGGGCCCCATAAGCACGGAAAGGGCTGCCTGTATATAAAGCGACTTTCGGATATCGATGTCGGCGTGCTTGAAACGCTCATCAGCGAAGCGGCTGTCAGCGCCAGGAAGCAGCACGCCTGATCGGGGAGTGCTGGCTTTCGACCTCCGGAAGCCTTCGAAGCAGAGCCGCCTTCGTTCCGGCTTCTGACGCGCAAGCCCAAGTGCACAGGTGTACGAGGCGCGTACCCCCTCGCGTCGTCCGTTACGGCGCTGGTGCAGGACGTCCGCTTAAGCTCGCGACGGCCCCTTGCCCGTGCATCCCCCTCATCAACACAATAAGCGATACAAGCGAGCCGACCATAAAGAACGCCCAGAGGCCCACAAGGTCATCCCCGCCCCAGTACAAGCCGGCGGTCAAAAGCATTCCCGCGTACATGGCGCCTTTCACGTTCATCACGATCGCGATTACGAAGCCCCATCCGCGGCGCTTCCACAGCCAGACGGCGCCGAACGTTACCGGTGTGACCACAAACAGGAGATCGAGAGCCGCGATCACGCGAAACGGGTCCTCGCCGATTTCCGGCACGGCGCCGGTGAAGGCGAAAACAAGCGACTGCACGATCCACGCCGCAGCGAGTACCGCCGCCCACACGAACATGTACGCTGCTATCGGCCGCACCGGCGTTCTCGGTACAAAGGACTCGCCGACGACGCTCACGTCCAAGGCGAGCAAGCCTGCGATAAGTGCGATACCGGAGAGCACCACAAGCGCCAGATAAAGAAGGAAGAACACGTTGAGCGCCGCGCCGAACAGATAAAACGCGTAGTTATAGAAAGCAAACTGCAGCGAACCAAGCATCAACATAAATCCCCGAAGTGATCCACGAAGCGTCAGGAAAACGGAGAAAAACAACACGGGTACGGCGACGGCGAGCGTCACCGGGTCGTTAATTCACCACGCCTGTAGCGCAAAGCTTGCGTCTCGGTAGAGGTCAAAAAAGATAATCCCGGTCAATGACTGAACCGCCATGAGGATGCCGGTAATCGAGGCGAGCGCGCGCGCTATGCGGCGCAGGTCTGTTTTCATAGTTCTGAGATTACGATACAAGGTGCGATACGCGTAAGATCCTGAACCTGCCTCAGCTGCGATATTTGTCACGACTTCGGTTGGCTCTGCCGGGTTCGGTATCGGCATGGATCAACAATTGCGCGGCCGAAAGCGAGCAAAAAACCCGCTCCGACTGAATCTGTTTCACGGTCTCCGCCCCATGGCGTATAATAGGAGAGAACAGGAGTGCG
>JBKGYS010000226.1:0-2871 GCA_046545955.1 Spirochaetales bacterium | reverse complement strand
AAACGCCCGCGACTCCCGAGTCGGTCGCCGGTGAAAATCCTTATGCGGTTATTCTCGCAACCGGAGGCCATTCCATTATTCCCTCTTCCATTGAGGGTAGCGATAAAAAACACGTTATGACTTCCGAACAACTGCTCGACGCACCCGAGGTGCTATCGTCCGGTGACCGAGTGGTCGTCGTCGGGGCAGGTCTCACCGGGTGCGAATCAGCGGATATGCTTGCTCGAAGGGGGCTTGATGTTACGCTGCTTGAAATGGTTGCGAATATTGCCCCGGAAGCCCACGTTATAGACCAAATTGCAATGGGGCAGAGCCTGAGTCAGTCTGGTGTAAAAGTCAAAACAGGAACCAGGTTGACAGGTATTTATGACTCGTCAGTAGAGGTCGAAGCCACCGACAGCGGCTCTCGAGAGCAGATTGAGTGTGACTGGGTGGTGCTTGCCCTCGGCCTCGACAGACCGTCGGACGTGCAGATTCGTTCCTGGAAGGATTCCTTTGATCGTGTGATCGTCATCGGAGACAGTCTAAAACCACGTCGAGTCGCCGAGGCTGCAAACGAAGGGTTCCACGCCGCATTCGTAATGCAATAGCTTCGTAATATAATCGCCGGGTGCCCGCTTCGCAGGCGGGCACACCGGAAAACCCTGGAACCATTACTAATCGCCCACTTGAAATCGAATCGGCCCTTGCAGACGGGCTGGGAAACAAAACGGCAATTCGGTAGTCAGCGACGCGGGCGCGAGCACGTGCCGAAACATCAACCTGTAGCGATAGAACGCCGCGCGCTACAGCTGCGCGGGGAAGAAGTCCTCGTCCTCGAGGTCGATCGGCAGGTCGCGGTAGATGCGCAGGCTGTAGGGCTGTTCCGGGTACAGGAGGTAGCGCTGGTTCAGAAAGGCGAGATCGGTGGTATCCGAGCGCTCGGCGGTCCGGGGATCCCGGGTAACGTCGGTGGCATCCTGGGTGGAGTTGGTGAGGTAATACAGGGCGTCGCCGCGTAGCTCGCGATCGCCTTCCTGCTCGAAGCGCCGCGCCATGACCACGCCGAGGTTGTTGTTGGCCATAACCTTATAGCGCACAATGTTGCGGTGCTCGGGATTCTCTTCGGGGTCAAAGGCACGCCCTATGCGCGAGCGCTCCTGTTCGAGAATGTCGAGGAGTTCGCGAAGATAGGTTTCCGAGGCGAAGTAGTTACCGCGGTAGTAGTGGGTGTTGGCCAGCGCATAGCGAATGTTTCGCGCGCTCGGGCTGTTGGAGACGGTCTCGAAGCGGTCGATCGCCCCGTCGTAGTCCTCGTCGCGGTACTCGATCCAGCCGAGTTTGTAGCGCATGTTGTTGGTGGAATACTCGTTCTCCTCGGCCGATTCATAGTTTTCACGCGCGGCATCGTACTCGCCGCTCTGGTAGTAGTATATGTCGGCGAGGCCGGCGTACATGCGCCCGAATCGCTCCTCGACGTCGACCAGGTCGCTCGCCCGGGCGCTCTCGTAGCGGTCTATGGCTTCCGCATAGTACTGCTCGGCGGTCAGATACTCCTCGCCCTCGGCGTAGTACTCCGCCGAGAGGGTGTAGGTGTCTATGTGCATGCCCAGGCGCCGGGAACCGAGCGGTTCATACTCGGGGAAAAGGGTGCGGGCGTTCTGCAGTGCGACCGCCTGACTCGAACGCTCGTCCATGGAATCGTAAAACCGGGCCAGCTGATAGTGGATATCCGGCAATTCCGGGTCGACGTTGCGGGCGCGGCTGAGCATATCGCGAATATAGGTAATGCGCTCGTGGTCGAGCAGATATCCGGCCGTTTCCGCGAATATCTCCGGGTTGATTTCGACCTCGGTGCGATCTTCCTGAAACAACTCGACCAGCGGCTCCACCTCCCCGAGGTTGTCGGTGCGCACGAAGTACCGCATGAAGCGCTGCAGTATCTCGTCGGTTGCACCGTAATTCTGGTACGCGCGGGCGTAATGGTAACGGGCGTCTTCGAACTTCGAGCGGTCGCGCTCGCCCCAGCGCAGGTAGTTGTCCGCCGCGCCGAGAAGCCCGTCGTAGTCGAGCCCGTCCATGTCGAGCACCCGGTCATACAGCTCTTCGGCGTGTTCGTAGTTGCCGAGGATGCGCGATTCCAGATCCGCGTAGCCCAGAAGTCCCTCTCTGTCGCGGGGGAAGACCTCGAGCAGCTGGTCGAACTTTTCCCGCGCGAGTCTGAACTGCCGTTTGTCGATGAACGATTCGGCGTACCGGTAGAACCAGTCTTCGGTCTGCCACACCTCCCGGGCCTCGTCGAAAAACTCGTTTCCGACCGTATAGCGATCTTCTTCAATCTGTTCGAGTCCCTGCAGGTACAAGGAGCGCGCGTACAGCGGCTGGTATAGATACGTGAATCCGAGATACACGGCGACACCAAGGACTATGGCGGCGAGTGCCGCATTTCTCGCTAACGGCAGGAAACGGTGACGGAACTGCCAGGCAAAGGTCGCCTTCTCCTCTTCGAACACCACACCACGGCGCACTTCGTAGTTGCGCGGCAGGCGTATGTGCTCTCCCTTGAGTCCGCCGGCGGTACGGGCAATGGACTTCGGCGGGTCGCCGGCCACAAGCTTGTCGACAAGCGGCTTTATTTCCTCCTCGCTGAACTCGCCGCCGGCGATCAGTTCTTCGACAATGGTACGCAGGTTTAACGGCAGCGTATCGAGCGTCTGCTTGAGGTGCGAAAATTGATGGTCGGTAAGATGAATACCGGGACCGGCGTCGGTCCCTTCGCTCTCCGGGCGCTCGGTCGGGGGCGCCGCCGCGGGGTTAAGCTCGGCCTCCTCGTCGGCCGCTTCTTCTTCCCCGGCCTCGATAACGCCGAACTCGGCACCGAAGTCGCCGAGC
>JBKGYS010000225.1:0-2876 GCA_046545955.1 Spirochaetales bacterium | reverse complement strand
TCCTGTTACAAGCTCATTTATTTCGGTTCGAAGCTGATTGGCACTCTCGGCGAGCGTAAGTAATTCATCAAAGGAATCGAACACTGAATCCGAGGCCGGGCGCATCTCGTTCTCGAACAACTCGAGTGCTGCTGCGTCGTTTCCCGCGTCCAGTTGGTCCTGCACTTCCGGGATGATCTCATGAAAGCGACGATGCGGCTCGACACTTTCCTCGACGATCCCCGCGAGCTCTTCATTATCCGTCTCGAAATCGGAAAGCCATTCCCCGAACCGGCAGGCGGTCGGATCGTAGGCGATAACCGGTATTTCGCCGTCGGAGGTGATCGTTCGCAAGACGGTGAGCTCTATTTCATAGTGATCGCCGATGAATCCCTCTACATTTCCCACGAGATCCGCCGGATCGAGAATACCGATAGACTCGAACTCCTCGGTAAGCTCAATCCATTCGTCGTTCGCGTCCCGCCAGTCAGCGAGTTGTCCGTCGACTTCGTCGCTAATGCGAGCCTCTTCCTCGGAAGCCGGCAACTCCTTAAAATCTTCCCACGCAACGTATAACTGCTCGCGATTTTCGTCGAAGTCGGCGCGGTATTGCCGGCGCTCTTCCATATCCAGCTCTGCGGATAAAAGCGTGCGTTGGGCAACTACCATCTCTTCGAGGTCGACTTCCGTCTCGGCAAGGCGTTCAATGCTCGGTAATCTGACGGTTCCGATTTCTTCAATACTATCGCCGAGGCGACCGGCCCCGACAAAACCAATAATACCGACGATAAGCACAATAAGTGCCACCGAGAGGAATCCTGCTAAGAGCTTCACTCCGAGGCGGATATTTTTCACGACATACTCCCAAGCGAAAGTTTCCCTTAAAGCGTATCACTTTCTTCGGTGGTACGTAACGTTCCAAAGCCGCCCCGAGGGAAAAAGATTATGCGCGCGTCGACACCGGTCACACAGGCGAGCATCGCCGGCGTACTTGACGACCGGCCGAGAGAGCGTCCATAACGAGAGATAGCGTCATTCGCCGTGGACGCAGCTGTAGAACAGACGGTCAAGGAGCTTGAACAGGTATGGCAGACCTCAATACGACGTATCTCGGACTGAACATAAAGAATCCGATTGTGGCATCGAGTTCGGAAATCACCAACAGGATCAGCGGCATCAAGGAAGTATCGGATGCCGGCGCCGGCGCCATAGTGCTCAAATCTCTGTTCGAAGAGCAAATGAACGCCGAACTCGGCGGTGCGCACGCGGACGCGGGTATGGTTTACCAGGACGAGGCGCAGTTTTACATGCAGGAACTCGGCAAAACCTACGCGCCGCAGAAATACCTCGAGTTCATCGCCGAGTCGAAACGAATAGCCGAAGTTCCGGTAATCGCGAGCGTTAACTGCATTACCACTCGATGGTGGATGGATTACGCGAAGCAGATCGAGGACGCCGGTGCGGATGCGCTCGAGCTCAATATTGCGCTTATGCCGGTACGGCTCGAGGAAACGGCCGACGAGGTGGAAGATCAACTCTTTGAAATTGTGAAGGATGTGAGAAGCCGCGTTTCGCTGCCGCTGGTTGTAAAGATAGGCCCCTATTTTACCGCGCTTCCGCGTGTCATCCAGACGCTTCATTCGCTCGGAATCCAGGGCGTTGTACTTTTCAATCGCTTCTACCAGCTCGATATTGACCCGGAAACACTCACACCGGTACCCGGATACCAGCTCAGCAGTTCGCAGGAACTGCACTTACCCTTGCGGTGGGTCGCGATCCTTTCGCCGAAGCTATCGTGCGAGTTTTCGGTCTCGAGCGGGGTACACACAGCTACAGATGCCGCAAAGTCCATTGTTGCCGGCGCTCAGATCGTACAGATTGCCTCGGTGCTTTTCGAGCGCAAGGTATCGCACATTACCACGATGGTCGACGGACTCGACGAATGGCTCGACTCGCAGGGGTACGCGAGCGTTAACGATGCCCGCGGACAACTCGCGAAAGCCGGAAAACACCAGCCCGAGGATCTCGAACGCATTCAATATGTCGCTGCGCTCGCCGGCGCAGGCTGGTAAGCACTACTCCCGTCGGGCTCTTGCGGCGACAGAGAAGCGGTAGCGCCTCTCGTTGGTTGCTTCGCCGCCTTGTGCTATCCTTGTTTCAAGATGCAACCGCAAAAGTCTGACAACAACGCCGCTCGGGCTCGAGACGGTTCGTTCGAAGTCTACTACCAGGACGGCTATGCCTGCCTGAGCGTATATCCTCCGCAAGCCTCGGGACGCCCGGTTTACGCCGAGGACGTCGAAAATCGTCTGAAGCTTCTCGGTGTCCCCAAGGTGCCTCGAAGCCGGATACGGGAGGTTATAGAACGCGCAGACCGAACTCCTACCCCCTTGGTCTACTGGCCCGGCGGGAGAAACCTGGGAGCGAAGGTCCAGGTTGATGTTTCCGACGACGGTCTCGAGGCATGGCTTGTGATTTCGGCTCCCCGAAAAGGTGGCGCCCCGCCGTCGCGCAAGGATATCGACCGGGCGCTCGCGGCGAGCGGCGTTGACCACGGCATAGATGAAACAGCGATCCGCCGCGCACTCCAACGTCTGCCCTACCACACGCCGACGGTTATCGCGCGAGGAACGCCGGCGGTTCACGGCGTGGCCGAACGTATAGCGTATCAGTTCAACACCGACCGGCTGCGCCCCTACCTTGTCATGCCGTACGACCGGATTAACCTTAAAGAGCTCAACTTCATCGAGCACTGCCGCGAGGAGCAGCTTCTCGCCCAGCTTATGCCGCCTGTCGAGCCGGTAGACGGTAAAACGGTAACCGGCGAGGTGATTGCCGCGCAGCGGGGTGGCTCCCGCGTCGCGCTGACAGCCGGCCCGAATACGCAGCTCAGCCAC
>JBKGYS010000224.1:0-2914 GCA_046545955.1 Spirochaetales bacterium | reverse complement strand
GGCAGAAACCGATACGTATGTAGTGCGGTTTAATCCCGACAGCGCGAACCTGCGACCCGATACACGGCAGCGACTCTCGGAGATCGCTGATGCGGTCGTCGATGACGACTTTCTGCTTCGGATCGACGGGCATACCGCGATTGCGGGCACATCGGAAGGGCGACGTCGGCTCTCACAATTGAGGGCTGAGCGCGTCCGCGATTACCTCGTCGATGCAGGGGTTTCCGCCGAAAGGATTACCGGTTTGCGGGCCCTCGCGGCAACGCAACCACTTACCGACGATCCGCAACGCCAGGATGCCAACAGACGTGTAGAAATCGTTGAAATACAGGAAGAGAAGCGATGAAGCGATTACGTAACCGCTGCGGCGGGCAACACGGAGCCGGGGCCTCGCGCCGTGCCCGCTCTCGAAGGACTTACAGCGCATCGGAGATTCTGCGGGCCGGCGACGTGCTCGGCCTGCACCTCACGCGGCACAAGGCAGCGCAGGCTGCGAGAGTCGTCGCGAATCTGCGAAGAACCATGAACGCCCGCCGTTCGGCCTCTCCGCCCCGCGAAGTCTTTCCGGCCGTCACTATGCAGATCGTGCCGCCTCCGGGTGACCGCGACCCGGGAAACCGGCTTCGCACAGAAGACGAACGCGACCGGTCGCGTGTGGCTGAGAAGCTGCCTGCGGATTCCTCGGCGCGTCGGAACCGGCTCGCCTTCGCGAAGGTCGGCGAGCTTGCAGATTTCCTCGAATCGGGGCAGACGACTAGCCGCGAGCTTACCGAGCTCTCGCTCGAGCGGCTCTCGAGACACGGACCGCGGCTCAACTGCCTGGTGCGTCTATGTGCGGATCGCGCCCGCCGGCTGGCCGAGCAGGCGGATGCCGAACGAGCCTCGGGAAGGGTGCGCAGTCGGCTCCACGGAATCCCCTGGGGAGCAAAGGATCTTTTCGACACCCGCGATATCCCGACCGAGTACGGGGCCGAGCCGTTTATCGGGCGCGTACCGCGGGACGACGCGGAGGTAGTGCGATTGCTCGACGACGCCGGCGCCGTTCTGGTCGCCAAGCTCTCGCTCGGCGCGCTCGCCTACGGTGATGTCTGGTATGGCGGTCGGACGAACAACCCCTGGGACGAGCGCACCGGGTCGAGCGGGTCGAGCGCGGGCAGCGCCGCCGCGGTTGTCGCGGGCCTTGTCCCCTTCGCCCTCGGCACCGAGACCATGGGAAGCATTATCAGCCCGAGTATTACATGCGGGGCGGCGGGCCTCAGGCCGACGTTCGGACGGGTTCCGCGCGGGGGCACGATGCCGCTTGCGTGGAGCTACGATAAAATCGGGCCGATCGCGCGCACCGCCGAGTGCACGTCGCACGTTCTCAACGAGCTGCGCGCCGATTCGGCCGAACACTTCGAGACGCTCGATCCCGATTTTTGTCCGGCGCCTTATGCCCCGTTCAGCCGGAGCAGTTTGAAGGGAATTCGCATCGGCATGGCCCGGGAATGGTTCCGTGCCGACTCGGGAAGCGACGGTGCGCTGCAATGGGGCGCGAGATCGGTTCGGGAAGCGATCGAGCGGTGCGGGGGCGAGTGTGTACCTATCGACCTCCCGAATTATCCGTACGAATCGCTGTTCCTGCCGGTCTACGCCGAGGCGGCGGCGAGTTTCGAACGGATGACCGAGAGCGGCGAGGACGAAATGCTGGCTGCGCAGGGAGTGGAAAACTGGCCGAACCTGTTTCGAAGCGCCCGTTTTCTGCCGGCTTCAGACTATGTGGAGGCGCAACGGTTGCGAAGAACCGTCGCCCGCGACATTGACAGGCTGTTTTTTGAGGTCGATGCTTTGATGGCGCCTTTGGGGGCGACCGAGCTTCTGCTTGCTACGAACGGGTCGGGACATCCGTCCCTGACGATTCGCACCGGATTTAGCGGTACCGGGATGCCGATCGGTGCTACACTGTACGGACGGTATTGGGAAGAATCAGCGCTGGCGGCCATCGGTGGCGTGATCGAAGCGGAGCTCGGTGCGGTTCACAAGAAACCAGAGGCAATGCGCGAGTAGGGAGACGCAAACATGGCGAAGAAAGGCGACGGCGAGACGAAAAAAACAAAGAAGGCCTCCTCGGACAAAAAGGATGCGCCGGAGAAAAAGAGTCAATCCGGCCGGAAGGCGAAAAGCTCAGCGAAGTCCGCCGGTAAATCCACGAGTGCCTCGCCGAAGGGAACATCGAAAACGTCCGGCCAATCCCGCGCACCCGAGCTGCGACCCGCGCCGAGTACGGCTGAGGGCTTAAGCGACGCGCAGCGTAAACTCATCGCTACCATCGAAGATGCGCTGCCGAAGCTGAACGAGGAATCCCTGGCTCTTATCGTCAGAAATTGTCAGGTGGCGTTGTACAATGACGAAATGGAACGCTCCCGGGAGGCGGTCATGGAAGCTCAGGCCGCTGTGGAGCAGGGTCGCGTCCCCGGCGAAGCTTCGAAACCCGCAGTTGATATAGAGCAGGTCTCCGACCAGTCGTTCGTTGTTATCTTCGGATCGGAGCGGATATTTTTCACTCGTGAGGAACTTCGACAGCTGACCAAAATGTGCTGGGCTACCAATAATGCGGCGGAAGGGGCACGAAGCATGTTCCGGTGGATGGAACGCGAACGGAGGGACTTTCTGCTCGATTCCGGAGTGGATAGCCCGAGCGATCCGGGGCTGCAGGAACTCTGGTCGGTCATCCGAAGCCGATATAAGGCTCGGTAGCGTTGGCCGGCATGAGCAATACTGCTGCGGACCCGAAGGGTTCTCGAATTGATGAACGGTGGGTAGTCCGTTATAGAGCTTACGGCGGGCCCGAAGTCCTGACCTTCGAACGTGAGGCGGTACCGCAACCCGGACGTCGCGAAGTCCTTATCGCCACCGCGTGCGTGTCGGTGAATCC
>JBKGYS010000223.1:0-2941 GCA_046545955.1 Spirochaetales bacterium | reverse complement strand
AATTGTATCGGTCGCAGGTCCGCGAGATCGAACGCACGGTGCTGCGTTCATGAAGTCGGTCGCGCTCGTAGCGCTGACCGGCTTTTTGGTTGCGGGTTGCGCGACCGGGCTCAGTCGTGAGGACCTTGCCGAGGAGTATGTGAACATCGGCAACGCGTATCTCGACCTCGATGAGCCGGAAACCGCGGCAGAGTATTTCGCACGGGCCTCCGACCTTAATCCCGACCTCCCGCTCGCGAACTTTAATCTCGCGCGTGCCTGGCTCGAGGTCGATAGGATCGCCGAGTCAATCGAGCTGCTCGAGGAGCTCGCCGAAGAGGACCCGGAAAACACGCTCGTACTGCGAACGCTCGGCGTAGCGTACTATCGCGGTGGAGATACGAACGCCGCGCGGGAAAACTTCGAGGCGGCGCTTGAGCAGAACGAGCGGGACGTCGACGCGCTGTACAATCTCGGTGTCATCGAGGCCGAGGAGGGACGTTACGAACGGGCGGTCGATTACCTTGAACGGGCGCGGGACATAGACGACGGGGAAGATATAGCTCGCGAGCTGGGCATGGTCCTTTTTGAGCTCGATCGCGAGCAGGAAGCGCAGGAGTATCTTTCCGGGCTATCGGAACTCGATGAGGACGCGCCGGTACTGCGGCGCCTTGGGGCGATTGCGGCCGGGCGTGAGGCCTACGACGAAGCGGTGGACTGGTACGAGCGCGCGGCCGATGCCGACAGCGACGATCCGGATGCACGCTTCGAGCTTGCGAGGATCCGTCTGGCGTTCATAGACGAGCAGGAGGAAGGCGTAGCGAACCTGAGGGCGGCGTTGGACCGCGGCTTTGATAATGAAGATGCAATCGACTCGCTTCGTTCGCAACTCGAAGGCGAGACGCTCGATCTCGTCGAGGGCGTACTGATCGACGAAGGGCTGCTGCCCGAGCAGGAGGAGCGGTGAGTCGACCGTGTGTCCAAGCTTTTCGAGAATCGTCCGGGCTGCTGCCCGAGCAGGAGGAGCGGTGAGGCCGCCGGGCTCTTCAGTCCGGTATGTAACGATCGTCCGCCGGCGGCGCTGGAAGGCGGGCCCCGAGACTCACCGGGCGGACGGGAAAAACATCAGCCTGAAAGTTTCCCTTCCAACTCGGCTGTTACCGCTTCAATGGACTGTCCTGCGTCGATTTCCACGACGCGACCATCGTTTTTGTAGTAGTCGATGACCGGAGCAGTCTGCTCGCGATAGACTTCGAGGCGATGGCGAATCGCCTCCTCCCTGTCATCATCGCGCAGGATAAGCGGTTCACCGGTGACATCGTCGATGTCCTGCCGCTGCGGCGGGTTGAACTCGACGTGGTAGGTGCGACCGCTTGCCGGGTGTACCCGGCGACCGCTGAGCCGTCGTATAACCTGCTCGTCATCGACGTTGAAATAGATAACGCGATCTACGGTTGCAAACTCATCGAGCGCGGTCGCCTGTTCGACCGTACGCGGGAAGCCGTCGAGAATCCATCCGTTCGCGGCATCCGGCTGAGCGAGACGGTCACGGACGAGATCGATCGTGAGCTCATCGGGGACAAGCTCGCCCTTGTCGAGAATAGCCTTTACCTTCCGACCGAGCTCGGTCTGGTTGCGTATGTTCTCGCGGAAAATGTCGCCGGTAGAAATGTGCGGTATGGAGAATTTTTGCGCCGATTGGCCGGCAATCGTCCCTTTGCCCGCTCCCGGCGGTCCTACAAAAATCAGATTCATACATTGATCCTTATTGTGTTACAAATATAGGCGCTAGTGTACCGGCCGCGTGAGCGCGCGGTCAAACAACACAAGGAGGTCACCAGTGGATTTTTGGCAGCGCATGAGAGGAGCTCTGGAACAGGGCGTGGATACATCGAAGGATCTTTTCGGGAAAGCAAAAGACCGTGCTCAGGATCTGAGCCGTTCCGGCATTCTGCGGTTTGAGTTGATGCAACTCGAGGATCAGCTTCAGAAACAGCTCGCCAAGCTCGGTCATACGACCTATGACCTGCTTATTGAAGAGGGGCAGCCGGTGACCGTAGACCACGACGAGGTTCGCCGCGTTGTGGACGAGATCAGGCGCCTTCGCGAGTCGATTCGACAAAAGGAAAACGATATCGCTCGCGCGAAGCGCGAGGAAGGCGATAACGAAAAGGCGTAGTCGACGGCCGCCGACCTGCAGAAGAGAAGGATTGCAGAAAAGCAGGAGCGCGACCGGCGAATCAGCTTCGCATAAAGCACAGCGTGCTCGGTGCGGTGTGTATGTTACCGACCCATAGCGATGGAGAGGTGTTTGCGAATTCGGTTCCAAGTGTGTTGACTAACCGCCCGCAAATCGTCTACGGTTCGATTCCCTGCCGGCGAACGGCGGGGAATTACAGGCAACAGCGGGTGTCCGACGCGAATGCGCGAATTCGGATGCACACCTATTGACCTTTCATGACTCGATGTGCTATCAATCGGGTTCCGCTTTTTGGGCGAGAGCGAAAAAGCGGGGGAATTGTCAGTTCTTTTACAGCGCGAGAGAAGGGAAGGAAAGACGATCGGGGGCGAACTACCGGTGAGTGTCTTCAGGCTACGGCCGAACCGGAGGCGGCGCTCGCGCGCAGAGCGCGCGGTGCGGTGTTTTTGGGGAAGCGGTAGCGGAGCAAGGCGCGTTCTCGCATACGAGAGCGAAGCGGCGGTAGGTCGTTCTGCAACGAATAAGTCTGACGGTAAGGTGTTGAGACCGGGTGAAACGCCTGCGAATTGTGCGTGCCGCGCGAGGGACTATGTCCGATGTGCGGCGAGCGATGAGCAGGGGAGAGCCCGGAGTCGACGCTTGTTAAGCGAGCAATTTTTTGCCAGTCAAGAGCAATAAAGAGCAAGAGAGATACAACTCTTAACGTATTGTGTTCGGCTTCGGTCGGACACATGTTATATCATGGAGAGTTTGATCCTGGCT
>JBKGYS010000222.1:0-2967 GCA_046545955.1 Spirochaetales bacterium | reverse complement strand
AGAGCACAGCCGGCAACCATCCCCAGAAAATGGCAATCGCCGGTCCCACGATCGGCGCAGCGCCGGCAACCGATGTAAAGTGGTGTCCCCAAAGTACGTGCTTGTTCGTGGGAACGTAATCGCGGCCATCCTCGAACTGGTGGGCCGGGGTTTTGTAGTTAGGATCAAGCCGGTATATTTTCTCGGCTATAAACTTCGAGTAAAAACGATAGCCAAGCACAAAAGCGCTCAGCCCCACCACCGCGAGAAGAATTGCATTCATAAAACCTCCATGCGGTCAGAGTGGGATTAATCGATGGCACAGACGCTGGCAGACAAACTCAATTCCCACCATGACTATTTTTCCGAGTGGCTCATCGTACCACGGGCCGAGAACCGGGTCAAAAAAAAGTTTTTAAGGTGAAAAAGGTGCGGTTATCTCGGGTTGACCGTGGACTGAACGTCCTTCATGATCTTCGTTGCAGCAGGCAAGTTACTTATTCACGTATCGCACAACCACAAGCGATGTGTTGATCTGCTTCCGGTATCGACCGGATGGCCCACTGCTGCATCCGGAGGTGTAAAATGCAACGGTCGAGTTATGATCGAAACGCGCGTGCCGCCGCGGACCGACGGTCGGTCTCGATGGCGGCTCCCGGTCGACGAGTCCCCTCGACCGTGATAGCGCGCTTCCGCGCGACAGCTCGCGTTGCCGCCACGGCGGCGGCCATTCTCATCATGGTTGCAGCATCCGGGTGTACCGGGCCGCGAGCTGTCTCCGAGAGCAATGAGCCACCCGCCGACGCCCCGTACTGGGACCCAGACCGACCAACGCAGGCTCGCGTGGAGGATCTTCTCGAACGAATGACGCTCGAAGAGAAGCTCGGACAGATGACGCAGATCGACCGGCAGTATCTGCAAACCGCCGATGATATCCGGGAATATAACCTCGGCTCCATTCTCAGCGGCGGAGGTTCGACCCCCGACGACAACAATCCCGATGCGTGGGCCGATATGTACGACACGTTTCAACGGCAGGCGCTCGACACTCGACTTGGTATTCCGCTTCTCTATGGAACGGACGCAGTACACGGGCACAACAATTTGAAAGACGCCACGGTTTTCCCGCATAACATCGGGCTCGGAGCCACGCGTAATGCCGGACTCGTCGAAGACATCGCCCGCGCAACCGCGCGCGAAATGGCCGGCACCGGCATACGCTGGAATTTCGCTCCGGCGGTTTCCGTTGTGCAGGATATTCGCTGGGGGAGAACGTACGAAGGGTTCTCCGAAAACACGGAGCTTGTCTCCCGGCTCGGCGCCGCCGCCGTTCGCGGGTATCAGCATGGATCACCGGGTAACTCCGGGTGGGTGCTCGCCACGCCCAAGCACTGGGTCGGCGACGGCGGTACCGAAAACGGTGAGGACCAGGGCGATACTGAACTCCCTCGAGAAGAGCTCCTGAAAATACACGCCGCGCCGTATCGCTCGGCGATAGATGAGGGCGCGCGCGCTATCATGGCAAGCTACAACAGCTGGAACGGTGAGAAAGTGCACGGAAGCGGTGAGCTGCTGACAGGCGTACTCCGCGACGACTTCGGGTTCGACGGGATGCTGTTAAGTGACTGGGGTGCTATTTACCAGCTACCCGGGCGCGAGCGCGATCAAACGCTTCAGAGCATACGGGCCGGCATAGACATGAACATGGTTCCCGACGACTATCGCTCGTTTCTCGACACCGCTCACGAGCTCGCCGAGTTCCGGTGAACTGACAATGTCACGCATCGACGATGCAGTCCGCAGAACGCTTACGCTCAAATTCGAGATGGGGCTGTTCGAAGCGCCGTTTGCCGACAGGTCGTATCAGGACACGATACGAAGCGAAGAGCACCTTGAGCTCGCGAGGAAGGCGGTACGCGAATCGCAGGTGCTCCTGCGAAACGAAGACGAAACGCTTCCGCTCGACGAGGATATTGAACATATCCACGTAACCGGCCGGTTTGCCGACGATATCGGCGCTCAGTCAGGCGGATGGACCATCGAATGGCAGGGCGTGCGGGGTAACGACACCGCCGGCACAAGTGTTCTCGATGCGATTTCGGACCGGGCGGGCTCCGATCTCGAGGTTACATCTTCTCGGTCGGCCGAACGCGCGGGCGAAGACATCGAAGACGCCGACGTCACGATCGCGGTTGTCGGGGAAGCGCCCTACGCCGAATTCGAAGGTGACCGCGAACGGCTCGAGTTGCATGAGGAAGACATCGACCTGATCGAAAAAGCCTCTGGGTCGAACACTCCGCTTGTTGTAGTTCTTCTCAGCGGCCGTCCGCTTGTTCTTACAGACGAGCTTCCTATGATGGATGCGCTCCTTGCGTCCTGGCTTCCCGGAAGCGAGGCGTCAGGGATTGCCGATATCCTTTTCGGAGACAACGAACCGACCGGTCGGCTACCTATGACCTGGCCGCGCCGGAATTCCCAAATTCCACTTCAGGTCGATGGTGATAAAGGCGAGACCTGGACGGCCGAAGAGGCGAGGTCGGCCGGCTACGGTGTGGTCGGGCAAGGGGAATCCGACGTAAGCGACGGCGAACTCGAAAAGCTTCCCTTGTTTCCCTACGGCTTCGGGCTTACCTACCGCTCCGGTCGATAAGGATCACCTCGGCATCGATGCCGCGGGCGAGGCAGAGACTCGAACAGGGGGCCGGTCCCTTCCGGCGGTTTTCAGGTTGAGTAGAGCGCTTCGATCAAGATCGCTTTCGCATACAAAAGAAACGTTGACAGCAGCCGGGGCCGAACCTACCATTGGGACGTGCGCCTTTCCTTTCAAGTTGCTTTCGGTGCATCCATTATCGTTATGCTCCTTCCGGCGATTGCCGCTGGAGAGGGGCTGCACATGCTCTACATGGCTCAGGCCGGATATCAACCGGCGGATAATCTCGAGCGTGCGCGCTCGTTCGAAGCCGAAACGGGTACGCCTGTCGAGCTTTC
>JBKGYS010000221.1:0-3062 GCA_046545955.1 Spirochaetales bacterium | reverse complement strand
GCCGGCGCGCGGTAGAGCTTATCTCCGAAGAGCGTATTGACTGTGTCCTCATGGATGTGTACATGCGAAATATGGATGGGCTCGATGCAACACGGAGTATTCGCAAAATGACCGGCGCCTCGGAGTCCAGTGTGCCGGTTATAGGGCTCACCGCCGATGCTCAGCCCTCGACGCTGGAGCAGTGTCGTGACGTCGGTATGGACGACGTTATCATCAAACCGGTGGACATGACCGAGCTTGAGCGAATCTTTCGACAGCTATAGCTCCTCAACCGGACTGGGCTCGGTTGAACCGCCGGCATGACCATTATCTGAAAACCGTCTGTTAATCGATACAATTTCGGGAAGCAGACGGTCGAACACGTTCACTATATCAGGATCAAACTGCGTTCCCGCACTATCCCGAACAAGTTGAGCTGCGCGGTCGAAACTCCATGCTTTTTTGTAGGGGCGTTTGGAAGTCAACGCATCGAAAACATCCACGACCGAAACTATTCGTCCCGAGACCGGAATCGATTCTCCGACAAGTCCCTGAGGATAACCGGAACCATCCCACCGTTCGTGGTGTGTCAACGCTATTTCGCGGGCAAGGATAAGAAGGTCCGAATCATCGCCGTCGAGAATCTCTGCGCCCATTGTTGTGTGGCGCCTCATTACGTTCCATTCGTTCGCAGTGAGCGCTCCGGGTTTCAGAAGAATCGCGTCAGGCACACCTATCTTTCCCACGTCATGCAATGGCGAGGCGTGCAACATCATCCTGAGATATTCTCTGTCCCCTCCAAGCTCCTCAGCCATACGCACGGCAGTATGACTGACGCGCAGAATATGTCGGCCGGTCTCGTTGTCCCGGTACTCCGCCGCTCGAGCCAACCGTTGGACTATCTGCAGACGGGTTCGCAGAAGCTCGGAGGTCGTTTCACGCACCTGACCATCGAGCATCTCCTTTTGCGCATACACCGCTTTGTGTGCCTGCTGGATCTCGAGCATATTACGCACGCGAGCACGCAGCTCGTCCATATTAAAGGGTTTGGTAATGTAGTCGCGTGCGCCGCCGTTCAATGCCTCTATACGCAGATCGTGTTGCGGTTGGGCGGTCATTACTACGACCGGTGGAAGAATCGGGTCGTGAAGCAGGCCGAGTTGCCGAATGACCTCGAAACCGTCCATGTGCGGCATTTCGAGATCGAGAAGTATGAGGTCGGTCCGCTCTCTCCTATACTCGTCGATCACATTCCTCGGGTCCTCAATGGCAACGACGTTCCTGTACCCATGCTTCGCGAGCATAGCCTGCAGCAGCGTGAGAGTTGCGAGATCATCGTCAACGAGTAGTATTCTTGAGTTTAGAAGTGAATCCTCCATGGCCGCCACCCTTGATGCATTACCTATAGCTTCCCGTCACAGAGCGGACCTACGCCTGGTGGCGATTTGAATCATGGCGGCGAAATTACTGCTAAGGGCACCAGCTGTCAACGCCGCAGATAATTGTAACAAATCCCACTTGCCTGATTACAGGCTCCCGCCTTACTGTAACACTTATGGCGAGTAACGACTGGAAGGATATTGCTGCAAGCGAAGATATAACAGATGGTTCGTTCGTATCAGTGCAGCTCTCCGAGGAGGAGAGTGTGTTGCTCGTACGCACGGGAACCGAACTGCACGCGTGGGCCGACGCCTGTCCGCATGTCGGCTGCCCGATGTCGAACGGGCACCTCGCCGACGGCGTGCTTACCTGCCCGTGCCATAACGCGCGCTTTGACGCGGCCACCGGTAGTGTCATGTCTCCCCCCGCGCTCGACGATCTGCCACGCTACGAGGTAAAGGAAGAAAACGGCAGGGTATCGATCGGAGCTCGTCAGGAGGTTTCGTTTCCCGTACCGACAGGTGCGGACTCGCGAACGGTGGCGATCGTCGGCGCCGGCGCCGCCGGGGCGCTGGCGGCCGAGCAACTTCGCCGGGAAGGGTTCGGCGGGCGTATTATAATGATTACGCCGGAAGCCGGGCGGCCGTACGATCGAGTGCTGCTTTCGAAGTTCTATCTTGCCGGAGAGATGGGGTTTGACGATATTGCACTGCGTCCCGCCTCATTCTATGAGCGGCAGAAGATTGAGCTTCGGACCGGTCGCAGCGCGACCGGAGTCGATGCGGATAACCGGCGCATTACCCTCGACAATGGAGAGCAGCTACAGGCCGACTTCATTGTGCTCGCCACCGGCTCGCGGGCGAAGACTCCGCCGATAGCCGGAATCGACCTGAAGGGCGTGCATCTCCTTCGCAACGCTTCGGACGCGGAGGCGATTCGCGAAGAGGCGAGGAACGCGAACAACATCGTGGTTATCGGGGCAAGCTTTATCGGCACCGAGGTGGCGGCGTATCTGCGTGCTCGCGGCTTGAATGTGGCGATTGTTGCTCCGGAGGAGGTTCCGTTTGAACGGAGCTTCGGGGTCGATGTGGGAACGCGCTTCGCCACCATGCACCGGGACGCGGGAGTCGGGCTGCATCTCGGGCGCGGGGTCGAACGTATCGCCGGGGACGGTCGAGTGGATCGCGTGGAGCTCGACGACGGCAGTAGCCTTCCTGCCGATCTGGTGGTAATCGGAACCGGGGCAGAGCCCGTTGTCGACTACCTCGAGGACTCCGGCCTGCTCGACGGCGGTGCGGTCCCGGTGGACGGGCAGCTGCGCACCGCGAAATCGGGCGTGTATGCGGTCGGCGATATCGCGAGGGTCGAAGGACCGGATGGCGCGAAGCGTGTCGAACACTGGGTCGTCGCCCAGCGCCACGGGCGTCAGGCTGCTCGCTCAATCGTCGGAAAGGACGAGCCACTGCCGTTTGCGCCGTTTTTCTGGACCCGACAGTTCGAAACATCGTTCGGATATTACGGCTATGCCCCGGACTTCGATGAGGTACGGTTCAAGGGCGATGTGAAAGCTGGAAAGTTTCTCGCAGGCTATTTTAAGGATGGAATCCTCCGCGCCGTCGGTACGATCGGCAAAGGCAAGACGGCACTTCGGTACGGGCTTCTGCTTGACGCCGGCAGGCGCATAAGCGTCGACCAGTTCGAAG
>JBKGYS010000220.1:0-3099 GCA_046545955.1 Spirochaetales bacterium | reverse complement strand
AATCTTGCCCGGGTTAAGGATTCCTTTCGGGTCGAGCGCGTGCTTGACCCGTAGCCTTCGTACGGAATCGTTTCCTTGAGCATGCGGCACGAGGCGTGGAACTGGCGGATAATGCGCGGGATTTGGCTCAATTATCCGAGCAGCTGGATGAGCTCCTCTCCTACTTCAGGCTTCCGGGCTAACACGCCTCGTCAGGCCGGCCTCGGGCAACGCTTCTACGAAAAGCGTTCAGTCGAGCTTTGGCGTCGCCGCTACACCTGCTCCTGTATATTCTCCTGTATATTTTCGCGAAGATGCACGCGTATGTGCGCCCGCGAGGGATCGACCAAGTACACCGCGCCCTCGTGGCGTGCGCTTATCGCCTGCACGATCTGTATGCCCAGGCTCTCGGATGTCTCCAGGTCGAAGTCGTCGGGGAGCCCGGGGCCGTTGTCGCTTACGTTTAAATAGTAGTCCACGGTGGTCTCGTGGTGTTCGGCCGAAACGTCGACGTTCACGGTTAACTCGTGTCCTTCGTGCATCGCGTGTTTAACGCTGTTGCTGAGCAGCTCGTTTACAATAAGCCCCATCGCGACGCCGAGATCAAGTGTCGTTGTCCCGACTCCATCCACGCTTGTGTGCACACGTACCGCGTGCGTATTACTGGCGTCTGCGGTTCCGTTGCAGATATCGTAGATCAGCTGCGCGGCATCAATCGAAGAATAGTCTTTCTGCGATTGCAGTCGTTCGTAGACGCGCGCGAGTGCGTAAATGCGACTGGAGACACTCTTAAGCGTGGATCTCGCTTCGTCGCCCAGTCCTTCGCGACTGTGCTCGAGGTTGACGATCGAGGCGAGGGTAGAGAGGTTGTTTTTCACACGGTGATTCAGTTCCTGCAGGAGAAGGTCTTTCTGCGCGGCGACCGATTTAAGCTCCTGTTCGCGCGCAACGCGCTCGGTAATGTCGGTGACGGTAGTGACTTTGTACGTCTTCCCGTCGTTTCCGATCATGCGTCCGGCGGTTACATGAATGTTGCGAATGCTGCCCTCCTTCGTCTGGACGCGCCACTCCGCCGGCAATTCCGCCAGCTCTCCGGCGATAAAGCGGTCGTGCATTTCCGCGGCGGCTTCTCTGTCTTCGGGAGGAAGCACGGTAGTAAACTCCCTGCCTATGAGTTCCTCCGCGAGGTAGCCGTAAGTGTCGCGGTAGGCACGGTTTACTCGCACATATCTGCGGTGTTCATCCGTCACACACATACCCACTTGTGCGGTATCGTAGAGGGTGTCCAGAAGAAATCCGGGAGAAAGGGTTTCGGGAATGTCGGAGTACGACGTGTCGACTATGCTGTTAACCGTGTCGCGCACATGGGCAATGTCGAAGGGCTTCGAAAAGATTGCGTATGGGTCGATGCTTCTCGCGTTCGAGATAGTTTCTTCGTCGCTATGCGCCGTGATAAAAATGATACTCGCATCGTGGCGTGATTTCAGCCTCCGCGCTGTTTCAACTCCGTCGATACCCGGCAGCCCGATATCCAGTAATGCAACGGTAATCGGTTCACTGTCGGCGTAGGCTACCGCGTCCTCCCCGTTGTCGCACGCGACGACGTTGAACCGGTTCAGCGCGTTCAGGCTTTTCTCCATTTGCACTTTGCTTATCGGTTCGTCTTCCACGATCAGGACCGTAGGAGTTGTTTTTGCCATACTCGACAGGGTAAACCGAGAAAGTTCTTTGTGCTACCGCGGAGTCGGTCGTGGCGCATCTATTCGATGCGCATCCGACCGGAAAGTCTGGAGCGTTAATCAGCGCCGTTCACCGTCACGGCCCGGTCTCGAGCGATCGCGCGCCACATGGTCAGGTCAAAGCCAAGCAGGAACGCTCCTTGAGCTACCAGAGATTGTCCCCATCCGGTAAGCCGATCGGCGGAGATCCCCCCGGCGTCAAGCCCTTCGCCTCGACTGCCACGGTCCCACATCCATCCACCGACGGCCATGTAGGCGAAGTTCAACCCTGCGTTGAACAGCAGCACCTTCTCGAAGCTATGAGACTCCTCGCGGTACGTCTCGATATCCGTAACTTCGGCCTCGGACGCTGCCCCCGCCGAACTCGATCGCCACTGATCGTACAGCGACCACCCGGCGAGGCCCAGATTTACGGTGTTCCACATGGCGTTCATTTCCCAAAACCCGCGTTGTGTCGAGTCCTCCGAAAGCGCCATACCGGCGAGTCCTGCCCCTATATTCGCTGTTGCCCAGCCGCCGAGTACTGTCATGCCCGTGCGAACAATCCGGTCCCGATTGCCATCGGTGGCGGCGCGCTCGTCGGCCGCGACCGCCGCTGGAGACAACATTAGAAGGCAGCCCGCAACCGCTGCCAGGATCCGCGTGTTCACGTTCATACCCCGAATATACCCATAACCGCGGCTCGCGACTGCGATTCCGGTGTTCTCGAAATCGCAGTCGCGATCGCCGCGTCACCTGTCACCGCTACTTGTCCGGCTCGACGGTGAACTGCAGGGGATGCCCGGCCTCTTTGGCCATGTTTCGGGCCTGGCTCGTCTTGGTCATGGCGATGTCGTAGGTGTAGACGCTGACGGTACTATGGCCGCCGCGGTGCGCGCGGATCATAATTTTATAGGCTTCCGCGAGCGACTTGCGAAAGACTTTCTGCAGTACCTCGACTACGAACTCTCGCGGTGTGAAGTCGTCGTTCAGCAGTAAAACGCGATACATATCGGGCTTTTTGGTCTTTTCGGTTTTCCGGGTCTTAAGCCCAGTACCGCCCTCGTTGTCGCCTATTTGAAAGTCATCTCCGGAATTGCTGTTCTGCGCCATAGTCTTGAGACCCCTACTGCTCCAATATAGCGATAGTACGGCGATGTGACCAAAACCGCCCCGCGAGCCGTGAAAGCAGGCATTGAGTAGTTGCATGTAGTCGCATATACTAACTCCGACGCAACGCAACGCATCGCAGGCTATAGGAGCCGCTGATAATGAGTTCAAGCTCAACCGGCAGGTAAAGGAGCTTCTGCCACAGCACGGGACCGATATACTACCGCTAACCGCGGTGTCGGCAAGACCGCCATGGCATGGGCAAAAGCCGTGCACAATGCGGATGCCGGCG
>JBKGYS010000219.1:0-3102 GCA_046545955.1 Spirochaetales bacterium | reverse complement strand
CATGAAGATTGCGGTTTTCAGTGATATTCACGACAACATATGGAACCTCGCAACCGCGCTTTCGAGCGGCCGTACGGCCGAGTGCGAGCGGTTAGTGTTTCTCGGAGACTTCTGCGCCCCGTTCACCCTCGCGCAACTCGCGCAGGGTTTCTCGGGTCCGATCGACGTGGTCTTCGGAAATAACGACGGCGACACATTTCTTCTCTCGCGGATCGCGTCGGAGCACGATCACGTCACGCTTCACGGACATCTCGCCGAGCTCGAGATGGACGGGCAAAAGGTGGCGCTGAATCATTACCCCGATCTCGCCCAGCGACTGGCCGAGAGCCGGGCGTACGACGCGGTGTTCAGCGGTCACGACCACAAAAAGTACATAGAGCAAATCGGCAACACCCTTTGGGCCAACCCCGGCGAAATTATGGGGCGATTCGGCGAGCCGAGTTTCGGCGTATACGATACGGCTACGCGAAGCTTCGAACACGTGAATGTGAGCTCAGACTGATTTTACCACGGGCGCCCTGGGGTAGGTGAGGCGCGCCCGGACGGGAAACGGTTCGCGGGGCTGGGTGTCGGGACGGAGTCATGCACAAACAGTTGGGGACAGTATGTGTCCTTTGTTTCTTTGCCGGCGCCGGCGTGGGTGCGCGCGGCGACGATATTTCGGCGGAAATCGACGATTGTCGTCTTCTGGTTATAGAAAGCGAGGACGCTGAGCCGTACGTATCCGTTCGTCGTGCGTTTCGGCGCGAACTCGATCGGCTCGAATGCGGCGGTGATGCGGGTCCGGATATAACGCGGCATTCGGTCGAAAATCGCGAGGGGCTTGCGCGGCGTATCTGGCGTACCGAAGACATCTCCTCCTACGACGCGATTGTTGTGCAGGGCACGGTCGCCGCGCGGTCGATTCGCGATCTCGTCGACCCGGATGACGGCAAACCGGTGTTTTTCGGAAGCGTTACCGACCCGGTCGGGCTTGGTTTGATTAGTGGTTTCGACCGACCGCCCTCCGGCAGGTTCACCGGAGTGGCGTATCCGGTCGACATTCGTGAACGGCTGCGCTTTGTACTCGATCTGTTTCCCGAGGCGGATTCGATCGGTCTCGTGCATACCGATATGCCTCAGTCTACCGCCTACAACGCGCGGCTGCGTGAGATAATGGCTGAAACCGAGTTCTCAGACGTTTCGCTACACACCCGCGAGGTGCCCTTTGTGCCCGGCGAGCGGGGAACGGCTCGCAGCGTTGCGCTTGCCCGCGATAAGGTTGCCGAGCTCGACTCCAAGGTCGATGTATTCCTCGCGCCGAACGATCAGATGGGCGTGACCGAGCGGTTCGTCCGCATGGTTGCCGAGGAGGCCTCCTCGCCGCTCATCGGTATCAACAAGTCTACCGCCGCCGGCGCTTCAGGCGCGGTGGCCGCGTTGTATCCATCCGACGAGTCGGCCGGACGGACGCTGGCCGATCAAGTTCTGGCGTACCTGTCCGGCGAACCCTTCGATCGAATCTTTCCCGGGCGGCCGGAAGCAAAGACCGTAATTAACCCGGATCGCGCAGGGGAGTTTGGCCTGGATGGGCGATAAACCGCGCCCGCGCGCTTCCATCGCCGGCGCACGCGAGCGCCGGCACCAGAAGAGTCTCTCGTGGTTGCATTCGAGACTCGAGCGCCGACTTATCGCGGCGCTGGTGGCGATTATCGTGGTCACGATGGCTGGGTTTGCGATACTCGATTACCGCGTCACACGCGACGACGTCCTCGAGGATCTCGCCGCACGCAGCGAGCAGGCGGTCACCCGCCTCAAGTATTCGCTGGACAACCTGCTGTGGAGCTACGACGAGGAGACCGCTTCGGCCTACCTCCGAGGTGAAATGCAGGACGAAAACCTTGTCGCGATAGTGGTCGACGATCTGGAGGAAGACGAAATATGGCTTGCGTACGCCCGCGTGGGCGATAATAGCGCTCCCGAGCAGGTAGAACGCAGGAATTCGCTCGAGACCGCGATTTCCGACGCGTACGGCAGCCGGACAAGGCGTATCTCCCATGAGGGCGAGGAAATCGGACAAGTTACGGTCTATTTCCGGGATGACGCGGCGAGAGAGGAAATCCGCAGTCGGCTCGCTACAACCGGAAGCGTTACCGTGGCACTCGGCGTTCTCGTGGCGATTGTCGTAGCGCTTGTTCAACACCGGATGATTGTTTCGCCACTTCGTAGCGTGCTTCGCCGTCTCGATCGCGTGGCCGCCGGGGACTACGAGGCGTTTAGCGGATCCCATCGCAGCGATGATATCGGTGTCATAACCGCCGGGCTTGAGCGTATGGTTTCAACGATCGCCGAGCGGGAAGCCTCTCTTCGCGCATCAGCTGAAGAAAAAGAAGTTATGCTTCGCGAGATACACCACAGAGTGAAGAATAACTTTCAGATTCTCTCGAGTCTCTTGAGCCTGCAGAAACGCGACGTTTCTCCCGAAGCCGTGCCGGCGCTCGAGAACAGCGAGCACCGTATTCGCTCGATGGAGATGGTGCACGAGAAGCTCTACGAGTCACCGACGCTCGCGCACATCAGGGCTGCCGGGTATATCGCGGAACTCGTGGACCTGCTGCGACGAAGCCACGGAATCGAGGCCTCGCGCGTTACTGTCGAAGCGGAGGATTGCGATATCCCCCTCGACATCGCCGTACCCCTGGGCATCATAATTAACGAGGCTGTGTCGAATGCGTGCAAACACGCCTTCGCCGACTCGGAAGAGGCCCGCGTATCCGTGCGGTTTCAGCTGAGCGATCACGTTGCAACATTCGTGGTGCGAGATACCGGCCCAGGCCTTTCAGACTCATTGTTCGAAGGATCAGATGAACGCCTTGGTTTCCGGCTCGTCGCCGCGCTCGCCGAACAGATAGACGGAACACTCGAACTCGTGTCGGAGAATGGAGCTCGCGTTGCCGTTACCTTTCCCCTTCCAGGTGGCGCCCAAGACACCCCCGGCGGATAGACCCGGTCGAACGAAAAGAGTAAGAACCTCGGCGGTTATGAGCGGCTACCAGTACGACCTGCTGCCCGTGGTCGATACCGGTCCCCGCGACGTGAAGCAACAAGCAACGGGGAGCGCTC
>JBKGYS010000218.1:0-3112 GCA_046545955.1 Spirochaetales bacterium | reverse complement strand
AGCCATCCGGACTCCAGCACGGCCGCCGTAAGCTCGGGATTGCGGTAATATCCATCCATTACCGAAGCGCCGCGTACATGCAGCACCCCGTGTTCCCCAATGCCGACTTCCGTTCCGTGTTCATCGAGGATTCTCGACTCTATGTCCGGCAAAAGGGCGCCTACCGTGCCTGTGACCTGATGAAAGTAGTTATTTATGGCAAGAATCGGGCCGGTTTCGGTGAGACCGTAGCCCTCGAGAAGCGTGATTCCTGCCGCGCGATAGAATCGTGCGGTATGCTGCGGTACTGCGCCGCCTCCCGACACTCCCGCGACGAAGCGAGGGCCGAATCGGGCTCTGAGTTTCCGGTAAGCGATATATCTGCCGGTTACGCCTGGTAGGTACATCAGAAGGCAGATTGGAAGCAGCATCAACCGGTGTCCGATATTCGAACGGCGCTTCCACACGGGACTGCGTCCGAGCACGCGGTCGCGGGTTCGAGCCCACCGATTCGCAAGAGACGTCCATACCCGAAGCGACCGGCCGACGAGTTCAGTCTGGTAGGAGCGCTGCAGTCCCTCCCAGAGGCGAGGAACGCCGGTGGCGTAGTGAGGCTGATATGCCCGCAGGTCGGAAAATAGCGCTCGAAGCATCGGTTTTGAGTACGCTACAGTCCCGCCGCGGGCGAGAACAATATACTCGGCGGCGCGCTCGAAGCTCTGCCAGATTGGAAGCGCGCTCATAAACACCTGACCTCGCTCCACCGGAAGACGTTCGGGAACCCGCTCTATCTGAAAAAGGAATGAGCGATGCGTGAGAACAACGCCCTTCGGAACGCCGGTTGTCCCCGATGTATAGAGAATAGTGACCGGGTCGTTTTCGTCGCCCGAGATAAGCAGCTCCTCGAGGTCACTTCGGGGCATTGCCTCTTCGGTCGCCGCGCGTTCGAGCAGCGAGGTAAGGCTGTGTATTCCCACCTGCTGTTCACGGGCTGCGCTCGTTGCGCGATCGGACTCGGACAGGGTGCCGAAAGCGGTGTCTGCGTTCTCTTCGTCCGAGGCGCCGTGGTCAATTTCGGATTCCGGATCGATAACCACAATATCCGAGAGCAGTGTCCGGCTTGACTTAGCAGACAAAACGCGCCGGGCCAGCTGCCAGGTTTCGCAGATAATTACCTGACATTCGGCATGATTCAGAAGAATCGCGATTTCGGCCTCGGTTACGTCGGCGCCCATTGGAACATCGACCCCACCCAATCCGATAACCGCCAGGTCACATTGCATCCATTCGGGACGATTGTCGCTTACGATACCAACGTGTGTCCCGTGGGATACATTCAGTAACCTGAGGCCTGCGGCTGTCTCGATGATATCGGATAGGAGTTGCCCATATCGTTTGCGACCAAGCTCTCGGCGATTCGGGCGCGTGAGGAAGGCATCGGTCTGTAGTCCGGCCATCGCGGCCGATCGGATACAGGAAAACAGGGTCATCGCGTCATATGTTTCGAACGTTATTCGGGCGCGTCGCCGACAAGGCACATCCATGTTGCCTCGGCGGCAATCTCGTCGCCGACGAGGCAACGACCTTCCTGTTTGAGCACGCGGGCACTCGTTCGCAGGTTCGTAATCTCCATGCGAACTGTTTCTCCCGGGCGGACCTGTCGTCGAAACTTTGCCTTTTCAATACTTGCCAGAAAAAAGAGCTTTTCTCCGAGAGAACCGAGTTTGCGTACTCCGGCGCCCCCGCATTGAGCCATGGTTTCGACAAGGATTACTCCCGGGACAACCGGGAAGTCGGGAAAATGCCCGGGGAAGAAGAACTCGTCCGCTTGAAACGTGCGAGTACCGACGACCTTTTCTTCGGTAGCCTCTTCAATTGTGTCCACGAACAGGAATGGCGAGCGGTGGGGCAGGAGCCCTTGTATTTCCTTACTCATATTGGCTGCAAAGGATACGCTAGATTCCTTCGTACGTGAACCATAGAGCAAGTGCGTGTGTGAGGGGCAGAATATTCGCAAAATGCAGGCCGGCGAACAAGCCGAGGACAAGCGCCGGTCCGACTCTCCATAGTGACCGACGATTCCCTGCGCGTATGAATGGCGCCGCAGCCGCGATGAGCGCAATCAGCCCGGGTCCCCAGTACGCGACATCCGGATACCGCTCGGCCCATTGCTCGATCGCACCGGCAGCGCGGTAAAGGGTGGCCTGCAGGTTCTGAAGCTGCCCTGTCGCAACGAGGACGCCAACTCCGGTCAGCAGTAATCCGGTTGCCAGTTTGATCGTTCCCATCCACGGTGTAATGCGCTTGAGGTATCGGACAGTAGGGGAGAAAAAGATACTTGCGACAATGAATGGTGAACCGAGTCCCAGCGAGTACGCAAACAGCAATACCGCGGCCTCGGCCATACCGTTTCCGGTCCCCGCCATGAGCAGTATGCCCGAAAGTACCGGCCCGATGCAGGGAGTCCAGCCGGCGCCGAAGGCCATGCCGACGGCGGCCGACCCGAAATATCCTTTCGGTTTATTGTGCAGATGTACCCTCCGTTCCCTGTTGAGAAACGACGCGAAGTCAAAAATTACGTTCAACCCCAGAATAATGACGATGCTGCCCGCGAGCGTGTTTACCCAGGAAGCGAGTCCTCCAACAAGAACCGCCGAGCCGCTGAACACAATCCCGAGCGCCACGAAAACAAGCGAGAACCCGAGCACGAACATCACCGTCCGCGCGACAATCGCTTTACGGTGCGAATGATCGTAGTCAGCGAGCGTGTCAAGGCTCACCCCCGTTACGTACGAGACATACGAGGGGACAAGCGGTAGCACGCAGGGACTAAGAAAGCTCAGTAGCCCTGCGGCAAGCGCGATTGCTATGTTGATGTTTTCCATCTGTACCTTTTGCCCACCTGTTTGCTCTCTCTCTCAGCGCCGTCGAGAGTGCGCGGACTCGTCACGGTCGTGGTCGCCGGAACCACGAATACTCGTAGAATCACGCTCGAGCGTCTCCCGCGCAAAGCGTCGTTTTTCGGTAGAACGGGCGCATCACCGTTGCGGGACACAAAAACCGGGGATATAAAATACCCGGCATGGCGGGCTTTGTCGACCTATGCGCGTGGCGATACAGCGGCAGCTGTACT
>JBKGYS010000217.1:0-3155 GCA_046545955.1 Spirochaetales bacterium | reverse complement strand
CTAACGTGGTTCAGCGATCGGGTGAAAATCCAGCGGGTTGACGCGAATGAACGCGTTCAAATGCTTCTCGGGGTAACGCTCGATGCGTCGCGAACAAAGCGACACGATACCACCCTCTGTCGGGCTATCGAGGAGCGCGACAACATGCTTCGTACCCTGAAGCAGCGCGAAGCGAGTCTTAAGCGTCTGAGCGACTTTTCGCGTAATGTGCTTGCAAATATGAGTGAAGGCGTTCTCGTTATCGACGAACCGACCGGTCGAGTGTCTTTTCTCAACGAGTCTGCCGCTTCCTTATTTGGGGTAGAGCGAAGCGAAGCATCGGAAGTCGAGTGGCCGCGTGTGTTACCCGAAAGCACGACCGAGAGTATTGCCGAGCTTCTTTCCACACTCAGTACCGAAGAGGCCGCCGAATGCGAGGTTGCTGTTCCCCGCCGGTGGGAGGGGTACCGCTGGATTCTGCTGCGGGGTAGCCGGCTGACCGAAGATGCGCAGACATGGCGCTACATAATCGTTGCAAGCGATGTCAGCTCGTGGAAAGAACGCGAGCGGCACCTTCGCGACATATCGCTTATCGACGAAGTCACTGGTCTGCCAAACCGCCGCTTTCTTACCGAACGGCTCACAGAAGCAATCGCCCGCAGGTCGAGAAACGCGGGCGATCCACTCGTTGTGCTGTTTATCGATCTGGATGGGTTCAAAGCGGTAAACGACCTTTACGGTCATTTGACCGGCGATATGCTTCTTCGGGAAATCGGCCGGCGACTTGATGCCGAGCTTCGCGCGAGCGACGTGGTTGCTCGCTACGGAGGAGATGAGTTCGTGGCTATTCTCGAATCCCTTACCTCAGAGGAGAGGGTTACCCGGGTTGTCGAGCGGCTTACGGATATCATACGCAGGCCATTTATCGTAAATGCCAAACCGCTTCGTACCGACGCGAGTATAGGTATCGCCGTGTACGGTGATGACGGAGAAACGCCGGAGGAACTTATCAGGAGGGCCGACGAGGCAATGTACGTCGCAAAATCCGCCGTACCGAGACACTCTCACTCCGAGTACGGCAACCATTAGCTCGTAACGTTCGGTCGGCCGCCCGCACACCGGACCACTTTTCCAGGACTGAACCGCCTTCAAACCCGGACAGTCGCAGATAACGGACACGCACTTGGAAACCAGGCAACCTCCGGAACACCACGCTGGTAGACAGTCGGGACGGCTTGCGGCCTGAGCGTTGAACGCGTACTCTTGGTGGCAGGCCTATGAGTACCAGCGAAAGCATTTCTACATCCCACCCACGCCTTCGACACGCTCTGCCCGGACTCGCCGCGATTGTGGTCATGGTCTTCAGCGTCTTCTTTCCCCGGCTGCTGTTTTCGCCGCTGCTCGTGTCCATTCAACGCGACCTCGGGACAACCGCCGCGCAGGCTACGCGTATTTTTACCGTGATCGCCATCGGCTACGGCGTGGCGATGGTCTCGAGCGGGTTTGTTGCGACCCGTTTGAAGCACCGCTACATAGTCGGAATCGCCGCGCTTGGGGTAGGAATGGGAATGCAGATAGCCGCGACGGCGCCGAGCCTGCCCGTGCTGAATCTCGGGGTGCTCATAGTTGGCGCCTCGGCCGGGCTGTACGCTCCGTCGGGGCTTTCCATTGTCGCGCAGATTACCCCCGACCATCGTCGTGGAATGGGCTTTGCGATTCACGAAATGGGCCCGTCTTCGAGTTTTGTACTCGCACCGGCGGTCGCTGCGATCTTTCTACCGCTTGTCGGCTGGCGGGCGCTGGTCTCTGCAACGGGCCTTGTATCGGCATTGGCGGGGCTCTCGTATCTGCTTCGCGGGCAGGCGGGCGCCTTCTACGGGGAAGCGCCTCTGCTCAGCAACCTTCGGGTTATTTTTCGTAACCCGCGATTCTGGCTCATTATCGTGTTTCTCGTGCTGGCCGCTTCAGCGGCAATGGGAATGTTCGCCGTGCTTCCGACGTTTCTCATCGGCTTTCGCGGTATGGACCAGCAGCTTGCCAACGGGCTTATCGGGATATCCCGGCTTTCGGGTCTCGGCATTATCTTTCTCTCGGGCCTGCTTGTCGATCGATTCGGTTTTCAAAAGCTTGTTGCCGGTATATTCGCGGTAACCGGAATCTTTACAATACTGCTGACCGTCGCCGACGGTGCGTTTCTCATTGTCGCGGTTCTCATGCAACCGGCCATTATAAGCGCGTTCTTTCCCGCCGCGATCGCCGCTATTACCGAAATCGGTCCCGCGCGTTCCCGCAACGTCGTTATCAGTCTCATAATTCCGGTCGCCAACCTGGTCGGCGCGGGCCTCTATCCCGCTCTTGCAGGGTACTTCGCCGATCTCGGGCTTTTCGACGCTGTCTTCCAGGTCACCGGCGTAGCGCTTCTCGCGGCTATCGCGCTTCTGCCGCTGTACGGGCGTGCCCCTTCGGAGGCGTAAGCCTTATGCGACCGCCGGGCGAAGCGCGTTTCGGCTGCGTTACTCTTTTGAAGACTCCGGAAAAAGGCTGATGTTTTCCCGTGCCGGCCGCTGCGTTACCGCGAGCGAGCGAAGGCGGTTCATCGCACTCGCAAGCTCCGCGGTGCGGAAGCGTGCAAGGTCTGCAGGACGATTCCGCGAAAGAACATCGAGCCCATGCTCGCTGACTTGCGTTTCGACCCAGCGAAGCAGCTGCGCGAGTGTGCGCTCGCCGTCGATCTGCGACCGCGCGAGGAGCAGCGCCTCGGCAATTGCCCGTGTCTGGCTCTCACAGACGAGCTGTTCGACCGACTGAAGGTCAATCTCGTGTACACCGAATTGTATCGCGCGGACGCCGAACGCTTTTGTCTTCGCGTCGAACTTGCCCTTGCGCGGATCAATGCTCTTCGGCTGAGGCGCGCGGGCTCGGCGCAGACCGAAGGAGCTTCCACCCTCGGGTTGTCGCTCGGTACGGTGTTTTTCGGCGATTCGTCGTGCCGAATCGGTGACGCGGGCCGGACGGTATTCCTGCATCGCGATTACTTCGTCGGCGACATCGAAGTAGTCACCGCTTCCACCTAACACGAGAACGGTGGAAACATCGAGCTCCTCGGAGAGCTGTCGAACCTTATCGATGAACGGCGTAATCGGCTCATCCTGCTTGGCCACCAGCTCCTGCATACG
>JBKGYS010000216.1:0-3160 GCA_046545955.1 Spirochaetales bacterium | reverse complement strand
ACCTTTTCCCGATATGGTGCGAGAGTTTCAGAGCGTTGTCGGAAACGAAGTGCGCGATCAGCTTGCAGAGCGTGGTGTGACCCCCGACGCGCTTGTCACCTGTGTCGGCGGAGGGTCGAATGCGATCGGCTTTTTCTCGCCGGATATCGGCGGGTGAGGCGGTGTTGCCGCATCGCAAAGCGTGCCGCCGGGGGACGGACGCGAACATCAGCCTGAGCTCATCGGTGTCGAAGCGGGAGGTCGCGGCGAAGGCATCGGCGAGCACGCCGCGCGCATGACGGGCCTTGGCCGCGAGGGAATTGTGCAGGGCTACAAGAGCCTTTTCCTCCTCGACGACGACGGGCAGGTCTCCGAGACGCATTCGGTATCGGCGGGGCTCGACTACCCGGGAATCGGGCCGCAGCTTGCGCATCTCGGGCAATCCGGCCGCATTCGGTTTTACCGGGTGGGCGACGAGAAGGCGCTCGAGGGCTTGAAGCGGTTTGCGAGGGCCGAGGGGGTAATATTTGCCCTCGAGTCGGCACACGCCGGCGTGGTCGCGCTCGAGAAGGCGCGCGAGCTCGGAGCCGGGCATACCGTGGTGATTAACATGAGCGGCCGAGGCGATAAGGATCTGTTTATTTCGGCGCGGGAGCTGCAGCCGGATGTGTGGAAGGATTTTCTCGAATCCGAGGCCGCAAGTCTATGAACGGCCCCACCGAACGACGGATCATGGCTCACGTGGTGCCGTTTTTCCCCGATCGCGAGAAAAGCCTCGAGGCGGTGCGGGCGCTTGTCGCCGGCGGCGTTTGATACCTCGAAATACAGTTTCCCTTCAGCGACCCAACCGCCGACGGACCGACGATCCAGGACGCGTGCTCGACCGCGCTTGAAAGCGGGTTCACCGTCGAGAAGGGCTTCGAGTTCCTCGACGAGGTACGGTCGTTCACGGATGTACCGATTTTTCTTATGTGCTACGCGAGTCTCGTGTTTACCCCGGGGTTGGATGCGTTCGTGAAGCGCGCGCACGACCACGGCGTTACCGGGCTCATTGTCCCCGACCTGCCGCCCGACTACGACGCGGGGCTGTATGCAGCGTGCCGGAAACACGGCGTAGCGGCGGTTCCGGTGCTCGTTGTTACCGCGCGAAGAAAGCGCATTGACCTTGCCCTCGAGGCGCAACCGGAGTACATATACGTTGCGCTTCGAAGCGGTACCACCGGAAGCGACACCCAGCTCGCCGACGAGACTCTCGTCTTTCTCGACCGGATCAAGGAAACCGGGGCAAAGATTTTCGCCGGCTTCGGCATTCGCCGCGGCGCGCAGGTTGCTGCGATAGCCCCGCACTGCGAAGCCGCGGTGGTCGGAAGCGCCTTTGTCCGCGCGATACGCGAAGGCAGCGAGCGCGGCGCACCCGGCGAGGCGGTTGGCAGCCTTCTGTCGCAGCTCATCGAAGACGAAAGGTAATGGACAGTCCGGGCTGGGCGTATGTATACTCATCAATATGTCGAAAGAAGTAACGATTACCAAAGATAATTTTGAGAGCGAAGTGAAAAACTCCGGTGTCCCCGTTCTCCTTGATTTCTGGGCGGACTGGTGCATGCCCTGCAAAATGGTCGCGCCGGTTCTCGAAGAGCTCTCGAGTGAGTACGACGGAAAGCTCAAAATCGGCAAGGTGGATGTCGATCAGAACCAGGAACTCGCTTCGCAGTATAACGTTGTGAGTATTCCAACGCTGCTTCTCATGAAAGACGGAGAAGTCGTCAAACAGCAGGTCGGCGCCGTTCCCCGCGCGCAGATCGAGGAACTTATCAAGGACTACGTGTAAGAGCGACTACGTATAAGGCTCGTGCGGCGAGGGTGCCTCGCCGCAGGTGCGGTGATACCGCTTCGAGGCAGCCGACAGGCCGGGCAAAGCCCCGCCCGCGCCGCAAGCGTCGCTCACGGCGTATACCGCTCGACGGTATTCTCTTCCCCCCAGCTCGAACCGCTTGTCGGCGCTGTATGCCAGTCCCCTTTACCCGTAGTATTCTCCGCGTCGGGCGTCCGGTTCATAGAACGAGTCGCGGTTGAATCATCGATATAAATAAGGTCTTCGGGCCAGGCTACCGCCCCTTCGATCACCCACGCGTTGTCGTCCACCAGCTCATCGACCCAGTTCTGCATCCGGGTGCTCCCGAATCCGCGGTAGCGCTCGTCGCTTTCGCGCGTCCGGTTCGTCCAGGCAACCGCGTCGAGCGGGTCACCCCCGGGTGTGCGGTATACGGCCACAACGCCGTTGTTGCTCGGAAGCCCCGACGCGCCCTCCACCCAGATATCGCGGGCCTCAGGGTGGGCGTTGAGCCCCTCGGACTCATCGAGGTCGCTCGCCAGCTCGTTGACCTCGTAGGATTCTCCCTCGGGACGAAAATGCACCAGTACGTAGTCCCCGGCGGATACATTTATACCGGGAAAGACGTAACGGTCGTTGAAGTCGCCCGCCGTTCCGTTGGTAACCGCGACACCGCCGAGATTGCCGTCCTCGAGAACCAGGAGCTCCACAATTTCCGGGTGGTTGGAGCTGTGTCTCGTGGAAAACTCGTTGATTTGAATCGAAGGAATGTCGGGGTTATAACCGTAGAGGTAGACTACGAACTGCAGGCTGTTCCCGTACGCATCCTCGGCGGCGCCTGCGAGCGTATACCGGGTTCCAGGCTCGGTCGCCTCTTCGAAGCGCACGCTAAGCGTATGACCGGGTTCCTCGCTCACCTCGATTTCGCCGGCAGGCTCGAGCCTGAACGACTCGGGAAGCGCGCGGGACTCCTTGTTGAGCCGGATTTCGGCGGTGTTGGTATCGACAAGCTCCGCGCCGGCGAGCGAGGGCGGATGCAGATCGCCGTCCACTAGTTCGCGCGCATCCTGAATCTGCGTACAACCGGCGAGCGGCAGTATCGCGGCCAGCCAAAACGCCGCCGAAGGCCCGGCGGCGCGCGGGCGGCGCGGTGGAACGCGGCCGGCCGCTGAGGCGTTGCGCGCGAGCGAGAAGCGGATGTTCCGTCTCGCCGTCTCCAACATCAACCTGAACAGAAGAGAAGCCGGTGACGCGTGCGAACACCGGAAAACGTTACGACGCATTGGTGACGTACCTCCACCGGTAACTACGCGCGCGTGCGCCGCGGCGATGTGCGGTAGCTGCGCTTTA
>JBKGYS010000215.1:0-3254 GCA_046545955.1 Spirochaetales bacterium | reverse complement strand
TCATCCCCCGGCAAGACGCGCTCCCACAGCGCAGCGCGCGGGCCGGGAATGCCTGCCGCCTCGAGCGCGGAACGCTGCAGCCACTTGTCGCGTATGGTCTCGAGCGCCGCGGGCGAGGGATACACTGCGGCGGCTGTTCCGGCGAGCGCGCGCGTGTCGGCGTGCTCTATCTCGAACGTCACGACATCGCTGCGCGCGGCGAGCCGGCGCAGGGCTTCCGCATCGAATCTGTCGCCGATTATATGCGCGTCCGCGCGGGCTACCGCCGGGTCGTCGCCGCTCGACGCCAGTACGAGCGTTGCAATACCGAGCCGGCGCGCCGCCTCGCACAGCATAAGTCCCAGCTGCCCGGCGCCGACGATGCCAACGGTCGCGACCGGCAGATTGCGCACCCTCAATCGATTCCCCCTTACGCCGTGACGCGACGCGTTCGCGCCTCGAGCCACGCGCGGTCGGCCTGCTCGAGCATGGGCGAAAGCTCTTCGTACACGCGACGATGGTAGGCGTTCAGCCAATCGAGCTCAGCCTCGCTCAAGAGCGACGGCTCGACAAGCCTCGTGTCGATGGGGCATAGCGTCAGCGTTTCGAAGGCGTAAAACGCGCCGAAGTCGGTTTCCCCGTCGCGGATCGTCAACACCAGGTTCTCAATGCGAACTCCATAGTTGCCGGCACGGTACAGTCCCGGCTCATTCGAACTTATCATTCCGGGTTCGAGCGCGACGGTACTCGGTTTCGGAGCGAGACGTTGCGGCCCCTCGTGGACATTCAAATAGCACCCGACCCCGTGACCGGTGCCGTGCCCGTACGTGCGCCCGTGCCGCCAAAGCGGATCACGCGCTACCGCGTCGAGCGAAGTGCCGGTCGTTCCCTTCGGATAGCGCACGGTCGCGAGTGCTATATGGGCTTTCAGAACGAGCGTGAAATCCTCTCTGGCGGCGGGAGGAGGATCTCCAAACCATACCGTTCGGGTGATGTCGGTCGTACCATCGAGGTACTGCCCGCCGCTGTCGACAAGATACATCCCTTCGCCGAGCTCAACGTTACTTTCCTCGTTCACCGAGTAGTGAACGATCGCTCCATGACCGGCGAACGCCGAAATTGTCGGGAAACTCGGGCCCGCGAAGTACTCTTCTTCCGCTCGGAAGCTATGGAGCGTTTCCGCCGCCGACTGCTCGGTAACCGCCGGCGCCTGCCCGCGGGCATCCGCGACCGCCGCCTCGAGCCATCGCAGAAACCGGACCATGGCCCGGCCGTCGCGGCGCATCGCGTTTCGAACGCCCGAGACCTCGGTTTCGCTCTTACGGGCCTTCATGGTCGTGGTTACATCGGGTTCTTCTTTTACCGCAGCCGACTCGGGTATCGCGTCTCGAAGCGCTACGGAAGTCTTATCCGGCGACAGGAGCACACAGGCACCCTCCTCCGCGGACAGCGAAGCGGCCGCGTCGAACACCGCCGCGTAGGCCTGGACGGAAACGCGGGCCGCCTCGAGGGCGGCACGAAGGTCGTCGTCGAGCTTAGCGGGATCAACGAAAAGCGTTGCCGAGTCGCGTCCTATGAGTAGAAAGGACAGGAATACCGGGTTATAGGGAACATCGGCGCCCCGCAGATTCAGTACCCACGCGATATCGTCGAGCGAACTCAGAAGCAACGCCGAAGCCCCACGATTCCGCAGCCGAGCCCTGACTCTCTCGAGCCGGGCTTCACGAGGTTCTCCGGTGAAATCGGCCGAAAGATCGCGCACCGCCTCCTGCGGCATGCCGGGGCGATCCTCCCAAACCGAGTCCAGGAGGTCGCCGCCGGCGACCACCTCAACGCCGGACGCCGCGAGAATATCGCGCAAGCGGCGGAACTCGGCAAGCGAAGTGCACGCCGAGTCCACGCCCACCTTCAATCCTTCACCACCGGTCGAGCCGCTACCGGCGAGGGTACCGGCAAGCCACGCGGGGTAGTCGGGCACTTCCGGCAGCCCGCTGCGAAACAGCGTAATTTCCGTACCCGCGAGCGCTTCCTCCGCCTCGAGGTAGTACCGCGAATCGGTCCAGAGCCCCGCGTTATCCGCGGTTACGACAAGGGTGCCGGCCGAACCGCGAAACCCGGAAAGCCACGACCGCGCGCGAAAGCGCTCGGCCACGTATTCACTTCCATGAGGGTCCGCGTCGAAGGCGACCCACGCGGCAAGACCTTCCCGTTCGAGCACTCGCCTGAGTGCGGCTATTCGATTATCAGACATTGTCACGGCAGTATAACGGGAACGCAGGTCTTCGTGCACCAAGCAATCAGGCGCGGCCATCGCGAAACCATACCGCATGCCGGGCAGCTGTTTCCCAATGATACGCTCCCAAGCCGGAAGCAATGACCCATGTGTGTCCTTTTGACTCTATTTTTACGGCGTAAAGCGCGCGTCTTTGGCAAATTGGACACACTGGTACCCAATTAACGGTCGCGGCAGAACGACGAACGAACGAGGAAAACATCAGCCTGAAGTAATATATTTCTTTTTCTCATAGATATTTATATGTACAAACGGTGCTTGGAGAAGCAAAAATGGGGCAGTTGGCACGCATTATGCAATAGTAATGGTGAAAACGGTACTTCCGGCGTTGGTCGGAAGCGACAACGAGAATAATGGTTCGGCAAGGAGGTGCGATATGGCACGCGAACTTATGAACAGGGGAAACGAAGGCTGGGCTCCGTCGAACGAACTGCGTAGACTTCAGGACGAAATAAACAGCCTTTTCAATTTTGACGGATGGGATTTTGCCCCGGGTCTGTTTGACAGAAACATGGCGCCGGCGCTCGATATGGTCGAAAACACCGATGATTTCGTAGTCACGGTAGACCTTCCGGGAGTCAGTCAGGACGACGTTGATCTGTCGGTAGCGGACAACGTGCTCACCATCAAAGGCGAAAAGAAAGGCGAAAGCGAGTCCGAAGAGCGAAACTACTTTCGCAAGGAAACGTGGCAAGGCAGTTTCCAGCGGACGGTAAGCCTTCCGCAGGGCGTTGACCCGGATAACGTCCAGGCAGAGATGAAAAACGGTGTGCTTTCGATCACGCTTCCCAAGCGTGAAGAGGCCAAGCCGCGCAAGATCAACGTAAACGTCAAGTAACAGGTAAGGAGGTTAAACCATGGCTACGGCAACGAGAAGAACCCCGGAACGACGAGAAGAGAATGTCCGCGCCCACCGCACGGTGCGGCCGGTATCTGATATCTGTCAGGACGAGGGAAAGGTAATGCTCCAGGTGGAAATGCC
>JBKGYS010000214.1:0-3276 GCA_046545955.1 Spirochaetales bacterium | reverse complement strand
TTGTACCCGAGACGCTTATTGCCGAAGGCTTCATGCGGGGAAGCGACAGCGTGTATCCGGTCTGCTTCGATGAGGCAGGACACCGGGTAGCGATACAGTACGCACTCGCCGCGTTTAACGAGGAAATTCCCTTCGAGAAGCTTCTGCACTACCGCGAGGCCGACCACGGGCTCTACGGACACCCCGAGCTCGACCCCGAGCTCGGTATCAAGTTCAGCTCCGGTCGGCTCGGTCACATGTGGCCGTTCATCAACGGCGTTGCCAGGGCCTATCCCGACAAGAACGTCGTACTTCTCGCAAGCGACGGGAGCCAGATGGAAGGCAACGACGCGGAAGCGGCGCGACTCGCGGTGGCCTATAATCTCAATGTGACGATTCTCGTCGATGACAACAACGTCACTATTTCAGGTCATCCGAAGGATTACCTGCATGGGTACGACATAGAGCGAACACTCAAGGGGCACGGCCTGAACGTAACAAGCGGCAACCCCGAAGACATCGATGAGCTATATACCCGGATACAGACCGCCGTCACAACCGGCGGCCCGAATGCGCTCATTAACCGTCGCCCCATGGCCCCGGGCGTACCGCGAATCGAAGGCTCGCATAAGGGGCACGAGGTTATCCCGGTCGACGCGGCCGTCGAGTATCTCGAAAAGCGTGGTCAGTCGAAAGCCGCCGAGTACCTTAAAGGAGTAAGCAAAATAAGCAGCTCGGTGACGTATCGCGGCTGCTCCACCGAAAAAGGCAGCAACCGCAAAGAGTTCGGAAAAGTACTCGCGGAAATACTCGAAGAGATGCCTGAAAAAGAACGAACCGAGCGCGTCATGGTCATAGACAGCGACCTGGAGGGATCCACCGGGCTTAATACCGTCGGCCAACGCGTTCCCGAGGTCTACGTCCGAGGCGGGGTTATGGAGCGCGGAAACTTCTCCGCGGCCGCCGGCTTCGGCTTCGAGCACGGCAAGCAGGGCGTCTTCAGTACCTTCAGCGCCTTCACCGAAATGGTGGTATCCGAAATTACCATGGCGCGGCTCAACAAAAGCAACGTGCTCGCCCACTTTTCGCATGCCGGCGTCGACGACATCGCCGACAACACCTGCCACTACGGCATCAACATCTTCTTCACCGACAGCGGCGTCGACGAAATATCGAAGAACTCGCGCCTGTACTTCCCCGCCGACACGCATCAGCTGCGGGCGGTCGTGAAGCGCGTGTTTAACGACCCCGGTCTTCGCTTTGTGTTTTCTACCAGAAGCACCGTACCGTACGTACTCACCAAGGATGGTTCCCAACAGTACTTCTCACCCGATTCCGGGTACGAGTTCGAACCGGACAAGGACGAAGTCATTCTCGATGGCAGCGCCGGCTACATCGTAACCTACGGCGAAATGCTGCACCGGGCGATGGACTCGGTCGTACAGCTTCGCGAGTCGGGCGTAAATGTCGGGCTGGTCAACAAACCTACGCTGAACGTCGTCGACGAGGAGAGCATGAAGCGCCTCGGGAACAGCCCCGCGGTCCTTCTCGTGGAGGCCCAGAACACGCGCACAGGCCTCGGGACCCGTTTCGGAACGTGGTTGCTCGAACGAGGGTTGACCCCGCGCTACGCGCACATCGGTACGCACCGACAGGGTGCTGGAGGACTGGCCGAGCACATCCTGCATCAGGGTCTGGGTACCGAGAATATCAAAGCGGAGTTTAAGAAGCTTATTGAAGGTTGATGGTTTCCCCGCGGAGCAATGAGAGCGGCCCGGGACGAAGTTCCGGACGCGCAATTGCGAGGCAAACGCGCCATGGCGTGGTCGCCGACCTTCGCAGTCGGCGGCCACGAAGTCATGGCGTCTGCGGCGTCACCAGATGCCAGTCGTCCGCCTCGGTCTGCTCGGAAGCAATGACCGAAAGCGGCCACGAGGCGGTCATTTCGGCGGGCAGGTACTCCTGCCCATCGATGGTAAACCGGGTCGATTCGGTACTTCCATCGGTCGCTACGCCCTGCGCGCGGCCTCGCGCGCGGCCTTCACCCTCGCTCGCGTCGGAGGCCTCCACAAGCGCTACCGCGTGACCGTGCTCGACGCTCACGAGTATCCGCGAGTCGATATCAAAATGTGAAAGCAGAATTGTGTAGATGAGCGCGAGACTGTCGCAGTCCCCGCTGACGGTGGTAAGGCTTTCCACCGGTGGCTGAAACAGGCCCGCATTCGGCGACTGGCGAAACTCGAACGCCTGCAACCACGAGAGAATGAGGTCGGCTTTCTTCTCGTCCGGTACCGAGTGCGCGTCCATATATTCGGCGATCTGCTCGGCAAGACCGTCAAGCCGCTCGTAGTTGTCGCGATACAGAAGCCTGAAGTAACGCCTCCACGAGCGAAGCCACTCCGGGTCATCGTCCGATTCCTCGGACAATTCTGTTCCGTCGCCACCGCTGTGGCTTGCGTGCTCGTGCGATGCAAGAATCTCCGCCTCGCGTCCGACAAGAACAGATCCGGATTCGATAGCCATTGGGCTATAGGAGAGCTCTACTGACCCCGCTCCGACAGCTCCACGCGCCGACGGACCGGGAAAATGCAGCTCGACCGTCTCGTCGGCCGATCCATCGTCTTCGAAAAAAACCGTTACCGGGCCGCTGTAGGGCTCTATCGGTGCGAACGCGTCGGCGATCGAAAGAAGCTCTTCATCAGCCTCGGACCGTTGCCCCTCGGGAGCCGAGACGAACAGTACGCCGGAGTAGTCGCCGAACGGCACCGCGATCATATAGCCGCTTCGCTCCCCTCCCATGGTAACATCGGCAAAGAACGCGTCGCGGCCCTGATACTCAAACCACGCGGCATCGCCTTCGGCTTCGACAAGTTCCGCCCCGACGTCGAGAAGGGCATCGGTACTCAGCTCATCGCGAGCGCCGATATACAGTCGAGCGTCGAGGTCATCGCGGACAAAGCGATACTCGGCGGCAAGGTCGCGCGTGTCCACCTCCGATTCGTCGTCACCGACGCCGTCGAGCAGCATCTCATCGGCATCGTAGTCGGCCTGCTCCCAGCCGATCGGCAGATCGAGAACGAAACCGAATTCCTCCTCCTCGACGTACATCGCGGCGATGGGAAGCTTCGGAGTCATAAACATTAACACGAAACACGCGAAGAAAAGGCGCGAAGCTTTCATACCTCTAGTTTAATCGGCTGAACCGACCTCCCTCTTGAGTCCGCCCGTCGATTGTGCGCGCACGCTGCCCCTCGCTTGAGCCGGGCCGCCCCGGGGCGCTACGATACTCGCGAGAAG
>JBKGYS010000213.1:0-3289 GCA_046545955.1 Spirochaetales bacterium | reverse complement strand
TCATCCAGCCCGAGATAACAATCGAAGACGCGCATGCGGTGCAAAATGCGGGCATTCCGGTGGTACTCCTGCACTTTTTGCCGCGAGCGCTCGAACTCGCCGACATGGACTACTTTTACAGCGACCACGTACACGGCGGATATCTGGCGACGGACCACCTTGTTCGCCGGGGCGCGAAGCGGATCGTGTGCATTAGCGAACGCGAACGACAGTTCGTCGAGCGCACCGAGGGGTTTCGCAGGGCTCACCGGGCCCACGGAATCGCAGTGGACGAGTCTCTGATCTACTCGAGGGATGCCAGTTTCGACGCGGGCTACGAGCTCGCGCGGCGCGAAACGAGCGTGTTTCACGGAGCCGACGGAGTCTTCGCCCAGAGTGATATTGTAGCGATCGGACTGCTGCGTGGGTTACAGGATGCCGGATTGCGCGTACCGCAAGATATTCTTCTGGCCGGGTACGATGATATCGGAGCGGCGGCGCTGGTCAGCCCATCGCTTACGACCGTTCGCCAGCCGCACCATACCATCGCCAGCCGCGCCTGTGAGCACTTGATCCGTAAGCTTCGCTCACCCGGCGAGGAACCGGTGGAACACGTGGTCCTCGAGCCGACGCTGATTGTCCGCGAATCGACCGGTTCGCCGCTATCGGCGGCAGAGGGAGTGTCGAACGACACCTGGGCTGCTCGAACCGGCAAACGCGCCGCCGATGAGACCGGCGGGGAGGAGAAGCTGTGACCCACTGGTGGCAGGAGGCGAGCATCTACCAAGTGTACCTGCGGAGTTTTTATGACTCCAACGGCGACGGTATCGGCGATCTTCCCGGCGCGACGCAGCAGCTCGACTATCTTTCCTGGCTCGGCATAGACGCAGTCTGGCTGAGCCCGATACATCCCTCCCCTAACCGAGATTACGGATACGATGTCAGCGATTACTACGCGATTCACCCCGATTACGGAACGCTCGAAGACTTCGACACGTTCGTAGCGGAAGCCGGACGTCGAAATATCCGCGTATTGATGGATCTGGTAGTTAACCACACCTCCGACCGGCATCCGTGGTTTGCCGATGCGAGAGACAATCCCGACAGCCAATTCCGCCGGTGGTACCATATTCGCCGTGGTGACGGCGCCGGCGGCCCGCCGAACAACTGGGAAAGCTTTTTCGGCGGCTCAGCGTGGTCGAGGCTTCCTGGAGTTGAAGACCTGTGGTACCTCCACCTCTTCTCGCCGGAACAGATCGATCTTAACTGGGATAACCCACAAGTCCGCGATGAAGTGTGCCGGATCATGGAATTCTGGGCCGACCGTGGTGTCGCCGGGTACAGGCTGGATGTCATCAATATGATAAGCAAGGACCCTTCCTTTCCCGACGCACCCGAGGACAACGGCGATCCGCGGGTGAAAGGCAGTCGCTACTACGTGCACGGCCCGCGACTCCACGAGCACTTGCAGGAGTTGCGCCGGCGTGTTGCCGGTCCCCGCAACCTTTTCCTGATAGGCGAGTGCCCGGCGGCAGGCACGGAGGAAGCGCGAGCGCTCGCCGGGTTCGACCGAGGTGAACTCGATCTTATTCTATCGATGGAGCAGGTGGAACTCGATCACGGACCGGGCGGCCACTTCGATCCGCAGCCGTTCGACCCCCGAACACTTCGAACGGCGATCGACCGGTGGCAGTCCCGACTGCAGGGCGAGGCGTGGACCAGCCTCTATTTCTCGAGCCACGACCAGCCGCGAGTAGTGTCGCGCTACGGCAACGACCGCGCGTACCACGACGCGTGCGCGAAGGCGTTCGCGCTTCTGTTGTTCGCCCAGCGCGGGACGCCGATTGTCTATTACGGCGAAGAGCTCGGCATGACCAATCCGGGGTTCGACTCGGAAACCGCGTACAGAGACATCGACACAATACGGTTTATCGAACGCTGCAAGGCCGAAGGCCGTCCCCGTCCAACGTGGATGCCGGCGGTCCGCAAGATGAGTCGCGACAACGCCCGCACACCCATGCAGTGGACAGCGGGCACCCACGCGGGCTTCTCGGTCGCGAAGCCGTGGATCGCGGTCAACCCCGACCATGTCTCGATTAACGTCGAGCATCAGCGAGGCAAGCCGGATTCGGTGCTCGCGTTCACGCGCGCGCTTATCGCGCTTCGGCGCAGCCGGCCCACGCTCGTTCACGGCACGTACCGGCGGCTCAGTGCCGACGACAACGGCATTATCGCCTTCTACCGGGTAGGCCCGGTCACGTCGGCCGGAGCCGGCGCGGGGTCGGCCCAGGACGCGGGCTCGCCCTCCGGCTTGACACCGGACCCGGCTCAGGATGCCTCGGGCCGCGGTTTCACGCCGGGCGCGGGCGAGGAGGTAAAAACACCTCACGACGCGGGCGCGGGGTCGGCCCAAGGCGCTACCGAGAAGCTCTTCCTTGTGGTCGTGAATGCAAGCGACGAGCCAACGTCGTTCGAGATGCCGGGTAGCGGGCAACGAGCCGATTGGGTGGTGCTCGCGGGCAATTACCCACGCCTTGAGGAAGGCACGCTCCTCGGTGGGAGCGTTGATTTAGAACCATGGGCTGCGCTGCTCGCTCAGCCTGCTGGAACAGAGATGGAGTAAATCCACGTAAGGAGGACAACTATGAGTGGTTTCAATACGGCAATTCGGCACCTGTTGGTAATACTGGTGGCGATGGGATTTGTGATCGCGTGCGGACCGGCTGAGGAGGAGGAGGCAGCCGAAGACGATGACCGTCCGCATGCCGGAACGGAAGTTCAGATTTTCGGCGCGTTTGTCGACGAGGATGCCCGTCGATTCGAAGAGAACTTCGAAGAGTTCGAGGAGGAGACCGGTATTTCGGTTACCTACGAAGGCTCGGGAGATTTCGAGTCGCTGATAAACGTTCGTGCGGACGGGGGCGATCCGCCGGATATCGGCATGTTTCCGCAACCGGGGCTGCTTCGCGACCTGGTAGAACAGGACCACATTATCGATCTGGACGAATGGTTCGATGAGTCGGTCTTCGAGGAAGCCTACAGCGAGAGCCAGCTCGAGCAAATGGAATGGGACGGGCAGAAAGCCGGGTTCTGGTTCAGCAACAACGCCAAGAGCCTTGTCTGGTACGCGAAGCCCGCGTTCGAGGAGGAGGGTTACGAGATTCCCGAAACCTGGGATGAGATGCTTGACCTGAGCGAACAGATGATCGAAGACGGATATACCCCGTGGAGCATCGGCATGGAATCGTCCGGCACCACCGGATGGGTCGGAACCGACTGGATAGAAGACATTATGCTTCGTACCGCCGGC
>JBKGYS010000212.1:0-3320 GCA_046545955.1 Spirochaetales bacterium | reverse complement strand
GAAGGCTACTTCCCCTGCCCGCCGACCGACACATTGCAGAATATCCGAAGCGAAATGATGCTTACGCTCGAATCGCTCGGAGTACCCATCGAAGCACAGCACCACGAAGTCGCCACCGGCGGTCAGTGCGAAATCGACATGCGCTTTGCATCTCTCGTGGACATGGCCGACATGCTGCTCAAGTATAAGTACGTCATAAAGAATGTCGCCCGGGCGCACAACAAGACGGTGACCTTTATGCCCAAACCGCTGTGGAACGACAACGGAAGCGGCATGCACATCCATATGTCGTTCTGGAAGGACGGCAAGAACCAGTTCTACGGCGACGGCTACGCGAACCTCTCCCAGACCGCGCTATACGCGATCGGCGGGCTGCTCAAGCACGCACCGAGCGTCCTCGCATTCAGTAACCCGACTACCAACAGCTACAAGCGGCTTGTTCCCGGCTTCGAAGCTCCCGTAAACCTTGCCTATTCCAGCCGCAACCGCTCGGCCGCCGTGCGAATACCCATGTACAGCCAGAGCGAAAAAGCCAAGCGCTTCGAGTTCCGCTGCCCCGACCCGAGCGGGAACGCGTACCTCACCTTCAGCGCCATGATGATGGCCGCCATCGACGGCATCCAGAACAAAATTGATCCGGGCGATCCCCTCGACAAGAACATCTACGACCTGCCGCCGGCCGAAGCCGCCAAGGTTCCCAAAACCCCCGGCAGCCTTCGCGAAGCGCTCGAGCACCTCGCAGCGGACCACGAGTTCCTGCTCAAAGGAGACGTGTTCACCAAGGACGTCGTCGAAACCTGGATCGAGTACAAGCTCGAAAACGAAGTCATGGAAGTGGACACCCGTCCGCATCCCTACGAGTTCGCGCTGTACCAGGACATCTGAGAAGGTCTTTCAGGCTGATGTTTCCCCGCGCGGCCGAACCCCGCGCCGCGCGACGGAAACTTCGCCGGCCGGCGCGGCGATTCGCCCTGCGACCACGGGCATCGCCGGCCGGCCGGCCAACCACACGGCCACAAATACTCTTGCTCGCGCCGCCGGATCTGACCTCCCCGGCGGCGCTTTTTTTGTAGACCCGGCGGCAGGCCTTCACGCCGAACCTCACGGTCCATACCGCGCCCAACTGCATTGCACAAACTCAAGTCTCCGAATTGTGTACTTCGCGCCCGCGTGTGCTATAGTTTATTCATATCAGGAGGGACAGGTAGATATGCTCAAGAAACTCGCACTGCTTTTACTCATAGCAATGTTCATTGTGCCGGCGCTCAGCGCGCAGGAAAAGCTTGAATTTGACGAATTTACGGGCGCTTTCGAAACGCTCGGCGAAGGGGTCGTAAACACCCTGCCGCATTACAACGCAATCGGACTTCAGTGGTCCGACGCCTACATAGGCCAGCTGCTTCGTCCGATCCCCAACCTCGGACTCGGCGCCACCCTCGGTGCTGTTACCATACCAGGATCCGTGATCAGCGACACCGTCGAACCGTTCGGTGTCGATCTTGACTCCGAGGGCGATATCGGTGAAGCGATAGACCGATTCGGACTGCCGCTGCCCGCGTATACGGTCGACGCCCGGCTCGGCGGCGTTATTCTCCCGTTCGACGTCGGTCTAAAGGTCGGCGGCGCCGACGCGACCTTCGATTTCCAGGGTCGTGAACTCGGCCTGGAGTATCTGCTTGCCGGGGCCGACGTTCGCTACGCGGTCGTGGAAGGCGGAGTTGTAATGCCCAAGATCACCGCCGGACTCGGAGTGAACCGCTCAACCATGGACGTCAGGATACCGGGAGTCCTCGGCGAAAACGTCGAACTCGCGACGTTCGAAGCGGTCGACAGCGACGGAAACCCGAAGGATTACGATCTATCCCTCGAAGACCCGAGCCTCGGAATCGGCTGGGAAAGCACCTCCATCGACCTGAAAGCTCAGGCGAGTAAACAGTTCGTATTCGTCGAACCGTTCGCCGGAGCAGCGCTGTCCTACGCCCGATCCACGGTCTCCGGCGGAGCCCGATCGGACCTGCTCGTCAATGGTGATTCGTACGATGAGCTGAGTTCCGACGAACAGGACGCAATCGACAAAGCCCTTGAAAAGGAAGACATCGACGCCGACGGCGCATCTCTCGGCTTCAGCGACGCCCAGAACGGCTGGTCCGCTCGAGCCTTCGGCGGCGTCGGCCTGCGCGCGATCCCGTTCACCGCGATCGACCTCGGCGTATCGGTCGACACCACCGGCAGTCTCGGCGCGCAGCTGAACGCGCGGCTTCAGCTCTAAAACGCGTTGTCACGTCCGCGAAACGCCCGAGTCGGGGACCCGTGTCACCCGGCTCGGCCGCCGCGTACCGTAAAACGTTTCGCCACAAGAAGGCTCTCGCGCCGGGCGCCCTAAACGACGCCTGCCCGAGAGCCTTTTTCATATCCACCCGCGGCAGCCATCAAAGCGCTCTCGCGTTGACACACGGCAACGCGCCTCGGTAGCCTGCGGAAACCGGTTGTATGGCAGCACCGCACCCGCGACCGGAATGTTCGCGGCGCAACCGCGCCAAACCGCTACGCCCCGGTAGCTCAGCTGGATAGAGCGGCTGCCTCCTAAGCAGCAGGTCATGGGTTCGAATCCCGTCCGGGGTATTTTTAATTCGCTACAATGTGGCAACGTAGAGACTGCCCGTTGCAGATCTTGCTCGCCTCTCGACTCGCCTTCCAACAAATTACCAACGTCTTGCCGCCGGGCTGATACATGAGCCCACCGGGAAAGAATGACTATGAACCCTGCCGACGGCCCCGAGGTGACGGCCGTGGCCTTGAGACTCGCACAGGCATCCGCCCTCAGGCGCAGGCACATTGACATCGAAAATGACAGGTTCAGCGTAGTTCAAGCGTTCAAACGGCACGCTGACAGCCTCGCCACCTACAGCCGCCTCGCAGCCGATCGTTTCGGATCGAGCTGCAAAGGCCGCCCTGACTACATCTTATCCGGCTCAAACGATACCCCGCATATCGCTCGGTTACCTTCTCTTGCTGCCTATATAGGCCCACTGTACTGCACCGAACGCATCGGCGGTTGAACCGGGCGTGGGAACGCGGAGCGCTCGGTCTCCCCCGATCTGGCTGTGTCCTACCGGCAGGTTTATTCCCGTGCTCAAACCCTCCAATCCAAAACCGTCCAGCAGGTTACATGCCAGGTTGCGGGTGACGTAACATGCCTCGATGTGTTCGGCGAGTTAAAAGATGTTGATAGCGATCAGAATATTGCGGTTTCAGCCTGAATACCGCAGGTGCTCGTCGCTCCATATGAGCCGACATCGCGACGAATTGTCGATTCGAGT
>JBKGYS010000211.1:0-3337 GCA_046545955.1 Spirochaetales bacterium | reverse complement strand
ATAGCTTCGTGCTTCACGCGACGCTCGACGGGTATGAGGGCGATGTGCGCGTGTTCAGCCGCGCGTGGAACGAAAGCATTCCGCGCGAGCTGATATAAGCGCGCTCACATCTTTGAAAGCACGAGGCTCGAGTTGTGCCCGCCGAACCCGAATGAGTTCGACAGCGCCGCGCGTATCTCGGTTTCCACGGGTTCATCCGGAATGCGAATGTCCGGCAGCTCGGGGTCCGGGTGTTCCAGGTTGAGGTTGGCCGGTACGAGGCTGTCACGGATCGCGCAAATCGTGAGAATGGCTTCGAGTCCGGCGGTCGCTCCAAGCAGGTGCCCGTGGTAACTTTTGGTCGAACCCACGAAGGTATTATGCGTGTTGTGCTCGAACAGATCGTACACGCCGAGAACTTCGGCAATGTCGCCGACCGGCGTGGATGTGCCGTGAGTGTTCACGTAGTCGATTCCGTCGGGATTGATTTCCGCCTGATCGAGTGCCATGTGCATCGCGTAGCGCGCGCCGACGCCCTTGGGGTCGGGAGCGACGAAGTCATACCCGTCGCCGGACATTCCACAGGCCAGTACCTCGCAGAGTATGGGTGCGCCCCTGCGTCTGGCGTGCTCGTACTCCTCGAGTACGAGGATCGCCGCGCCCTCGCTGAGTACGAAGCCGTCGCGGTCACGGTCGTAGGGGCGTGACGCGCCGGCCGGGTCGTCGTTCCTCGAAGACAGCGCACGCATGTTCGAGAATGCCGCTATAGCGAGTTCATTAATCGTGCTCTCCGCGCCGCCGGCGATCATCACGTCGGCCATATTGCTCTGGATAATCAGCTGGGACATGGCAATTGCGTGATTCGCGGTGGCGCAGGCGGTTTGAGGGCTTATATTCGGTCCCGTCGCACGATAGATCATACTGAGGATGCCTGCCGCCATGTTTCCGATGGACATGGGAATATAAAAAGGGCTTACCCGCCGGGCACCGCGCTGGTCCATGGTGACCGAGTTCTCGTGTTGCACGTTCAGTCCGCCGATTCCGCTTCCGACTCCTATTCCTATGCGTTGCCGGTTATCAAGCTCGTCGATACCCGATTGCTCGACCGCTTCCTTTGCCGCGGCCGCCGCGTAGTGGCAGAACCGGTCCATGCGTTTAGCCTTTTTGCCCATGTCTGCATCGAAGACGGTGTGGTAGTCGAAGTCCTTTACTTCGCCGGCGATTCGACTGGTTAAATGTGACGCATCGAATCGCGTTATTCCGGTTATGCCCGAGCGCCCTTCCTTGACCGCGTCCCAGGATGCATCGACCGACAGTCCGAGCGGATTAACGGTTCCCATTCCAGTGACGACAACTCTTCTATTGTGCATAATGGCTGTGAGTATGCGAACAAAGGCGAGGTAGCGTCTTTTACAATCGTCCGTATTCTTTGTGCAATTGTCTGATCGATGTTGCCGTTGAGGGTGTTCGACGGCTTGTCACCCGCCCGGCGAGCTGCGTAGACTGCATTTCGAGCCATGAAACTGCTCTTCTTCATTCGCACGATCGACCTCACCCGCAGAACATTCACCTTTGAAGAGGATCGGGTGGGCGAGCTTCACGAACTCATTTTCTGCCGAAATGGGCGGGGTACGCTTCGTGCTTCGGCGGGTGACGGTGGCCGAACCGACGGCTATAACGCAGCCGGGGCGCGTGGCTCCGCAGCCGGGGCGCGCGACTCCACGGGCGGGGCCGAACACGAGAACATCGCCGAAGGCCACCTCCTGTTTAATCCTACCGGCCGTCTGACAGGCTTCTCCGATGGGCTTTCGGTCACTCAAGTGCTGTTTTCGGAAGAGCTTTTCTCACCGAGCGTTGCAATGGACAAGGAAGCGCTGTATGTGCTCGGGCTCATAAAGGTGCACGCGAGAACACGCAACAGCATTGCGCTGTCGAACATCGGCACGGAACGAATGGTGAGCCTCCTCGACGCGATGTCGTGGGAGTTTCAGAACAGATACCGGGGATACTCGTGGGCTATTCGTCTGAAGCTCGTGGAACTGCTCATTACGGTTATGCGGGATCCGCGTTTCAATATTGCGATACGAGGGCTCAAGCCGCTTTCCAATACGCGCATTCAGGATGCGGTCCTGTATGTAAACGCCGAGTTTATGAACCCGATCAGCGTCGAGGACGTGCTCGAGGCCTGTGCGCTGAGCCGAAGCCATTTTCACGCGCTGTTCAAGCAGGAAACCGGACGAACGTTCGTCGATTACCTGAACATGCTCCGCTCGGAAAAGGCGGGGGATATGCTTGCGACCTCGGATGCCGAGATAATCGACATTGCCGGTCAGTGCGGATTTAACAATCTGAGCCACTTTTACCACGTCTTTCGCAGGCACACGGGGTATAGCCCCAAACAGTATCGCGAGACTGTGTCGGGTCGTCAGTCCGTGGGGCTGTAGCGGTAATTGAAGCCGTAGCGCACCCGGCGGCGGGAGTTCTGCGGCCGCAGAATCGTCAAAAACCGCTCGGTCAGTGCGGGAACTTCGAGTTCGAGCGTCTCGGCCGTCGAGGCTTCGAGTCCCTGGAGCTGCAGGTCGGTTTCTACGGTTACACGATGGTCATATCCGTTGCGCACGAACACGATGATCGTATCATCAACCTGATCGGTCTCAAAGGAAATGCTATCGGTCCGTTCCACCCGTTCTTCGTGATCTGCAAAGTCCTCGTTGCTCAAGTCGGCGCCGAAGCTGGTCTCGAACGGTTCCTCTCCCGGGTGTCGTGCATAGTAGTAGCGGCCTTCTTCCATGTCTCCCGACACGGTCTCGCCGTTGTGGTTGGTGAATACCGTCGGAATGCTCTGCATGCGGCCGTCTCCTGTCGGCACGCGTACGTCAAAGTGCAGGTGCGGGCCGGAACTCCGGCCGGTGTTCCCACTCAGGCCGATCTGTTCACCGGCGGATACTTCGTCACCAATTTCCACGAGCGCTCCATTGTGTTGAAGGTGTGCATAGTTGCCGATGGAGCCGTCGCTATGGCGGACAAAAATGTAATTGGCGTCTGTCGCGTAGCCGGCCGACGACCCGCCCCGGCGGGAATCCTGCTTTACCTCGATTACGGTTCCCGACCTCGCGGCATGCACCGGTGTTCCCTCGTCCATCGCAAAATCCAGCGCATATTCGTTCTCACCGTTGTGAGTCGAGTCGCCTCCGTAGCCCTGGTCGAGCCGAAAGCGTTCTCCGTGCGCGAACGGGAGCAGGTACTCGTGATCATCCTGGTGGTCCACCTCGTCCGGTATACCGCGGGCATAGGTGTACTCTACGCGCAGCGAAGCCTGTCGGGTGTTGTCCGTTCTATGGAGCGTAAAGAGGTGCTC
>JBKGYS010000210.1:0-3347 GCA_046545955.1 Spirochaetales bacterium | reverse complement strand
GATGAGCAGGAGCTGAGAGAACGTTGGGAGCGCGAACAGCAGCCAAACCACCGCCGATCGTCGAAGGCAACGCACGAGCAACAGCTCTCTCGCATCGATACGCTGATTCAAACTGTTGTTGCCGTACGCCACCCCTCCTGTTACGAGCAGCTGACCGAGGAGGCGGTATGAATGCGCTTCTAACAACAGTCGAGACACGGATGCAGGAGCTGGGCCTGGAGTTCATGGCCGCGGGGCTTGAGAGCTTTCTGGAAGCGCAGGCACGCAGCGAGAATACCCTGTTGCAAGCCCTCGCAGACCTTATGGACATAGAATCGGTTCCGCGTAAACAGCGGGCGGCACGCAGTCGTCTCAAGCTCTCGGCGATGCCGGCGACAAAGTCGCTGGAAGACTTCGATCTGAACTGGCTTAAAGGTGGAATGACGGCGCAGCAGTTCGCCGAAATCTCAACTCTTGCGTTCGTCGAGCGTAAGGAGAATCTGATTCTCATGGGGCCAAGCGGACTGGGAAAGTCACACCTTATGCTCGCACTCGGACACAAGGCATGTCTCAGCGGGCACACCGTTTGGCATACCAGCTGCACCAACCTCATCGAGGACCTCACCCGGGCCAAGGAACAGAACCGACTAAAGCGACGGCTGACTTGGCTTCGAAAACCACACATCCTGCTTATCGATGAAGTCGGCTACGACCAGTTGGCCCGCGAGCAGGCGAACCTCTTCTTCCAGGTCGTCAACGCCCGCTACGAACTCGGCAGCATGATCATCACCACCAACAAGGCCTTCGGACGATGGGCGGAGGTTCTCGACGACGAGGCAATCGCCACCGCAACGCTTGATAGGCTGCTGCATCATGCGCACGTGTTCAGCCTCAAAGGAGACTCATACCGGATGAAAGACCGAATGAAAATCGGGGTCGTTGACCCCGCCTAATCCCAAAGAAAAAGCGGAACCGGGAACCCGTTGAAAAGCGGAACTTTTAGACCGTTGTTGACACCCTTCCAACCCCCGTTCAACTAAATAAACATTCTGTACAAGAAAACTCACCGGTTGTAGCATTCCTCAACTCCGCGAACGACAGGAAGGCGCATGAGCAAAACCCGACCCAAAGCACATAAAACCCGCACCCACATCGCCCCCGGCAATCGCGTCGTTATACGCGATGCGGAGTGGCTGGTCACCGGCACTCGCACGGCGCGAAACGAGCATCAGGTTATCGATTGCCTGGGTTTGTCGGAGATCGTAAAGGACGAGCCGGCGAGTTTTCTGACCGAGCTCGAGGACGATATTCAGGTGCTCGACCCGGCGGAGACGGCGCTCGTTCCCGATGAGAGCTCGAATTACGAGAAGTCGCGCTTGTACCTCGAGACGCTGTTTCGCAATTCGGCGCCGAGCGGCGATCAGATTATGGTCGGCGATAAGGGCGCTATGGATGTGGTGCCATACCAGCTCGAGCCGGCGAAGCTCGCACTCAGACAACCTCGGGTACGGCTTCTAATCGCGGATGCGGTAGGCCTCGGAAAAACGATAGAGGCGGGGATTCTGCTTTCAGAGCTTATCCAGCGTGGGCGGGGCAAGCGCATTCTCGTGGTGGCGGTTAAGAGCATGCTCACGCAGTTTCAGAAGGAGCTTTGGGCGCGCTTTACGATTCCGCTCGTGCGGCTCGACTCGGAGGGTATTCAGCGGGTTCGCCGACATCTTCCGACGAATTACAATCCGTTCAGCTACTACGACCGCACGATCATCAGCGTGGATACCCTGAAGCGCGAGGCGGAGTACCGCTACTGGATCGAGCAGTCGTACTGGGATGTGGTGGTCATAGACGAGGCGCAGAATGTGGCGCGCCGTGGCGGGTCGGGGGCAATGCGGCACCGCCTCGCGGACCGTCTCGCCGACCGCTGCGACAGCATGCTCATGCTCTCGGCCACGCCGCACGACGGAAAGCCGGAGAGCTTTGCAAGCCTCATGAATATGCTCAATCCGACGGCGATCGGAAATCCGTCCGACTACACGCCGGAGGATATTCGCGGGCTCTTTATTCGAAGGCACAAGCACGATATCCGAAACCAGGTCGTGCAGAAGTTCCAGGAACGCTCGATCCGCCCGCTGTGGGTTCAGGCGACGGAGGCCGAGGAGCGGGTGTTCGATTCCTTCGAGCGGCTCGATCTCGAAAGCGACCGAGAGGTCAAAAAGAACGCACGAGCCCGCGGCGGCAAAATGCTTTTTAAGACGCTCGTCGAGAAGTCGCTCTTCTCAAGTATTCCCGCCTGCGTAGACACGGTGAAAAACCGCATTCACCGTCTCGAAACCGGCTCCGGAGCCCTGAAGGCGCCGCGCGAGATTACCGCGCTCGGTGACTTCCTTGCCGATCTCGAGCGGGTGCCCCCGGAGCAGGCGTCGAAATACACGCGCCTGTTAAGTATGCTCCGCGGCGAGGACCCGGAGTTCGACTGGAAGCTCAAAGCGGCGAAAACCGACCGCGTGGTCATTTTCACCGAACGCATTCGCACCATGCGCTGGCTCGCCGCGCAGCTCACCGCCGACCTGAACCTTTCGGAGGGTACGCTTCTTACGATCTCGGGCGAGGGCATGAGCGACATTGAGCAGCAGCGTGTCGTAGAGGAGTTCGGCAAGGAGCAAAGCCGGGTCCGCATTCTTGTCGCAAGCGACGTCGCGAGTGAAGGCATCAACCTCCACTATCTGAGCCACCGCATGATCCACTTCGATATTCCGTGGTCGCTTATGACCTTTCAGCAGCGAAACGGCCGCATCGACCGCTTCGGCCAGGAGCGCAAGCCCGAGATCTACTACCTGCTCACCGAGTCGCGCAACAGCACAATCCGCGGCGATATGCGCGTGCTCGAGCTACTCACCGAGAAGGATCAGCACGTTCACGAGAATATCGGCGACCCCGGCGAGTTTACCGGGCGCCACGATGTAGAAGAGGACGAAGCGGCGACCGCCGAGGTAATCGAAGAGCACGTTGACCCGCGGGTTGCCGAGGAGCGGCTCTTCAGCGAGACCGACGATTTCCTTGCATCTCTTTTGGGAGAGGCTCAGGTTGATGTTACCCCGAGCGCCACGGGCTCGGCCGCTGCGGTACGTCCCCCGAGCGTGTACCGGGGAGACTACGAATACTATCGCCACGCAATCGAGTTTCTCGCCGCACGCCACGATCTGCAGATGGAACCGCAGCCGGATGGGCAGAGCATTGTCATGACGCGTCCGCAGGCCTTTACCTGGCGCGAGAAGTTTCTCCCGCGCGAGGTTATTCCCGCCGACTCGCGCTGGAAGCTTACCACCGACCGAAACCGGGTACAGGATGAGATTGCGGCGGCGCGAAAGAGC
>JBKGYS010000209.1:0-3410 GCA_046545955.1 Spirochaetales bacterium | reverse complement strand
CTATACCTCCGGGGAATCGAGCGGTTCCACAAAGTCAAACAAGCTTTCGCCGGATCGTCCGGCCGTGGCCGTGTAGCGTGTATCGGCGAGATGGTGAGGCAAGGCCACTTTCTTACTTATTGAAAATGGGTACACGAGCTTGCCGGTCCCGTGGAATCGATCGCCGAATATCCCAGGCCACGGCGGTCGTGGGACAGGTCCTCAGTCAAAGCAGCCCTGAAGTGTCACACACTCGTCGGGGAGTTTCATTCGAGCGTCTATGATCGTCTCTACGACACTCGGATCGGCGAGTGTGCTTGTGTCGCCGAGGTTGTCAACCTGCCGTTCTCCTATCTTTCGGAGTATCCTACGCATGATCTTGCCGGATCTTGTCTTTGGAAGTCCTGGAGTTACAAGGATATGATCGGGAGCCGCGATTGGCCCGATACGGGTGCGCACCTCGCCGCGAAGCTCTCCGACTAGCTCCTCGCTTTCGTCCCAGCCGGAAGCGAGGACCACGTAGGCGAAGATGCCCTGCCCTTTGATCTCGTGCGGGAAGCCCACTACCGCAGCTTCGGCGCACGCCGGGTGGTTCACGAGCGCGGACTCGACTTCGGCGCTGCCCATGCGATGCCCGCTTACGTTAATAACATCATCCACCCGTCCGGTAATCCAGTAGTAACCGTCTTCGTCCCGACGGCATCCATCGCCTGAAAAATAGTACCCCTCAAACGGGGTAAGATATGTTTTAAGGTAACGCTCGTGGTTTCCGTGTATGGTCCGAGCCATGCCGGGCCACGAGCTCTTCACCGCAAGCAGGCCGCTTACTCCATTCCCTTCGATTTCGTTACCATGCTCGTCGAGTACCACCGGTTCAATACCGGGCAGCGGGAAGGTTGCCGAGCCGGGTTTGAGATCCGTCGCCGCCGGGAGCGGCGAGATCATGATTCCGCCGGTTTCCGTCTGCCACCAGGTGTCTACTATCGCGCAGCGCTTTTCGCCGACTGTCTCGTAGTACCATCTCCAGGTATCCGGATTGATAGGCTCGCCCACGGTGCCGAGGATGCGCAGGCTCGAACGATCGTACTTGGTCACGTATTCATCGGACTCTCGTGCTACCGCCCGGAGCGCCGTGGGCGCGGTATAGAACTGGGTAATGCGATGTCGCTCGACCATGTCCCAGTATCGACCGGGGTCGGGGTAGACCGGCGTCGACTCGAACATAACCGTGGTGGCTCCGTTCGCGAGCGGGCCGTAGACCACGTAGCTGTGCCCGGTGATCCATCCGACATCTGCGACGCAGGCGAATATGTCTCCGTCCCTGTAGTCAAAGACAAGCTCGTGCGTGAGCGAGGTGTAGAGGAGATAGCCGGCGCTGGTATGTGCTATTCCCTTCGGTTTCCCCGTACTCCCGGAGGTATAGAGGAGAAAAAGCGTATCCTCCGAGTCCACCGGCTCAGCCGGGCAGTACGGACGTTCCTGTTTCATGACATGGCCCATATCGACATCGCGTGGCGGGAACATCGGAACACTCGCTCCTGTGCGCTCGGCTACGAACACGTGGCGTACGCACGGTGCCGCCATGACCGCCTCGTCGACTGTGCGCTTGAGCGGAATAATCCTGCCGCCGCGTACTCCCTGGTCGGCAGTAATGACCACCTCGGCCTGCGCGTCGTTGATTCGGTCGCGAAGCGCTTCGGCGCTGAAACCAGCGAAGACGACGGTATGCACGGCACCTATGCGCGCGCATGCGAGCATCGCGACCGCCGCTTCGGGAATCATCGGCAGATAAATCGCCACCCGGTCACCCTTTCGAATACCGTGGTGCCTGAGCGCGTTCGCAAGTCGGCAGACGTCCGCGTGAAGCTCACGGTAGGTGATATGCCGAACCTGATCCGGCGTATCGCCTTCCCAGATAATCGCGGTCTGATCTGCGCGTTCTTCCAGATGCCGGTCGACGCAGTTGTAGGTCACATTCAGTCGGCCATCGAGAAACCACGCGACCGCCCCGGTCCGGAAATCGACATCGCGCACCGCGCGAAAATCGTTGACCCAGCGCAGACGCGAGCGCGCGGCATCCGCCCAGAATGAAATCGGATCGTCGATGCTTTTTCGATATAAATCGCGGTAGGCGTCCATCGAAGGCACATGCGCACCGGAACTCCAGGAGTAGCCATTACCGGCATATACGGACTGTTCTGACATAATAATCCTCGCTGGCCAAGAATTGTCCAACGGGAATCTTTCGAAGTCAATGAAAAAGCTCCACGCTCGAGGGTCCGTCCCTAAAGCCGGATACACATTGCCTGCGCCCACGGGCCCATGCTCGGCAGAAACATTATAACGGAGGCCGAGACTCGCCCGCAGTCGACGAAATCGAGACTCAACGCTCGACTTCCGGCTCGAGCCAGTGGCGACGGTAGCGACCCTCGGGATCGTACTTTTTCGCCTGTATTTCGGCGTTGAAGTAACGGTCCCGGCGTGGATCGGTGCCCACGCCGACGTTATACGTCCAATTCCCGTAGTTGCTTGCCGGATCGTAGTCAATGAGCTGGGACTCGAACCACTCGGCCCCCATGAGCCAGTTTACCTTCAGATCCCGGGCGAGATAGCTCGCGACGTTCTGCCGACCGCGGTTACTCATATAGCCGGTGGCCGCTATCTCGCGCATGTTCGCATCAATAAAATCCTGCCCGGTCGTGCCCCGTCGCCAGCGCTCGAAGGTCTCCCAGTCGTTGGTCCACGGATAGCGGCGCCGCATGGGACCCTCGAAGCGGAAAATTGCGCTCGGGTACTTGCGCGCAAGGAAGGCGAAGTAATCCCTCCAGATGAGCTCAAAGCCGAGCCAGTAGGTAGAGTCGTTTCTCACACGCTCGCGCTCGTAGCGCTTCACCTCCGCGTAGATCCGCCGGGCGCTCAGGGCCCCGTTGGCGAGCCACGGGGAGAACTTGGAGCTGTAGTCGGCGCCGAGCAGCCCGTTGCGCGTGTAGCGGTAGCGTTGCAGCGCATCGCTCTCCCAGAGATAGTACTCAAGCCGCTCCTTAGCAGCGGTCTGCCCACCGGTAACGTGGATCGCGGCGCGAGGGTCCGGGTCCGGCGCCGGAGCGCCGGCGATCTCTTCGACACTCGGTACGGCGGCGGTCAGTCCGAATAGCGCGGTTCCACCGCCTGCCGGTATCGCCGGGACCGGCGGAAACTCCGCCGGCGGTGGCAGAGGTTCGCGCACGCGCGAGCGCTTCTCTACGGCTTTGCGAAACTCAGTGTAGACGTTCGGCATAGCCGCAGGCGTGAAGGGTAGGTCCTCCATATCGTAGAGGGTCTGTCCCCGATACGGGCGCAGTCGCGGGGCGCCCGTATCGTATGTACCCGCCGGACGGCGTGATTCCGCGGAGGTGCCGGGGTCCCGACCACCGCGAAGCCGCTCGAGCGCC
>JBKGYS010000208.1:0-3435 GCA_046545955.1 Spirochaetales bacterium | reverse complement strand
CGGGCGCAATCAGGCGATTCGCGAGGCGCGAACCGGCATCGGTTTCGAGGTTGAGCACCTCGTCGGCGCCAACCTGCTTGAGAACCCGGGCATGAAGCGCACTGATCGCACGCGCAAAAACCTGCGCGACCCCTTTCTTTTTCAGAAGCGCGGTGGTAAGTATGCTCGCCTCAACATTGTCACCAATCGCGACCACCGCGACATCCACGTCGTCGAGGGCCGCTTCCGACAGCGATTCCTCGTTGGTCGCATCTATGAGAATGGCCTGTGTAACAGTCTCTTTCACCTGTTCGACCAGGTCGGGAGCCTGATCGATGGCAATGACCGATCCGCCGCGTTCAACGAGCGTCTCGCAGATTTGCCGACCAAACACACCCAGGCCCAGCACGGCGAATGTCTTCTGGCGCTGCGACCTCGGTCGTCGTTCGGGGCCCTGCCCGCTTCCCTGACGATTGTCCACATCTCCTCCTTATTCCCGGCCGTGTGCTGCAGTTTCCGCCCGGGTACCACGATTCTCCGCGTGTACCGATATTCCCCGCGATTGCTCCGTGCTTTCCGCCGAAACCGTTACCCCACCGCCACGTGGGCCGAAGGATACCGTACCCGCCTGCGCTCGCGGGGGTTCGACGACGCGGCAAGCAGCGTAAGCGGACCGACGCGTCCGATGAACATGAGCACGGTCACAACAACCTTTCCCGCCACCGAAGGCTCCGAAGTAAGTCCGGTCGAAAGCCCGACGGTCGCGAACGCGCTCACCGTCTCAAAGAGATAATCGGTAAGCGATGCGGACTCGGTTAATGCGAGCAGGAACGTGCCCACGAAGACGGACAACAGCCCGAACAGCAACACCGAAAATGCGGTAGTAACCTGCCGGTCGCTGACCGCATAATTGAAAAGCAAGGTCTGACTATCATTTCGCCGCCTGCTGTTGAGAAACGCCGCTATCACGGCGGCGTTGTTCACCTTCAATCCACCGGCGGTACTCCCGGACGCCCCGCCGATGAACATGAAAAGCAGTAAGAACACGTACGTCGCGGTCGCAAGCTCACCCATCGCAATGGTATTGAATCCGGCGGTTCGAAGCGTTACCGACTGAAAGAATGCAGAAAGATATTGCGAGCCGAGCGGCAGCTCCGCCATGGAGCCACCGTGTTCGAGCGCGTAGAACCCTAGGAATGCGACCACGATGAGCGTGCCGCTTCCTATGAGTACCGCGCGGGAGTTCACGCTGAGCCGTACGATCCGCACCTGCCGCCGACGCCGCTGCCACCACCACGCCTCGGCGCGATTTCGCAGTACCTGGAACGTGTTGGTCAGCACACCGAAACTGAGCCCTCCGGCAATAATGAGCGCAGCGACGACTGCGTTAATTCCCACGTGGGCGTGAAACTGTTCTAAACTAGTCGTAAAAAGGGCAAAGCCCGCGTTGCAGAAGGCGGAGACCGCGTGAAACACCGCGAGCAATACGCGGTGACCGATCCCGTCTGCAACCGAACCGAAAAACGCGAACAGAAGTGCCGCCCCTGCCAGTTCGACACCGAAGGTAATGAGGACAATGCGACGAAGCGATGCCGAAAGCTCTGCTATACGCGACTCGTCGAGCATGTACGAGAGGAGTAAGTGACTTTCTACGGTCACAGAGTGACGTACGAGTACCAGAGCAAAGAGGGAGAGTACCATGATCCCGAGACCCCCGATCTGGATAAGCACCAGAATGACAACCTGGCCCCCGACCGTGTAGACGGACGCCGTATCCACAACGATGAGTCCCGTCACGCACACGGCGCTCGTTGCGGTAAACAGCGCGTCGACGAACGGCAGTCCCTCTCCGTCGACGGTGGTGAACGGCATCATCAGAACGAGGGTCCCGACACCAATGGCGAGCAGAAAGCTCAGCGCGACGGTCTGGGCAGGATGTCGCACCACCGAGGTGACAAACTCGGATAGCTTGCGGACCCGCGTGAATACCCTGAGCAGCAGAAATGCGTTGCGGATAATGAGTACCGACTGGTACGCGCCCGCCGGTTCGGGGACCGCCTGAAAGGCAAGTGCCTTGTTATAGGCGAGCAGCACGACAAAGAGAAGGAGGAGTGCCAACGACGCCGTGTTTAAACGGAGGTAGGTGCGCTTTACCGGAGCGGAGGCGAGGGCCACGCCCACTTCGAGAAGCGTCAACGCCAGCGCGAGAAAGTCCACGATTTGAACCGCCGCGAACAGCCAGGGCGGCTGCGGGCTTATCTGCCCCAGATAAAGGGAGACAACGCCGAGCACGAGGGCACCAAAGATATACGTTGATGATCCGAGGAGACGCTGCCGCAGCATGGACGGATACTATCGGCGGCTGTTGTGACTGTCAAAGTGCAGCCGGCGTTAGCCCTCGAGATCCACCTTCAGCTCCCGAAGAAACGAATCAAAGGCCTCATGGTAGCCACGGAACTCATCGAGAAGCCCTTCGGCCGACCTGTTGGCGAAGTCGACCTTCTCGGGGATAAGCGGTGCCTGGTAGAGATTGCGAAACCGGTGGCGAAAGCGCATTAGTTCGTCGATACGAAGTGCGAACTCCCGGTCGAAAAGCGCCGGGCGAACTCCCGAGATCTCCAGGGTCATCCTTCGCACCAGCGAACGATGCCATTCGGATTCATCCAGATTGTTTTCGAAAAACTTTGCGACGCGCAGGAAGTACGCTTCCAGCGCATTGTACAGATTATGCAGCGTATACCCCAGTGCGGCATACTCGTACTCGCCTCGATCTTCGCTCGCTGCAATCCGCTCGGTCATTTCGCGATTCTTAGAGTAATTCAACGCGATAATGTCGTAATCCTGCTGGAGCTCGGCTCTCAGTTGTTCGACCGCGTCAGCGTTTTTCATACAGGATTACCCCATTGCTCATGACATGTTCGAAGAAAGGTTGCGGCTGTTCGTCCAACTCGATAAGCGATACTTCGAACTCCGATTCCGGAATTTCACGCATAAGTCGAAACCAATCTCCGCCGATAATACCGAGATCGATATCGGAATCCATGCGAAACGCTCTCCACTCTTCAAAAGCGGATCCGAAGCCAATAATCTTCTCTACGGATTCGTCCGCCTGAGCGAGTATTTGGGCCACTTCATGTGCCCACCGCTGAGCGGACCGCCGCCGGGCTTCGCGTTCATCATTGCGTTGATTCCTTCGTTTGCGAAGTCGTTGTGCCGCTTCGGCAACAGAGAAACTATCCGACGCTTTCATACTTCCAGAATTAGCATCCCGGCGATTTGTGTCAAGCCGGCATGGCGAAACGATACACCCTTTCACGCCGTCACAGTTCATCTTTCGTGTATCGACGGTTCACGTTTCGTGAAGTCGCTTCGGCCCGTCCCCGGACGATGCACGGTATGCAGTTCCGCAGACGGGACACGCGGCTGTGTTGCCGGACCATAATCCGTATCTTGATG
>JBKGYS010000207.1:0-3456 GCA_046545955.1 Spirochaetales bacterium | reverse complement strand
GCAGCCGAATTCATACAGTAGCGCAGTCCGGTCGGCTCCGGTCCGTCGGGGAATACATGTCCGAGATGGCCCCCGCACTTGCTGCAGAGCACTTCCGTACGGGACATGAACAGACTCTTGTCCTCTCGCTGTTCGATAGCTGACTCATCAATAGGAGCGTAGAAACTCGGCCAACCGGTACCCGAGTCGAACTTGGTTTCCGAGGAGAAGAGCGGATTTCCACAACCGGCGCAATGATAGGTGCCGGTTTCTTTGGTAGCATGATACGCACCGGTGAACGCGCGCTCGGTTCCACTCTTGCGCAATACGCGGTACTGCTCGGGGGAGAGGATCTTCTTCCATTCGGAGTCCGTGCGCGAAATTTCGTACTCTTGTGCTTTCATAGCATCAATATATCGCGCTGAGCGCGCGTCGGCCATAGTAGAATCGCGCGGACTACAAAGGTGCAGAATAAAGCGGGCTCGGACGTTAGCTTGACAGCCGACCGTTGCGAGCCTACCGTTGAGTATTATGGCCGATTATGAACAACTGCTTTCCGAAGCGCGCGAGCGCATTACAAATCACGAGAACGCCGTCTCACAGAAATTTCAGAGCATCGGCAGGCGGCTGTACGAAAACCCGCCCGCGTCTCTGCCCGAAGACTGTCAGCAGAAGCTGAACTCTCTGCGCGAGGTCGACGATACGATCCAGGGATACGACTCGCTCGTCGAACGGATTCAGGCTATCGATCAGCGCCGGCAAGAGATACGTGAACAGCGGGAGGCCAATGACGAAGAAATACGAAGCCTCTTGAAGGATAGCTCGGCCTACTACGAGAGCATCGGCGAGGCGGCGTACGAGTATTTCCGGAGAAATCAGGAGAACGCGAGCGGCTATGAACACATCTTCGAAGCGCTCTCCACCGTGCACGACGAACTCTCGCGCATTGCTGGTGAAATTAACACCGCCGAGCAGGAGCTTGCCGGCAAAAGTTTCTTCGACAAGGTTGTCGTCCGCGGTCGCCTGGCGCTCCTGAGGACTCGTCAAGCCAACAAAGAAGGCAGCATTCCGAAGCACCACTACCGCATCGGAGAAAGAATCGTTGAAACCGGATTCGCCGAACACGCTGAATCGAGCGATCTCAATCAGGCGCTCGAACCGTATCGGCTCAATCAACGCCGGCTGGAGGAAATCCGGGCGCAGCAGGCAGCCCTGGACGATGAAGACCAAAAGCTACAGACGGAGCTCGAGGAAGCGGGGGTAACGAGAAAGTCCGGTAGACGCGTGCGGGAGATCGAATCACTTCGCTCGGAAAGCCAGAAGCGTCGTACTGAGTTACTCGAGGAACTCGGCAAGAGTGCGTTCGACTCCGACGAGGTGCTCGACCGCGGAGATGCCGACCGGACCTCGATTAACGAGCTTCGAGAGGCCATAGCCTTCGAGTATGAGCGAATCGAGAGACTTCAGGCGGCGCTCGAGGCGGATCGGCTCGACCGGAATATCGAACAATTGACGCAGGATATCGAACAAAAGAACCGTACCATTTCCGATCTCAAAAAGGAAATCACGGCTATGAAGAAACAGAAAACGGAGCTGAGCTCTCAGCGCGACGCTGCGTTGCAACGAAGAGGCGACGTGGAAGATCTCGAAGCCGTGCGCAACGACGGCACCGAAAGCGACTTCCCCCGCGCAGAAGAGGAAAACGCGAATCAATAGTCGCTTATCCGCCGGCGACCTCATCGGCGCGGTAGCCTCCGTCGTAACGCAATGCGATAACAACGGAGGCTGTACCTTGAGATCCGGCGCAATAACAGACACTCAGATCGGAAGAGTTCTCGGGCGAGATAAGATGGGCTTCAGTATCCGCGTCAAAGCGGTCATCATCCAGGTCAACGACATTCCCTTTGTACCCGAGCTCAACGGCCAACCAGTCGGAGTAACAGCTTAGTTCCACGTACACGCTCCTTGCGAGCGGTGACAAACTGAACTCCCGTACGCGGCGAAGCACCGCGTCTACGGCAGCCCGAAACTCCGTTCGCAATTCGCGACTAAGGGTCGCCTCGTCGAGATGGGCAAGACCAAATGTGAGAAAATCGCTGAGTTCGCCGTTCGTCTGCTGCTGCTCGGTTACCCGCGTTATCCGGCGCTTTACGCTGCGCACCGCTTTGTTTTCGTAGACTTTCACGGCGATCGTCGTGAGATCATCATCGAGCGAATCCGATCCGGTGAACTCCCGAAGTTTTCGCGTCATAAGCGCGGTAAGATCGGCGCCCTCGAGGTCGGCGTTCGCGATCATAAGCTCGGCAACGCGACTCACGCCCAGCTGCTCACCTCGCTCGTTCACCGCTTCCGAAAGGCCATCGGAAAAGTAAAGCACCAGGTCATCTCGTTCGAGCGGAATATCGATAACCTGCGGCATTTCATCTCGAAAAAACCCTAGAGGAGAGTTTCGCCCTTTGAGATACCTGCAGTCTCCGGTCGCCGCCCGATAGATAATAGCCGGCGGATTTCCGCAATCAACGAATGACAGCCTTGCTCGCGTCGAATCGAACCGGGCGTACGCGAGCGTAACGAAACGGTTCAAGCGATACAGGTCGTCGAACACCCGCGAATGAGCCTTTCGAACTATTTCCCCCGGTTCAGGCGGTCGTCTCAGCCCCGAACCGAATCGAAGTAAGTGCACCGTGGCAAGTAGAAAGCCAAGCCGGGTCCCGGCGGCAAGAAGTGCCGCGCCGACGCCCTTACCCATGACATCGCCGAGCATGACATCCACCGATCCGTCGAAGACCGATAAATGCGCGTAAAAATCACCATCCACCGCCTCCGACGGCAGTGTAGTACCGTGTACGTGAACGCCATGACGCTTTACCGGAGTCTGATCGCATAGGAGACTGCGCTGAATTCTCGCGGCGAGCAAAACCTCCCGGTCTCGTCGCTCGGCAAGCTCCAGCAACTGTTCGTAGCGATCACTTGAATCCCAGACGATTCCAGTGGCCCAGCCGTAGCGCCGCGGAGCCTGCGTCGCACGAAGCGAAATCTGTCGCCACGAGGGGCCTCGCGAGAGTCGGACGGTCTGATCAAACTGTTCTCCGCGGCGAGCTGACTCCAGCCGGCGCAGGAATGCGCGCCGATCTGAGGGGTGAATCAGTGCTATCGCGGCGGTTGGATGGCGCACCAGAAGCGCCGGGGGTACTCCGAGCAGTTCCTCACAGCTGTCGTCTATGTGTTCGAGGCGCGTGTAATCAGCGTCACAAAAGAAAAACACGCTGTGAGGAGGCGATGGGGAAGGATGCGACGCTTCAGTCATTCCCCCGGTACTCCACGGTTCGTCATAGGCCTATGGTGCTGAGGATATCGGCTCGGTTGCGATTAGGCAACTCCCGGTTACTGTCAACCACCCTGGTGTAGAGTGCTGTCTTGGAAGTCGCGTAGTCGGAAGCTACGCTTCGCGGTCTGCGAGCCTCCCGTTTGGGCGTC
>JBKGYS010000206.1:0-3461 GCA_046545955.1 Spirochaetales bacterium | reverse complement strand
GGCCAGCAGCCACCAGGCCAGCAGCCACCAGGCGGCGACCCCGGTGTTCCCGGCCCCGGCAGTCAGAGTCCGAACGAGCCGGCCTTCTAAAGCTGCCTCAACGCCTCGGTAACGGCAAGGCGCTTGCGGCGGTGATTTCGTTCACTCAGTGGTAATTACCGCCGGCAGTCTCGACGACATTTCACTCGGAAAGCTGGTAGCGAAAAACTCGTACCGCTCGGAGAAGGAAGGAACGTAGGCGCATAAATCCACGTCGGATTCACTCTCCCGTTGAGAGTCGGAGCTTTCGCTTCGCTGCTCTCCCGCCGTGTCGTCCCACGTAAAGAAGATGTGCTCATCTTCGATATTCAAATAGCGCACCGTGAAATCTGGATCCTCGATGTGGCCAAGGGTGTATTCACCGCAGGTCTCACTATCGGAGAAAGCGGGAACACTGAGTTCACGGTCACTGTAGTAAACCGTTACGCGCCTACCGTCGACCTCGTACCTTGCCGAGTAGAAGGCGCCCGCCTGCTGCGGAAAAAGCGGCATACCGGTGTCTCCCCGCGGGCGTTCGAGAAGAACGCCACGGGCGGACGCCGGCGGTGCTGCAAGAGTCAACAGTAGCGCTATCGCGGCGAGTAACGCAGCGTTCCGGTGAGCCGGCGCGCGAAACCGAGGGCACAACCGCAAATCCGGGCCCTGCAAGCCACTACGCACGCCCGCACCTACTCCACAGTCACACTTTTTGCGAGATTTCGCGGCTGATCGACATTACAACCACGCTCGAGCGCGGTGTAGTAGGCAAGCAGCTGTAAGGGCACCACGGTCAGAAATGGCGACATTAGCTCGTTTGTCGAGGGTACAAACATAACGTCGTCGGCGATATCGGCAAGCTCGTTGTCACCGTCGACTCCAAGCGCGATAACCTGTCCGTTGCGCGCTTTTACCTCTTTCATGTTGGAGATTATCTTCTCGCGCAGCGCATCGTCGGGAACAATGAAGAGACTCGGCGTCTGCTCGTTTATAAGCGCAATCGGTCCGTGCTTAATCTCGGCGGCGCTGTACCCTTCGGCGTGTATGTAGCTGATCTCTTTGAGCTTGAGCGCCCCCTCGAGAGCGACCGGGTAGTTGATACCACGTCCGAGAAACAGAAAACTCTCCGCCTGAGCGTACTTCCTCGCGATTTCACGCACGCGGTCGACCCGCTTCAGAGTTTCTGCGATTTTGTCGGGGACCTGCGAGAGCTCGTTCATAAACGAAAGCCCTGCGCTGTAGCTCATATCGCGCATGCGCGCGATAAGCAGCGCAAAAAGATAGAAGGCGCTCAACTGACTGGTAAACGCCTTCGTACTCGCCACGGCGATCTCGGGACCCGAGTGGATATATACTCCGCCGTCGCTTTCCCGCGGGATTGTAGCGCCTACGACGTTGCAGATACCGAGCACGCGCGCCCCCTTGCGCTGAAGCTCCCTCATCGCATAGAGCGTATCCGCGGTCTCGCCGGACTGGCTTACCGCGAAGAACACCGAGTTACGCTCGACAATGGGGTTGCGATACCGAAGCTCGCTTGCAAGCTCGGCGCCCGCCGGTACCCTCGCAAGCGCCTCGAGCAGGTACGAAGCGACCATTCCCGCGTGGTAACTGGTGCCCGCGGCGATTACCTTGACCCGCTCCACGTCGAGGAGTTCGCGGTTGGTCATATTCAAGCCACCGAGATGGCTCGTAGCCATATCGAAGTCAAGACGACCCTGCATAGCTCGGCGAATGGACTCCGGCTGTTCATGAATTTCTTTCTCCATGAAATGGTTCCAGCCGTTCTTCTCGATTTCGTCGAGTTCCCACTCGATAGTCTGTACTTCGCGAGAAACCGGATTGTCGCGAATATCGGTAGTATGATGGTCATCGGCGGTCACTCGGACGATTTCGCCGTCCTCTATGTAAATAACCTGCTTGGTGTGCTCGAGCATCGCGGTGACATCGGAGGCGAGAAGCATCTCTCCGTCGCCAATACCGAGTACGAGAGGCGATCCGTTTCGGGCGCCGATCAGCACACCCGGTTCGTCGCGGTGGGCCACAACAATGCCGTACGTACCCTTAATGAGGCCAACCGCCTGTTTCACCGCCCGTTCGAGATCGCCTTCGTAGAAGTCCACGATCAGGTAGAGTACGACCTCGCTGTCGGTGTCGCTTGCGAAGGCATAGCCGCGCTCCTCGAGTCTTCGCTTGAGCGAAGCGTAGTTCTCGATAATGCCGTTGTGCACAACGCACACCGAGCCGTCCGCGCTCATATGGGGGTGCGCATTTCGATCCGATACGTCGCCGTGGGTTGCCCATCGCGTATGACCGATCCCGAAGGTTCCACCGAGATCTTCGGGAATCGCCTGGCGCAGGTCGGCGATCTTGCCCTTGCGCTTAAAAAGGCTGAACTCGCCGCCGTCGAGCACGCTTATACCCGCCGAGTCGTAGCCACGATATTCGAGCCGCTTCAATCCTTCGACCAGAATCGGAGCTGCCGGTTTGGGGCCGCAGTAGCCAATAATGCCGCACATAGTAGAGGAAACTATATCACAACGAACGCACAAATATCGACCTGAGCCTCAGCGAACTTCTATCTGCCTTCGGTCATACGCTCCGGGCCCCGACACACCGCGGGGCCGCTGAAGGCGGCCGGGCTGCATCTCCTGTAAGCCGGGCCGAATGGCCTGTAAGCCGCGCCGGCCGGGCTGCATCGCCTGTAAGGCCCTGGGACAGGGCCTGCGTGGTCGTGTGCCGGGAGAAAGGTCGCGGCGCAGGCGGAAAGGCTGCATCGCCTGTAAGGACGCGGGGCTGGGCCTACATTGATTTGTCGGCAACCCGACAAAGCTTGCCCTCGTCGACGAGCCGCAGCGAGTTCTGCTCGATGCGCAGTACACCGGTGGCGGCGAGCTCCCGCACAACCGCGTCGACGGTCGAAACATCAACCTCAATATTCCTCGCAATTTCCTGCTTCGTGCGGTCGAGCGTAAGCACCCCATCCTCGGTGGCCACGCGCTGAAAGCGAAGGTACAGGTTAAGCGCGATCGCGCTCCCGAGGCTCGCGTGCAGCAGATGCCGAATCTGGGTGTTCGCGTGCTGCAGGCGACGGCAGAGCTTATCGATGACGTTGAGCGCGATGCGGCTGTTCTTCTCGATCATGCCCTGAAACGCCTCACGGTCAAAGGCAAGCAGCTGCACCTCATCGAGCGCGGTTGCCGTCGCGGTGCGCTTTACGCGCGTGACAATCGCCATCTCGCCGAAAAACTCGCCCTTGGTAAGCGTCGAAAGTACGTGTTTGCGCCCGTCCATATCCTTGGAAATCTCGATGTTTCCCTGCTGGATGATAAACAGAGACTGTCCGTGGTCGCCCTCGCTGAAAACCACTTCGCCGGGCTTGAAGCTTCGCCCATACTTTTCAAACAGTGCCGCCTTACCCATGAGAACGAAAGCTTACCTTCGCCGAT
>JBKGYS010000205.1:0-3485 GCA_046545955.1 Spirochaetales bacterium | reverse complement strand
CGGCGCCTCCCCGGCGAAGTCGGTGCGCAACGGCGAGTTTTTCGAGCAGCTCTTTCGTAGCGCCGTTCGCATGATTCGCGCCCGCCGCGAAGGTATCTTTCAGACCGACCTGCGTCTGCGGCCCCACGGCGAGGACGGACCGCTCGCGGTGAAACTCGAGCGCTTCGTCGAGTATTACGCAGCCGGCGGCCCCGCGCACTCGGCCGAGCGACTCGCGCTGACGCGGCTGCGACACGTCGCCGGCGACGCTGAGTTTGCAGCGCGCGTGGTCCGGATTCGTGACGAGATTCTCTATCAGCGCGACAGCGTCAGGGTTCCGGCGGTGCGCGAACTACGCAAGACCCAGCTCAGCGAGAAGCTCGATGGTACGCGCTTGAACGCGAAGTTCAGCCCCGGCGGGCTCGTAGACCTCGAGTACAACGTCCAAATCCTTCAGATAACCCACGGACGCCACAATCCCGCGCTTCGCTGCCCGGGAATCCACGATGCGCTTGCCGGTCTGCGCGACGACGGCACCATCGGCGAGGAGGATACCGAGGCGATTATCGCCGCCTACCGGTTTCTCAGGCGACTCATTAACGGGCTGCGAATGCTTCGCGGCAACGCGCAGGACCTCTTTATGCCCGAGGTGGACCGCCCCGAGTATTCGCACCTCGCGCGGCGCATGGGCTACCGCCGCGGCAAAGAGCTCTCCGAAGCTGATCAGCTCAAGGTAGACGTGGAAACCCATACCGCCGTGGTCCGCGGCTTCGTAGAACGCTATTTAGGCGCCGACGCTATTCCCGGGGAAGTCGAGGGAGGCCCCGCCGACCTTGTCCTCTCCCCATCTCTGTCGCCCGCGCGCCGGGCGGAAATTCTCGCGCGGGCCGGAATACGAGACCCCGAGCGGGCCACCGAGAATATTCGAACCATCGCCGACTACACCGGCGATAACGCCGCGTTATCGCGCGTCCTTGTGCTCGCTTGGGATCCACTTCGTCGCGTCGCGGATGCGGATATGGCCCTCAACAACTGGGAGCGCTTTGTCCGCTCGTGCCCGAGCCCGGCGGGACACATCGGCGACATCCTCGGGCAGCCGCAGCGCCTCGACATTCTCTTCACCATATTCGCCTCGAGCCAGTTTCTTTCCGACATTCTCGCCTCGGACACCGATATCTTCTCGTGGATCACAACCCGCGAAACCGTCGAAACCCGTTACGACGACGCCTCGCTGAGCCGTGCGCTGCGGGCCGAGCTCCGCGCGGTGGCCGGCTACGCCCGCCGGCCCGACGAAGCGGCCCGCGAGACCGGGGCCCTTCCCCGCGAAGTCGGCGGATACAGCCGCGATGCCTGGCTGGCCGCGCTTCGACGCTTCCGCAAACGGCACATCCTTCGCATCGGCACCCGCGACATATGTCTCGGCGAGTCGCTTCCGGTCGTAACCCGCGAAATCGCAAGCCTCGCCCGCGCGATTGTCCGTGTCTCGCTCGAGGCGGTATGGTGCAGGGCGCGGGGCCGCTGCGCCGTCGACGGTGGTTCGACCGATGCAGGGCGTTCGCCCGGCGGCGACAGCAGCGCGCCGGCCGATGCGGAGCATCGCGGCGGTGAGCCGCGGAAAGAACATCAGCCTACAGAATCCGATAAAACCGCTACCACCGCCGCCGGCGTGACGGCGGCGACCTCACCCGCGCTCCCGGCCTCGCCGCGGCGGCTGGCCGTATTCGCGTTCGGAAAGCTTGGAGGAGCCGAGCTCAACTACAGCTCCGACATCGATCTATTGGCCGTATTCGAGCCGTCTGGAGCCGAAGGCGAGCTCGCCGCCTACACGAGCATCGTGCGCGAGCTCATTCGCGACCTGGCCGACTTCACCAGCGAGGGGCAGTGCTACCGTGTGGATATGAGACTGCGCCCGCACGGCAACGCAGGACCCCTGGTTGTTCCCAGCGAGCGGGCGCTCTCCTATTACCGCAATGAGGCAGGGCTGTGGGAAAAGCAAGCGCTCCTGAAACTCAGCCAGGTCGCCGGTGACCCGGCGGCAGGCCGTCGCTTCCAGGCCGGTATCCGTGAGCTTTTCACCGACGCCGCCGATCCGGAGGACGCCCGGAGCGGAGTCTCGGCGCTTCGCGCACAGGCGGTAGAGCAGAACGGAGCATCGAAATCCTCGCTGTTGGCACGCAACCGCCCCGGCGCTTCGCCGAGCGCCGCCGCCCCGGCGCTCTCGGAGACCGACATCAAGAACGGTACCGGAGGAATACGGGATATCGAGTTCGCGGTGCAGGTGCTGCAGCTGATGCACGCCCACCGCGAGCCACAGCTGGTCATCGGAAATACGCTCGATGCACTCGAAGCGCTGAAGACCGCGGGCATCATTTCGCCCGAACGCACGGCTATGCTCGCCCGATGGTACAGCATGCTGCGAAAGGTGGAGCACTTTCTCCAACTCTACGGCGACCGCCAGCTTCACACCATTCCCTCCGACGACCGCTCCCGCGAGCGACTCGCAGGAACGGTCGGTGGCGGCGCCGAAGCCGATGAGTTCTTCGAGTCGCTTTCGCAGACCATGCGGAACGTTCGAAGCTTTTACTCCGAAGTCATAGACGCGTAACCATCCGACCTCCGCGGTGTGTCACGCGCCGATCGTGCTCCTGCTGCCTGCCTCGGGCCGGCTGCGGCAGCGCGGCGGCGGGTGCGTCAGCCCGGCGCACGTCCGGTACCCGCACTTCGCGGGTTCAAACTACATGAATGTAGGATTAATATCTACTCGAAACAAAAATGTTTCTTTTTTTGCGCCATCCTACTTTTCTTTCGCTTCGCCTTATGGTAGCTTCCGTTCATCAAAGGGTAATAAATATTCCGCAAGACTGTATTTGAAACGTATACGGTAACACGCGGCGAAACACGAGGAGGAGAATAAATGAGTGATAAGACGCCACGAGACGTACTCAGTATGATGGAGAAGGAAAAAGTGCAGGTCGTAGACCTTCGCTTCATGGACTTTCCCGGAATCTGGCAGCACTTCAGCATTCCCGCACACGAGCTCGAGGAAGACACATTCACCGAAGGCATGGGGTTTGACGGGTCGAGCATCCGCGGATGGCAGGAAATCAACGAAAGCGACATGATCGTCAAGCCGGTACCCGGCAGCGCCTTCATCGATCCGTTCCTCACCGCGAAAACCCTCGTCATGACCTGCGACATCTGCGACCCGGTCACCGGCGAGGACTACACCCGCGACCCGCGCAGTGTCGCGCGCAAGGCGGAAAATTACCTCAAATCCACCGGTATCGGAGATACCGCGTTCTTCGGCCCCGAGGCGGAGTTTTTTGTATTCGATGATATCCGCTTCGACCAGAACGAACACTCCGGCTACTACTTTGTCGACTCCATCGAAGGCCGCTGGAACTCCGGGCGCGAAGAGAATCCGAACCTCGGACACAAGCCTCGCTACAAGGAAGGCTACTTCCCCTGCCCGCCGACCGACACATTGCAGAATATCCGAAGCGAAA
>JBKGYS010000204.1:0-3498 GCA_046545955.1 Spirochaetales bacterium | reverse complement strand
TTGTGCACCCGGTCGAGTGGACGAGTTCGTACCTCAAGCAGCTCCACGGCTATATCCCTCTGCTTGATCGCTTCGTCGTACAGCATGACGATCATCTGACCCTGACCGGCGGTGCGAACGCGCGTTTCGCGATAGGCTTTTAATTGATTCGTGCGTGTATCGTAGCTCATTGCACCCCTTCCTGTGCTCGTTCGATCAGCCGGGAAACCGGAACAACAGTATATCCCCGCGCGTCCAGCTCCTGGAAGAGAACGTCCAGCCGGTGGTAGAGATAGTCGTCCCTGCCACCGAACACGTCGTCTTCTCCCGGTATTCCCAGTGATACGTTTATAATCGAGCCAGGCTTAACCCGCTCGACGATTCGCTCTATTATATCTGCCGTCGGTCGGTACCTCGGTTCCTGTCCGTCTGCGGTAAATCGGGGTACAGCGTCAAGAGTCTCGATATCCCGTCCGACGTGTCGATATCCGGCTTGCTCGGCGGCGGCGAGCAGCTCTTCGGTTACGAGGTAGTACGGCGCGTGCCACAGCGGTTTCAGTTCCTCGCCGGTGATATCGAAATAACGGTCCTCATTATTCGCAAGACCTTCCTGAATAAACTGATCTGAGATACGCAGTGACGCATCGGTCAGATCGATGTGAGAGGAAAACAGGTTCCCAGCTTCGTGACCGCTTCGTGCGATCGCCGGCGCGGAATCCGCGTTACGCCGCAAAAAATCGCCCGAGACAAAGAACGTAGCTTCGAAGCCGTATCGGTCGAAGGAAGCGAGCACGTCGGCGAGCCCAACGTCTGCGGCAACCGCGTCAACGGTAACCGCTACTTCTCTCGCGCGAACGCGCGATCCATGGTCAAAGTTGCGAAAATCGATTTCCTCTTCCCGCTCAGGAAACGGATCGAAGTCGCGCTGCGGCGGTTCGAAAAGCGCGCTCGTGGAGAGCGCCTCGAGATCGCGCACCATTATGCGGTTGCGATAGGCACTCGAGGAAAGCGCGTCGACGAAGACCCGGTAGTTAGCGCCCGCCGTCGACGGATCGCGAAGCGTCGCCGCATCGTCGCGAAATTCGAGTCGATACGGAGGCCAGCCACGCTCGGCGTCGCCTTCACCGGTCTCGCGGTACTCGACCCTTGCCGAGCGATTATTCTGGTTCAGTGTAACCGCCTCGTCCGCGTCACCGTCGAATCCTGCCCGGTTGGCCTGCGAAAACGCGAGGGGGTTCAGTTCCTCGGTTTCCAGCTCGAACCGCGACAGCAGCGCGTTGTCGGCTATAAACAGGTTTCGATCGTCTATCCACCGCGCGGCGATAAATTCATTGGTTTCATGCTGATTCTCTATAGCGTGGACCAGATTCCAGCTGTCGTACCGCCGAATATCGACGGTGTCCTCTGTCACGACGGCGATCAACCGCCCGTCGGGAGACCGTTGGAACGACCTGATTGTTTCATCCTGAGAAACCGTCTCGAACTCGATATCCTCCGGCGCGTCGGATAACGTGATTCGACGGATGGATACGTGACCATCCTTATGCTCGCGAAGCAGCACGGTAATGATACCGTCGCGCGACCAGACAACCTGCTCGACGCTGCTGCCGGCCGGCAGACTCAAGAACGGCAGGCTTCTCGCCGAAGAAACCGCGCCGAGTTCGCCGAGAAACAGGTTGCGTCCGCCGCGGTTGACCAGAATGAAGTCCGAGTCGGGTGCAACCCAGAACTCGTCAAAGCTTCCATCGAAGGCTACCGGTATTCGCCCGACAACCTCGCCGCTGCGCACAATATCGCGGTAGATACTGCGAGCGAAGAGCCCGGAGTAGTCGAGCCGGTACACAAGGCGGCCCTGCACGACGTATAGATGATTTCCATCGGTCCACCGCACGTGCCGAAGGTTGCCTCGCCCGATGCGTCGAAACTCCTCGCTGAGCATTCGATCGTTGCGGTAGCGGTCAATTGGAAACAGATAAACATTCCCCTCACGACTGTAGACAAAAGTCCGGCCGTCGGGCGAAAACCGAGCCACCGGGCCCTGTCCGCGCCGCGCGACGCGCTCTGATACGGTGACTTCCGACCCATCGGAGGTATCGACCAGGACAAGTCGGGCGTAGCCGGGACTCCGCGGGCGTTCGACAACCATATACCGGCCGTCGGGGGAGTAGCTTACCGGCGGCAGCGTGCCGGTCTGCACCGCGTCGCCTCCGGCGAACGAGTCGAGAAACGTGACCGGTGTTACCTCTGCTGTATCCGGGTCGAGGTGAACCGTACCGAATCTGTTGCGAATCTGAACGGCCTCACGCGCAGGCAGCCACTCGATTTCTTCGGGAAACAGCGTAAGCGGCGCAATGTCCCCCGACGCAAGCCGCGCTTCGATAGCGACCGAATACGTCTCAAACCGGGGGGCGCGCACATTGGCCCGGAAAAGCAGCGTATCGGGGTCGGCGAGATCAAGGTCGCTGAAGGAGATCTGCGCCGACAGCTGCGTAACAGCACCGAGAGATACGATCCATATCACGAGAAATGCTTTGAGACGGTACCCGGGCGTGATAGTCATCTTCGTTAAAGATCTTCGGTTGGTTAGGCAGGAACTTTACTGCTTTTCCCTGCCCTCTTCGACCACCGCTGACTCGAGAAACCGCGTAAGCTCGGTTTCAAGCGTGTCGAGCCGTTCGAGCATACGATCACAGCGCTCGATTGGGCTCGCATCCACCATCTTCTCGAGGCGGTCGAACGGTTCTTCAAGAAGTTCGTCAAAGTTTTCGTAAATGATACGTTTATCCGCCATTGAAATTGAACTATAGTACCACGTATGGATAATTGGCAAATTGTGTTTCTCGACGCAGCGACTGTAGGTGATGATGTTGATATTTCCGGACTGGAGGAATTCGGTACGGTTACTTCGTATGACTATACCTCGGGGGCCCAGACGGTGGAGCGCATCGGCAATGCGGATATCGTGGTCACGAACAAAGTGAAGCTCGGCGAGGCGGTCTTCAGCGCGTGTCCCGAGGTCAAGCTTGTTGCGCTCACCGCTACGGGCGTAAACAACATCGACCTAGAAGCAGCCCGAAAGCACTCGGTCGCGGTCGCCAATGTTGCCGGATACTCGACCGACAGCGTCGCGCAGCATACATTCGCACTTCTGCTGTCGCTGCTCGGACGGATTTCGTATCACGACCAGTACGTAAAAAAAGGCGAGTATTCGCGTTCGGGCACCTTCACGCATCTCAAGCATCCGTTCTGGGAGCTGAAGGGTCGCACCTGGGGGATCGTAGGCCTTGGAGCGATCGGACGAGCGGTTGGAGCCATCGCCGAGGCATTCGGGTGCCGCGTCCAGTTTTTCAGTACGACCGGGGCGAGCTCCCATGACCGATGGTCCGCGGTGGATCTGGCAACACTTCTCTCAACGAGCGACGTTGTCTCGGTGCACGCGCCCCTGAACGAACTCACGCTCGGGCTCATTGGAGCCGAGGAGCTTGGGCTGTTGCAGCCGCACGCGATTATTCTGAACCT
>JBKGYS010000203.1:0-3585 GCA_046545955.1 Spirochaetales bacterium | reverse complement strand
TGCGACTGTCGGACATTGGGTCAGAATTGCATAGCGGTCGTTATGCACTGAACTCAAACGGCCATGTCTATTTGCGCGGGCGCCGGAATATACAGCCGCTATGCAATTCCTTTGGATAGTTCGATAGTCTCCTGCGTGCCCGTTCGGCTGCGAACGCGCGTTTCTCTTCACACAGGTCTGACGCGGAATCCTACCCTAATACTCTAATACTCCAATGTAAATAGGAATATTAGAATATTGAAGGCGCTGCGACCCTTGAAACGCTTTTTTCGACAGATGGGTAACCCTGTATTGCTCTGGATTCGTCTGTCGAGCACCGCCGAGCCGATCGAAGCGCGTTGCGACGGAAGACGCTATTTCGAGCGCGGCGATCGCGCCGCTTGCCTCGCCCTTGTCAAAATCTTCCTCGTTTACGGCCATTTCGTTGGTTACGTGCGCTATACACACGACCTCGTTGGCAGTCGCTCGCCAGAAGGCGTACAGGGAAGCGCTTTCCATTTCTACTGCGAGAATACCTACCGGCCGTGCGCGATCGAGAGCGGATTGAGTTTCCCGAAAGGGCTATATCGATGAAAACGAAGTAGGGCGGGCGTGTTGTCATAACGCTCCATCCACGCGATTTTCTGCGTCGCGGAAGCCGCGGAGCAAGAGAGTGTTCCGATCACCGAGCGCAGCGCCGGGCGTGATTACGCTGAAACTCGCGACAATTGCCGCGAGAATCCGGTACCCCACATGCAGCGACGACCGGCGGCCGAAAAGCAGTAGCGCGGGAAAGAGTCCCTGTGCCCCGGGCGATAAGGCGGATGTACCCAGCGATCTCCATATGTGCTCGACCTCGTTATACTCCTCGGGCGTACATATTGTCAGGTGAAGGGAAAGCGATGTGAATTATCCATTCGCACGAGCGAACACACGGTCTCCGGCGTGTGGGACGCGATAGCCGTACCTACGCGACGTCTAATGATGCGCGGAACTTTCCGGCAGGTGCGGGCCCGACACGCTTCCGACGGTCTCGGTAGCGCACTGCGATGCGGTCGAATTACCGCTCCTGTCGACCCGCTGTTTCGAACGCGTCGCAATGGAAAACGAGGTGCGAGCGTGGTATACGACTCCTCCAGTGGGAGAATAATTCATGCTTACCAGGGTCATGCACTTAACAATTGCGCGTATCACGCTTCTGTTGCTTCTCACCTGCACTATTACCAGCTGCACCACCGGCTCGCTCGCCGGGCAGTCCGACGCTAAACCGGGCTCCGTTGCCGCAGATCGGTCCTACCCGGGCGATCTGAGTCTGCCGCAGCGGAACGATCCCTGGCCGGGGCCGGAGACATTTACCGTCGGGAACGCTGTGTCGCAGATCAACTACTGGATGACCGCGTGGATGCTGAACGATGTATTCAAGATGGCCGGCTGGGAAGCGGAAATCGGTGATACCGAACCGAGTGAGCTCTGGGTACCGGTCGTAGCCGGGGAGTGGCGCATGGACGAGCGCGACCTTGTCCAGACCGATGAGCTGGGCTGGGCTACGACGCTCGAACTCGCAAACGGCGAACGAGCGGACGCGCTCGTCACGATCGTGATGGGCGGACTGGAGATCCCCAACGCATTTCCCACCGGTGAGTACACGCTCACCTGGGAGGGAAGCGGCGAGATACTCGTCGAAGGCGCGACGCTTGTGAACGAGGAGTCGAATGAGCTTATCTACGAGTACGACGGGACCGGCACGGTCATTATCTACCTATTAGAAACAGATCCCGCGGACTACGTGCGAAACATCAGCATGACGCGGCCCGACGCGGTGGCCGGAGAAACCTTCAACCGCGAATACATCGAGTACCTGAAGCCTTTCAGCGTTATCAGGCCGCTCCACTTTTTTGGCGAGCAGCTCTCCTACGGTCCACCAATTGCGTGGGAAGACCGCAAACCGCTCGCCTATTCTCACTGGGGTGGCGCGCTTGGTGCACCGTTCGAGGTGGGCATAGACCTGGCGAACGAATCTGTCTCCGACCTGTGGCTGAATGTTCCGATTGCGGCGGACGATGAATTTGTCCGGGAACTGGCGGAGCTCACGCTCGAGCGACTGGACAGCAACCGGAAGCTCTACATCGAACTGGGCAACGAATTGTGGAATTTCACCGATCCGTACCAGATCGGGCGAGACTACGCGCTGTCCCTCGCGCAGGGACGGTGGCCGGGTGTGCTGGGCAGCGAGCCGGACTACCTCGATGGCGAGGAGGTATACGAGAACACGATGATCTTCAGCTGGCAGGGTATCCGAACGGTAGAGATCAAAGAGGTCTTCGAGGAGGTCTGGGGCTCTGAGGCTGACCGCATTGTCACTGTGCTTGCCGGGCAGATCGGCGGTTCTCATCCGCTGTGGCCTCAATCGCGTGATCTGCTTGGGTGTCCGATTGCCGTTGGCGAGGAGGGTATACCGCCGTGCGGGAGCGAGGTAGACGCCTTCGCGGTCGCCCCGTACGTGGCAGAGTTCGAGGGTGAGGTAGAGTTCAGCCGTGCCTCCCCGGAAGAGTTTCTGCAGGACGCAATAACCTACGTTCGTGGAGAGGCGCCGTGGGGCGAGAGCGCCGAGGAGCCGGGAATCCGGTATGCCATCCGAAACGATAAGGCGCTGGCCGACGAGTACGGTATCACACTCGTTTCGTACGAGGGTGGCCAGCACTTTACCGGCAGCAGCTTTACCCGCGACGTGGTCAATGAGCACCCGATGCTCCGCGACCTCTACAACGCGCTTTTCAACGTCTGGCGGGAGGAGGGCGGTGGGCTTTTTGTTCATCTTCACGGCGTGATTCCGCGCGGCCAGAGCGAGCCGGATGAGGAACCGAGCTACTTCGAGAGCGAGAACTTCGGCATTAAGGAGACGCAGACCATGACGCGCGCCGAGGCGCCCAAGTGGGATGCGGTGCTCGAGTGGATGGAGCGGCTCGGGCAAGTAGCGCGGTAACGTCAAGGATGGTGTCAACACCTCCTGGAAATCGGCGGGGGGGGGCAGCAGAGGTTCCGTGCCGCTCTACGATGTGCACGCGAATCGGATGACGATGTGGCGCAAGCGGTTTCGCGGAGCACGGGCCAACGATCAGCACGGAACTTACTCTAGCCGGGATTCTATGGTAGCTTGTAGTCATACTATGAACCGATCCACGCGCTCATCGCGCCTCGTCCGCACCCGGGCTGGCGTCGGTGCAATGCGAACGTTCCTTGCCCTCGCTCTCGCCGTCCTCGCCGGGTGTCAGGTATCTGCAGCGTCGCCGGACGGCTCGGCGATCGTCACAACGATCGAGGCGCTGGCCTCCCCCGCGTACCGCGGTCGCCTCACCGGCTCGCCGGGCAACGAGGCCGCGGTGGAGCTTCTCGCGGCAAGACTCGCCGAGCTCGGCGCTACGCCGCCTGCCGGCGCCGACTCCCTTCTGCACCGCTACAAACAGCCGGTCGTTCGCACCGCCGGGGAGCCGCGTCTCACGGTCGCGGGAGACGACGGCGCGCGCACCGAGCTTCTCGCCGGCGTCGACTTTGACGTCCTGATCCGCGACGGCACGACGATCGTCGGCCCGCTCTCGGCTCCGATTG
>JBKGYS010000202.1:0-3595 GCA_046545955.1 Spirochaetales bacterium | reverse complement strand
GATCGTGGGCGACGACGTCGTGCGCGGAAGTATTCGCGTACCCGAGCGGCGCTACCGGGATTTTTCCTCGGATGAACTGCGAACGGAAGTCACGCTTCAGCCGAGCGCAGACGCCGGTGTGGAACCGCGTGAGGCAACGATTTCCCACGTTGGAAGTTCCATAGATCCGTCCACGCGTACATTCGAGGTGGAAATTCTTGCGAACAACGAAGATGGTTCGCTTCGCCCGGGGATGTACGTGGAAGCGCGGTTTACGCTGCGCGAGCGTCGCGATGTTTTGATGGTCCCTGACCGTGCGGTGGTCAATCGAGGTGGGCGCGATGTCGTGTTCGCCGTCGACGAAGACGAACAGGCCCGCGAAATCGAAGTAACGAAGGGCTTGAGCGCCGACGGCGACACCGAAGTCTCACCGGCTGACGATGAAACGATCGACGAGAACACGCGGGTTGTGGTGGAAGGAAACAGTTTTCTCGAACACGAACAGACCGTTCGAATTGTCGAAGGACCCTGATACGCACGAAACGAGAAACGTTCTATGAGTATACCGAGAGCCGCCGTCAGACACCCTGTTACCTCTACTATGCTCTTTTTCGCAATGCTGCTTCTCGGCATTATTTCGCTGTCGCGCATCGGGCTCGAGCTGTTTCCCGATGTGAATTTGCCGTCGGCTGCCGTTGTTACCCCCGCGCCGGGAGTGAGTCCGTTGGACGTCGAGGAGCAAATCACGCGCCCGCTCGAGGACAGCTTGTCGACTATCTCGGGTGTTGAAGAACTCCAATCCACCTCCGAAGAGGGCGGAAGTCAGGTTGTCGTCGCGTTCGAGTCCGGCACCGACCTCGATACCGTCATTCCGGATGTTCGCGAACGCGTCAACGAGGCCACCGAGGATTTCCCGGAGGGCACCGAAAACTCGTCAATATTCCGCTTTTCGGCGGGAATGGTGCCGAGCCTCCAGCTCGTAGCGCTTACCGAAACCGAGGGTATAGACATCCGCCGCCTCGTCGAGGACGAAATAGAACCGGAAATAGAGCGCGTCAGCGGTGTCTCGCAGGTGGATCTCTTCGGAGGACGAGACCCCGCGGTCATGGTGCGGGTCGACCTCGACGCGATCGCCGCGCTCGGCATTCCGCTATCACAGGTCGCCGAATCATTCGAAGCAGACAACATAACGCTTCCCGCCGGCTCGATCGGACTCGAAGAAGAACAGCTTATACTTCGCGCCGACGCGGAGTTCGAGAGTATCGATGATATCGGCGACATGCTTATCGGCTCGGCGGGTCGGGTGCCCGTTTCCCTGCGCGATGTCGCCGATATAGAACGCGACTATCGACCGCAGAGCGAGTTCATGCGTACCGCCGACGGAGAAGGGGTGCGCATCGCGATCCAGAAGCAACCCGGGGCGAACACCGTCGACGTCAACGAAGAAGTGCTCGATCGACTCGATCGCCTCGAGGAAACGGTGCTTCCCCCAAGCGTCAGCATTGAAGTCCAGGAGAACCAGGCTGGAACCGTCCGTGACGCGATCGGCGGTGTCGGAGAAGCGGCCGTACAGGGCGGCCTTCTCGCGGTGGTCGTGCTCCTTTTTTTCCTTCGCAACATGCGAAGCACCTTTATTGTCACCACGGTCATTCCGGTCAGCGTTGTCGCCACGTTCTCGCTTATAGACTTCGCCGACATGACACTCAATCTTACGAGCCTCGCCGGAGTGACGCTTGCGATCGGAATGTTCGTCGATAACGCGATCGTTGTGCTCGAGGCCATATACCGGAAGGCGCTCGCAGGGTATCCATCGGATGAAGCGGCCATAATCGGCACTGAAGAAGTCGGCAAAGCCATAAGTGCGAGCACGCTTACGAGTATGTCGGTATTCCTGCCCATGCTCTTTGTCGAGGGCATCGCCGGCATAATGTTCGAGGATCTATCGCTTACGATTACCTTCAGCCTCGGCGTATCGCTTCTCGCCGCGCTTATTATCATTCCGGTACTAAGCGCGAAATTCATGAAGGTAAAGGCGGTGACCCGCGAGCCGTCGCCCTACGACCAGGCGCCGGCAGACGGCGACCCGCCGCCCGGCGACGCGCCGCATTCGCCGTTCTCAAACGGTACCGGCGGCGAAGCGGCCCGGCCCGGCGCCGCGTCGCCCGGCGAAGGAAGCGAACACACCGAGCTGAGCCTCGCCGACGTTGATGTTACGACCCGCTACGCCTGGCTCAACCGCGTGCTCGACCGTATTCAGTCCTTTCTTTCGAGCCTCGACGCCGTGTACGAGCAGGGCATCCGCTGGTCGCTCGAGCACTGGAAAACCGTGGTCGCGAGCGCGCTTTTGCTGTTCGCACTGTCCCTCGCGAGTATTCTGCTTCTGGGCATGGAGTTTCTCCCCGAAGCGGACGAAGGGCGGTTCCGGATCGATTTCGAAACACGCGCCGGCGCCACCTACGAACAGACCACCGAAAAGGCGGTCGAAATCGAGAGTATTGTTCGCGATATAGTCGATAGCGAGGACATCGAGAGCCTTGCAAGCCGCGTCGGGGACGGAGGAAGCAATCTCGCCACCGTATTTGTCTCGCTTGTCGACCTTGATGACCGCGACGAAACGATCTGGGAGATTGTCAACGAAGTAGACACGCGCGTATCGCGCGAAGTGCTCGACATTGACCACCGGATAAGCATCGAAGGCATGTCGCAGCTCGCCGCCGAGTCGTCCGGCACTACCTCGCCGATCGTCGTGCGGATGCTCGGAGACGACCTGTCGGAGATGAACGATTACGGCGACCGCATCGAGGACGTCGTACGCGAGATTCCCGGTACCCGAAGCATTTACTCCTCTTACTCCGAAGCGCGACCCGAGCTGCAGTTCAGCGTGCGAAGGCGCGAGGCAACCCAGCTGGGACTCTCGCCGGCGCGCATTGCAAACACCCTGCGCACGGCGTACGAAGGGGCTACCGTCGGTAGCTACTCGGAAGACGGAGACGACTACGATATAGAGGTATTACTCTCCGATCGCCACCGCCTTAATCGTTCGCGCTTCGAGCAGATGTTTTTCGTCAACGATGCAGGCGACCGCATTCCGCTGGAATCGGTCGCGACCATCGAGGAAGGGCTCGGCCCCTTGAACATAGAGCGAATCGACCGCAGACGCGTGGTAGAAATTCGCGGAAGCCTTACCGGCAACCGCGACCTGAATCGCGTCATGGACGACGTACGCGAAGAGGTCGCCGGACTCGGCGAGCCCCCAGATGGAGTAGAAATAGAGTATACCGGAGCGAGCGAGGAAATGGCCGAGGGATTCGAGAGCCTGCTGTTCGCGCTTCTTCTCGCTGTAGCACTCGTCTACATGGTCATGGCAAGCCAGTTCGAGAATCTCGTAAACCCGCTCATTGTCATGTTCAGCGTGCCGTTTGCCATCATAGGCCTTGTCGGCATTCTTCTTGCGACCGGTACGACCTTCAGCATCCTCACGTTTGTCGGCGCGATTCTGCTCGTCGGCATTGTCGTTAACAACGCCATTGTACTCATAGACTACATAGTCCAGCTTCGCGGCCGCGGCGTCGGTCTTCGTACCGCGATCGTCGAAGGCGGCAAAACCCGGCTCAAA
>JBKGYS010000201.1:0-3672 GCA_046545955.1 Spirochaetales bacterium | reverse complement strand
CCTTGACGAGTTTATGACTGCCAGGGGCCTTGTGTCCCGTTGTATCGAGGACCTCGGGCGGGAAGGAGCAACCTTTAACAAATCTCCCAAGATCGGTGCGATGATCGAGCTCCCTTCGGCGATCGAGATCTCCGCTGAGCTCGACCGCGAAGCCGACTTTATCTGTGCAGGCACGAACGACCTTACCATGTATATGCTTGGCGTCGACCGGACGAATGAGCAGGTAAGCGATCTCTTTGTGAATTACAACCCGTCGGTGCTGCGCGGTGTCGCCCGTCTGGCGGCGAACGTCGCGGACGTTCCAAATCGGCTTTCCATTTGCGGAGAAGCGGCGGGGGACCCGGTAATGGTTCCGTTCTTTATCGGTCTCGGAATCCGGCGGCTCAGCGTCGAACCTCGTAATATACCTTCGCTCAAAGCGGATATCGCGGCGCTTACGGTACGGAAGGCGGAACAAACCTGCAAGGAAATGCTCGAGCACGCTTCGGTCTCCGCAATAGAACGGTACATAGAAGGTTCGGACCTCGGCGGTGGCAAGGGCGAGGGCGCGCCTGGAGGAAACGGGCAGCTCCATGAGTAAGAACGGCGAAAAGAAGGCCGCCCCTCGACCGGGAACAGTCCGGAGTTTCGTGGTGCGCCGCGCGCGAATGAACGAGCTTCACCGCCGCGCGATCGAGCGATTGTCCGACGAGTTCGTCCTGGAGCTCGACGACTCCCGGGTGAACACGGGGCATTCCCTTTTCGATCGGTTCCCGAGCGGAGCATGCCGCCGTCGCATATTTGAAATTGGTTTCGGAATGGGATACGCGACGGCACGTATCGCCGCGGACTGGCCGCAGACCTGCATACTCGGCTCGGAGGTGTACCCACCGGGCGTCGGTAAGCTCCTCGCGGAAATCGAGCGAAGAGGACTCACGAATGTTCGTATTGTGCGCAGGGACGCCGTGGATGTGCTTAATTACGGCATCCGGGAAGGCGAGCTCGACGGTATGCACATTTTTTTCCCCGATCCCTGGCCGAAGAAGCGCCATCATAAGCGTCGGCTCATTCAGCCGCGCTTCCTCGAACTCGCAGCGCGCAGGATAGCCCCCGGCGGCTACCTCTACATTGCCACCGACTGGGAGGACTATGCCGAGCATATCGCGCATGTCCTGGAGGACTGCGGCATGCTCGAAAACGAGTCCCCACTTGAGCGGGATCCCCGCTTCAGCGAACCGGCCGACTGGCGCCCGCGCACCGCATTTGAGCGCAAAGGCCTGGCAAAGGGCCACGTGGTGCGCGAGTTTCGTTACATTCGCAAACGCATCGGTACTGAGGAGACTGCCGGACGTGCGGACGGCGGTGCATAGCGGTCGTTACCCGTAAATCCAGGGGCCGGCCATGCATAGTCATACGCGCCGCGGCCGCCCTACGCTGCGGCCGGGCGCGCGCCGCGGCCGCCCTACGCCTCGACTGTCTCCTGGGCTTTCTTGATGATATCGTCTGCGACCTTTCCACTGACCGGGCTGTAGTGGCTGAAGCTGACCTCGAAACTCCCGGTGCCGCTGGTAATCGACCGAAGATCGGTTGCATAGCGCAGCAGCTCCGCCTGCGGAACCTGAGCCACGACCTCGACTATGCCCCCACCGAGGCTCTCCTGGCCCTGCACACGGCCTCGACGACCGCTGAGATCGCTCAGTACATCCCCGAGATACTGTTCGTCGACGAACACCAGCAGATCCATAATTGGCTCGAGTAACACCGGTTTCGCTTTCTGCATGGCGTCACGCATGGCGCCCTTAGCCGCCATTTTAAACGCCATCTCCGAGCTGTCGACCGGATGCTCCTTGCCGTCGACAAGGCTTATGCCGATATCTACCGCAGGATAGCCGGCGATAATCCCTTCCGACATCGCTTCTTTAAGACCTTTTTCGATACCGGGGATGAAGCCCTTACTCACCGCCATACCACGAATGGCGTTTTCGAAGGAATACTCTTCGCCCCGTTCGAGCGGCTTGATCTGGATTGAAACCTCACCGAACTGACCGTGCCCGCCCGACTGTTTCTTGTGCCGGTACACCGCTTCGGAAGGCTTCGAAATTGTTTCCCGGTAGGCTACCTGCGGAACGTGGGTATTCACCTCGATTTTCTGTGTCTCCCGGATCCGGTCGAGTACAAGGTTAATATGCATCTCACCCATCCCCGACAGAACGGTCTCATGGGTTTCCGAGTTAAACGTAAGCTGGATCGTCTTGTCCTCCTCGGTAACCTTCTGCAGCGCCGCGGAAAGTTTGTCCTCGTCTTTTTTGCTTCCCGCCTCGATGGCGACCGAAAACACCGGCTGTGGGAGTGCAAGCGGCCTGTAGTACCGCACATCGTTCTGCGGGCAGAGCGTATCGTTCGTGTGCACCGACTGCAGTTTTACCATTATGCCGATATCGCCGGCCGGAAGCTCTCCGACTTCTTCGAGCTTCTTTCCGACGCTTGTGTACACCTTGCTTGCGCGTTCCTTCTTGCCCTCGCGGGGGTTGTACAATTCGCTTTCGCCGGTAAGACTCCCCGTTACTACCTTGAAAAAGCTCAACTTACCGGAAAACTGATCAATCATCGTCTTGAAACTATACCCGGAAAACGCCCCTTCCTGACCGACGGGAACGGACAGCTCGTTATTCGCTTCATCGTGCGCCGGCTCCTCCGCCTCATTCGGACGCGGCGCTTCTCCCGCGAGAAAGTTGAGCAGGGCGGCCGCGCCGCTGCCGGAGGGAGGTGCCCCGCAGAGGACCGGAACAACCCGATTATCCCGCAGCCCCTCGCGCAATCCCTTGCGCACGTCCTCATCGGTCAACGTTTCTTCGGTAAGGTATTTCTCGGTAAGCTCGTCGTCGCCTTCTGCGGCCGATTCTATGAGAACTGGCCGGTAACGCTCCTCGATCTCTGCAAGCTCGCCGGTGACATCCTGTGATGCTTCCGTATTCCCCGCGCCGGGTACCGGGAAAAAACGATGATTAATGAGGTCGAGGACTCCCTTGAAAGACTCTCCCTTTCCCACCGGGACGGCAACGGGAACGAGCGGTTTCTCGAACTTTGCGCTCAGGTCCTGTATCGCCGCATCGAAATCCGCCTTGTCGTCGTCCATGTGTGAAACGAAAACCGACCGGGGTTTATTCCGATTGTCGAGCCGACGCCAGAGCTTGATGGTCTCAATCTGCACGCCCTCGCGACCGTCGACAACCATAAGCGCGCTCTCGCACGCGCGAAATGCAGCCACAACCTCTCCGATAAAGTCTGCCGTACCGGGAGTATCGATAAAGTTAATCTTGGTGCCGTCCCACTCAAGACTTGCGAGCGCCGAATGAATACTAGAGCCGTGCTGCTGCTCCTCTTCGGTGTAATCACTTACCGTTCTGCCACTTTCGACCGGTTGCGGGGCATCGATTTTGCCTCCGGTATACAACAGCTGTTCAAAAAGCGTTGTTTTCCCGGTAAATCCGTGCCCCGCAATTGCCACATTCCTAATACTATCCGTTGATACAGCCATAAGAGCCTCCAAGTTTTCAGACGATCATACGCCCGGGAATTTCACACTGTCAACGAAAGACGTTGCACCGGGCGAGCCTTTGCTTTAAAGGTGGGATGATTCTACCGTTGTTAGGCGTTTTTTTCGACCTCCCCGAGAGAAGAGTTTTCACAAGG
>JBKGYS010000200.1:0-3730 GCA_046545955.1 Spirochaetales bacterium | reverse complement strand
AGCGAAGGGTCGAACAGCCGGCTGGTTGCAATATCCGGACCCGTCGGCTGTCGGCTATTCCGTCGGCTTTCTTCTCTGTTTCCGGCCGGGCGGTGCGAGTTTCGCACCGCCCGGTCTTTTTTTTGCGCTGATTTTGCTGCCATTGTATCGGCCTATCGCACTCGGATCGGAAAATTACTCTCATTGCCGCCCGGGTGTGCGAGCGTATATCCGGTAGGAGGCACGGTGTGGACACCATGCTTGAACAGACGTGTTGTAATATATTAATATTCTGATATATGTTTGATATTGCAATTATCGGATCGGGTCCGGCAGGCTTCGATGCCGCCCGCGAAGCAAGAAAACAAGGTCTCACAACAGCCGTGATAGGCGAAATGCCCCCTGGAGGGAGAGCGGCGATGGGGAGCCTTCTCCCGAGCAAAGTATGGCTGCACGCTGCGTCAAATGCCCCGCGCAGCGGCAAGGGTAATGCGCTTAGGGCAGCGGAGATCACCGAAGAAATCCGCCGAACCCAAGGCGCCTGGACCTCGAATCGCGCCCGGGAACTGGAGCAACTCGGCGTGATTCTCTACCGTGGTACCGCTCGGCTGGTGACAAGCGATACGGTTACCGTACATCCATCCGGAGATGAATCAAAATCGGAGGAAGTGCAGGCTCGCGCGATCGTGCTTGCGACAGGATCCGAGCCGACCTTTACACCTACCGTCCGACCGGACGGCGAGAGAATTATCGCCCCGCGGCACACTCAAAAGATGTCCGAAATTCCCGACCATATCGTTTTCGCCGGGGGTGGCGTCACTGGAACCGAATATGCGAGCGCGTTCGCACGACTGGGAAGCGCCGTGGAAGTCTTCACAACGGGTGCGACGCTTCTCCCCCGCGGAGAACCTGGCGCGGCCCGGTTTATCACGGATTATCTCGAGAACGAGCTTGGTGTTGTTATCCATCGCAATCAGACGGTGACAGACGTCTCGCGCAAAGATGGGGCTGCGGTCACGAGAAGCGACGGCGGCACAACGGTGGAAAGCGATTACGCGTTCATCGCGACCGGGCGGCATCCGGATCTTTCGATTATAGATAACGCCGAGGAGAGCCTCGCGAAAGCGTTCGACAGGGATGATCAGAACTGCCTGCGCACCGACGAGCACGGCCAGACATCGGTCGCGGGAATCTACGTTGCCGGCGACGCTGCCGGAGGAAAAATGATAGCCAACAAGGCGAGCTGGGAAGCGCGACGCGCAGTACGGCATATGGTCGGCGCCGATCTTCGTACGCTTCCGAAACCCACCTGGGCGGTCGAAGCGGTATACACCGACCCGCAGGCTGCGTGGATCGGCGACGTAGGAGAGCTTCCCGCGCGGGAAACTTCTGAGATCGGCGTGCTCGAGCAACGGTACGATAATCTCCTCCTCGCCCACATAGATCACGCCGAAAAGGGCTTTTTGAAGATATGGTATCATACGGGTTCCGGTGCGATTCTCGGAGCATCGGCGGCCGGTTCACACGCGGCCGAAGTCCTCACCGCCGTTCAAATGGCTATGCACCAGGGTCTGACTGTAGAGCAACTCAATTCGATTCCCGCGCCTCACCCTACATTCAGCGAGCTTGTAACGCATTAAGCCAGCCTGTCGGCGTAGCGTTTCTCCCGTTCGCAAATGGGTCGCATGGCTGGGAAAACCAGCTTGGCGACGACATATCGATCAGTTCAACGAGCTCGTCAAAGATCGGCGCCTTCCGTGGGAGCTCGAAGATATCCTGCCAAGTGTGAAGCCCGCGGGTGAACAGGCAGGAATACTCACCGCGGATCGGCTGCGCGAGGTCGATCCGGGAAGCACCATTACCGCCGACATACCTTTATGTCCTCCTGAGGGTGACGCCGGAACCGGAATGATCGCCACCAACAGCGTCCGGCAACGGACCGGTAACGTCTCGGCGGGGACGTCTGTATTCGCCATGATTGTACTCGAAAAGTCGCTTACCCGAGCTCATTCGGAAATCGACCTGATCGTAACGCCCGACGGCAGTCCGGTTGCCATGGCGCACTCGAACAACTGCATGTCCGACACGGATGCGTGGATTAAGCTTCTCGGTGACGCCGCGACGGCGCTTGGCGGCGACGCGAGCACCGGGAACCTCTACACAACGCTCATGCGCAGGGCACTCGATGCGGACCCCGACGCCGGAGGCCTTACGGCGATCCCCTACGTGTCGGGGGAACACGGCACCGGCTTTTCGCAGGGTCGCCCGCTGTTCGTCCGCAACGACAACGCGTCGTTTACGCTCTCGAACTTTATCCGGTCGTTGCTGTATTCGGCTATTTGCGCGATGAGAATAGGGCTCGATGTCTTATTCGAGCGAGAGCAGGTAAAAATCGACGAAATCCGCGGGCACGGGGGCTTTTTTAAGACCCCGGGGGTCGGTCAGAGGATAATGGCAGCAGCGACAAAGTCGCCGTGCACCGTCATGGAAACCGCCGGCGAAGGCGGATCCTGGGGCATGGCGCTGCTCGCGGCGTTTCTTGTGCGCGCCGAGAAAGGCGGTTCGCTTCCTCGCTTTCTCGACCAGGTCTTCTCGGACGCCGCAAGCAGTACTCTCGAACCCTTGGTCGAGGACATGGAAGGTTTTGACCGATATCTCGCCCGATACAAGGCAGCGCTATCGGCCGAGCGCGCTGCGGTCGAAAATCTCGATTGATCCGACAATTTTACGACGACGGAGGGGAGACTCGCGGGTGACCCGCGAGTCTCTCGGCGACCGTTAATCGAGGTCCGGGAAGAACATTCCCAGAGGGAACGGTTGCGCCGTCCCGCCCTCGATGGTCGCCATCAGGTATTCGAGGAGCGGAAGTTCGCCATCGGCACCACAGATCTACACCGTCGAGCGCGTTCTCAAACCGGCCCCGCGTCAATAAGCTCTCCGTATTCCCTCACGTTGTCGGGTGTAGCGGTTACCGCTTTAAGCCTCACAGTGTCCATATCGTTTCTCCACTTTTTTTTAGGCTGATGTTTTCAAATCGGTGTACACGAACGTCTTGCGGCTTTGCCGTGGCCCGTCGGCGAAGCATTGCAAGAACCGCTTCGGGGTCCGGCACACCGCCGTTCTCCGAGGCAATACGGGTAACATCCCCCTCCGATGCGCAGTCGATCGCATTGACCACGCGCTCGGCCGAAAGAAGCATGTTCCATGTATCCGCGAGATTCATAGCGCCGCTGTCGCTCAGATCCGCGGTAATCCGCGTGACACCGAGAAGGCGATAACAGCTCAGCGCAGCGGTTCCCACCACCGTATCGAATACCGAAGCACGTCTGTCGTTGCGCAGGCAGGCACGAACATCGGCTGCATCCTCGCTAAAAAGCCAGACAACAGGATGCAGCCATGGTCCCTCAATCCGTACACAAACAGACCCGCTACCGTCGTAAACAATCAGCATACCCGAATACTACCGGTCCGATGCCCGGGCACGCAATCGCGCTTAGCGCCGCAACTCTTCGTCAAACACCACGGCAACCTTTCCGCACTCGCCGCCGGCCATGGTCTCGTACGCTTCGGCTGCCTCATCGAGCGAAAATCTATGTGTTACCAGGTCGTGGGGATGTATCTTCCACGAGGCCAGCCTCTCGACGAGCTCTTCCATAAGCCAGGAACTCGTCACCCATGAACCATGAATACGTTTCTGTCCGTGAAGCAAATCGGGACTCGGTTCGAAGGTCACATCGCCACCTTCTCCGAG
>JBKGYS010000199.1:0-3741 GCA_046545955.1 Spirochaetales bacterium | reverse complement strand
GCAGATACTTCTTGACCCCACCGGCCGCGGCTCCGTATTCTTTTGCCATGGCCGACAAGACTGTTCCCTTTTCCCGCGAATACATCGATTCGCTGACACATGAGTATCCCACTCCCTTTCACATCTATGACGAGCAGGCAATACGAGCGAAGGCGCGCGAGTTCAGCGAGGCATTCAGCTGGGTGCCGGGCGGATTCGTTAACTATTTCGCCGTAAAAGCCACGCCCAATCCCCACATTATGCGCCTTCTGTACGAAGAAGGCATGGGCTTCGACTGCAGCTCGCTCGCCGAGCTGAAGCTTTGCGAACATCTGCAGGTGCCCGGCGACAAAATCATGTTCACCTCCAACGATACGCCGGCCAAGGAATACCAGAAGGCAAAGGATCTCGGCGGAATCATTAACCTCGACGACATAAGCCACATAGACTATCTCGACGAGCACGTCGGGCTGCCCGAGCTGTTGTGCTTCCGCTACAACCCCGGCCCGCTTCGAGAGGGCAACGCGATTATAGGAAAGCCCGAAGAGGCGAAGTACGGGTTTACCCGTGAGCAACTCATAGATGGCTACAGGCGTGTGCAGCAGATGGGCGTGTCGCGCTTTGCCCTGCATACCATGGTCGCCTCGAACGAGCTCGACCCGGACTACTTCGTAGAAACCGCGCGGATGGTCTTTGAAGTTGCCGTGGAACTGAAGGAAAAGCTCGGCATTGAGCTCGAATTCGTGAACCTCGGCGGCGGTATCGGCGTTCCCTACAAACCCGAAGACAAGGATGTCGACCTGTTCTATGTGAGCCGTGAAATCAGGAAACTCTATGAGAAGCTCATAGAACCCGCCGGACTCGGCGGCATGCGCATAGTCACCGAAAACGGCCGCTGCGTGACCGGACCGTACGGATGGCTCGTCTCCCGCGTTATTCACATGAAGGACATCTACAAGCAGTACGTGGGACTCGACGCGAATATGGCCAACCTCATGCGTCCCGGCATGTACGGTGCGTACCATCATATCACCGTACTCGGAAAGGAATCGTCCCCGGCGGATACCACCTATGACGTCACCGGAAGCCTTTGCGAGAACAATGATAAGTTCGCCATAGACCGAGCGCTGCCGAAAGTGGAAATCGGCGACCTCGTGGCCATTCATGAATCGGGCGCCCACGGGCACTCGATGGGCTTCAATTACAACGGCAAGCTTCGCTCGGCGGAACTGCTCATGCACCCGGACGGGTCGGTTACACAGATACGCAGGCCCGAGACCTACGAAGACTACTTTGCAACGCTCGACCTCGATTCGGTCCCGCCGGTGGAAGGGGACGCGGCACAAACGAATCCGCTGCAGCGCGCATCGGTGTAGTGTGTGTGAGAGACGATGTCACCGACGAAGCTACGCTCTGGCGTTGGCGAACGCACGAAGGCGCATGCGCTCGTTGAATGCCGAGCACAGCTTGGATTCCATTTCATCCTGCTTGACGCACGATAACAACTCATGCCTGAACGCATCGTTTCTGAGTAGTACGGCGAGGGTGGAGATTATCTTCAGGTAGTCCATCTGCTGCTCGGGGTGGTTGGCCACGACGAACAGAAGGTGGACGGGCTTCCCGTCCGGTGCATCGTATTCAAGCCCGCGGCGGGAGACCCCCAGCGCGATATGCGAGCCACCGACTGCAGGGGTACGTCCGTGGGCAACCGCCACCCCGTGTCCGAAGCCGGTCGAAACGACCTGTTCGCGCTGTATTACTACGCGTGCGAACTCGTCCAGATCGAGCCCTGCGATCCGGCGGAACACCGGCGCGCGCAGAATAACCTCGCGAATCGCGAGAAACTTGTCGCTGCTTTCGAGTTCCCACACGACGCTGCCGGTATGAAAAAACTGATCCACACCGTCCATGTTCACCATTCCTTGTGGTTGTAATAGTTTCGCAGCCATACGTCAATAACCTGACAGTCAATTGCAGGAATTGCAGAAAAGCGCTGTCCATGTACAGGCCATTCTGCTACCGTCGACACGGGGGAAGGCATATGCGAATAGAGTGCAGTGTTCGACCGGACATACCCGACGGCCGTTCCGATACACTGTCCGGCCGGATCGCTCGTTCGGCTGCGGATGTACGTGCCCGGGTTCTCGACGTCTACCTTATCGACGATCGCTACGATCCCGACGAGGCTGCAGGCCTGCTTGCCGATCCGGTTACGACCGAGGTCACGATCAACGGACGTGCGCGGGATGTGGTCGACCCTCAGTGGACGCACGCGGTGGAAATAACGGTGAAGCCCGGGGTAACCGATCCGGTGGCCGCGACGGTAGATACCGCGCTCGAGGATCTCGACGTCGCGTTCGTACCGGTCAGGGCTCAAACCGCCAGACAGCTCGTATTTCACGCCCCCAACCTCCCATTGTCTAGAATATCGGCACTTTGTCGGCGCCTGTATAATCCGCTCATTCAGTATGCATCCATAATTGTGCGAGACGAGGAACGCTCGCGCGAAGTCGGAACCGCCTCCGAAGAGCGACCGCCCGAGGACCACGACGACGCGGCGAATACCTCGCTGCTGCCGGTGGTGCACTCCTTTCCGGCCGACTACCCACGCGCCGGCACGCCTCCTGCACATACGGTAACGCAGATTGCGCTCGATCACATGGACAGCGACCAACTCGCATCGCTCAACCGTGACCGCCTGCTCGCGCTGAACTCCGCAGAGCTGTGCGCCATTCGTGACTTTTTTGCCCGCCCGGATGTCATTGCGAGACGCGAGGAACACGGGCTTTCGGGAGCTACCGATGTCGAGCTCGAGATGCTCGCACAAACCTGGAGCGAACACTGTAAGCACAAGATTTTTTCATCACAGATTGATGTTGACGGTCGCTTTGCCGTCGACGGGCTTTTCAGACGCTGTATCGCCGCGGTCACCGACTCACTCGCAGAAAACCGCGACGACCTTCTGAGTGTGTTCGACGACAACAGCGGCGTCGTCCGCTTCGACGATGAGTACGCGGTCTGCTTCAAGGCCGAGACCCACAACTCGCCGAGTGCGCTCGACCCGTACGGGGGAGCGATCACCGGTATCGTCGGAGTGAACCGCGATATCCTCGGCACCGGCCGCGGGGCCAGGCCAATATTCAATACCAACGTCCTGTGCTTCGCCGACCCGGCGTGCCCCGACGAAGAGGTGCCGCCCTCGCTGTTGCCGCCCGGTCGCGTGCTCGAAGGCGTGCACGAAGGCATTGTCGACGGTGGCAACCAGTCGGGCATTCCCGTTGTAGCCGGCGCATTTCTGTTCGACGACAGCTACCTCGGAAAACCGCTGGTGTTCTGCGGGACCGGAGGCATGCTCCCGAATGATGTCGACGGAACAGCGGGATGGCACAAGGGCGCACGCCCCGGCGATGTCGTGGTAATGGTCGGCGGGCGCATCGGCAAGGACGGCATCCATGGGGCGACCTTTTCCAGCCTCGCGCTCGACGAAACATCCCCCACGAGTGCCGTACAGATCGGCGATCCGATCACCCAGAAGAAGATGATCGATTTTCTGCTCGAAGCACGAGACGAAGGGCTTATGAGCTCGCTGACCGACAACGGCGCCGGAGGACTGTCCTCCTCGCTCGGAGAAATGGCCCGGGAAAGCGGCGGCATCCACGTGGATCTCGAGCGCTGTCCGCTCAAGTACGAGGGACTCGCTCCATGGGAGATATGGGTCAGCGAAAGCCAGGAACGCATGAGCGCCGCGGTTCCGCCCGAACA
>JBKGYS010000198.1:0-3788 GCA_046545955.1 Spirochaetales bacterium | reverse complement strand
TTGCCGGTGCCGTTGCAGTTAGCCGACGTGCGGCAAAGTTTTCCGGAAGCGTGTGCAGCCCTTGCCACGGGGATGTAGCTCTCGAGCGATAACAGCGATTGGGGCGTTTCAGACCGTTGCGCGGCGGACGAATGCGGGAGGCGGGGCGCTTTCAGCGCCTCGTTACCGCCTGTTAATAAAGTGGGTCGCGATTTATTGCGTAAAGGCTTGTGGAACGTTGCCATGAGACCTGACTTTTGTTAATATTCTATATAGAAAAACTATGGGTCTGGAGGAATCCGCTCCAGGAATTTGCTGTGCCGTTACGCGTGAGTTCGACAACTTAGGCAGGGACAGTCTCAGAGGTGGCGCTACAATATGAATGATTCGAAGCTGAACTCCGTTGCTCAAAAACTGAAAGTGTGCGGACACCCGGTGAGACTGCGGCTGCTTTGCGCTATCGCTCGTGAAGCGGAGCCGTGCGTGTCGGAACTCTGGGTGTGCGTTCGGCAACCGCAGCCGGTGGTTTCTCAACATCTGGCGGTTCTCAAGGAGAAAGAGATCGTAAAATCCGAGGTCCAGGGAAACCGGCGCATCTACTCGATCACCGATCCGTTCGTGAAGCGACTTGTCGACTCGTTGAAGGCCGAGGCGGAGGTGCAGGAAGAGCTCGTGCAAGCCGTCCAGCCTACGAATCAGTGACCTGCTGCGTGCAGACCTCGTGTTGAATCGCATGCAACAGACTGGTTCACGTTCTCCTAACACATTCGAATGGGCTCGTTTATCGCTTCCCGCGGGTGAAAGCTCGGTTCTGGCGTCCGAGGCCGACAGTTGCTCGGAAGGACTCGCCGATGCGTTGTGGATATGCGATGTCAACACTGAGCCGCTTGGCGTTGTTCCGCCTCGTGCCGACCGGATCGTACTGCCTGCCGGCGAAGCGGGTAAGTCATGGCCCGCAGTGGAACAGATTCTTCGCCACGCGCTAAAAACGGGCTACGATCGAACATCCCGTTTTGCTGCGGTCGGAGGTGGAGTCGTCTGCGATGTGGCGGCGTTCGCCTCCAGTCTATACCTTCGCGGCGTCGATATCGTCCTGATCCCCTCTACACTTCTGGCGATGGTCGATGCAGCAATCGGCGGCAAGACCGGCATCAACTTCTCCGGATACAAGAATATGGTTGGGACGTTTCATCTTGCTGCCGAAGTGCGTATTGTACCGGAGCTCGTCGATACTCTGCCGGCGCGGGAGTTCTCTTCCGGTCTGGCTGAAGTCATTAAGACCGCGGTCCTCGGCGATGCCGAACTTCTGGAGCTTCTCGAGGACCGGCGTCACGAGGTAGTTGCCCGCGATTCGGCCGTGGTAAGGGAGCTCGTGCGTCGTTCGGTGCGAGTGAAGGTATCCATAGTCCAGGACGACTATCTCGAGCGGGGAAACCGCGCGTTTCTTAATCTCGGTCACACCTTCGCGCATGCACTCGAGTCGGTTGCCGGGTTCGGCGAATGGACCCACGGGGAGGCGGTTGCCTGGGGTATTGCTCGTTCGCTGTTGCTCGGGTGCCGGCTGGGTATTACAGAGCAGTCGCACGCTGACCGGATCATTTCGCTTCTCGACCGATACGGGTATCGTACCGACTCGGGAATTGCAGAGCCGGATCGATTGCTTTCGGCGATGCGCAAGGACAAGAAGCGGGTCGGGGATAGCGTGCGATTCGTGCTATCGAAAGGCGTGGGGGATACGACAGTCGAATCGGTCCCGGACTCGGAGGTACGCGCGATTCTCTGATGCCGGGCGGTAAGCGGGTGAATACTGTTACAGGGCTTCGTAGATATCCGACAGTCGGCGATACGTGCTACCGGCGCGTCCCTCGCTGTCATCTATCTCGTCGATAAGAAACTCGAGACTGGCGAGCGATTCTTCAACAGCTTGCGAGTAACGTCGCATGGGTTTGAAGTAGTACACGCCTGGCTCTCCGGTCCTGAGGGCGATTACGCCGAGCGAACGCCCCGATTTTTTCATTTTGCTGAACTTAAGAATAAACTGAAGCCCGTTCAGAATCTCGTCACGGTGGAGCTCTGCCTGAAACGTCCGTTTTCGCGGCCAGTGTTCGACGATATCGTCTGGGAGTTGAATGTAGGGAGCGAGATTCAGAATCGTAGCGAATCGCTCTCCCGCGAGTAGCTCCTGTCCACCGTAGAGAACGCTTGCACGCAGGTTTGCCTGGTTTTCCGGGATCGACACCTGCCTGTCTCCGGCAACTGCTACGACGTCTTCCCAAGGACAGACCACGCTCTTCTTCTTACCCTTATGAGGTTTTAGTTGAAAACTTGTTCCGCGCACCCGTATTTGCCATGTCGTGTCGCGCTTTTTCTCCTCGTCTTTGCGCTTGGCCTTCGTGCCGTCTTTCGGCTCGTTCTCGTCGAGTCTGTGCATGAGCTCAGGCGAGATGCGCTTGAGCCAGCTTCGTTCCAGCGGTGAAACGCTTCGGGCAAACGTTCGCGATGTTCGCACTATTTCGCCGGCCACAATATAGCGGGGTGTTTCGCGGAACATACCGCTGCCGGGATGAATCTGAATGTGGTCGGCCGCCATACTTCGGTATTGGGTCCGGCCCGAGCGTACGCACACGAACTGAATCAAGCCTGTCGCAACCGCACACAGGAAGTCGGTTTTCGATCCGCCGCTACCTACCGGAACGCCGAAGCCTGCGACAATCTCGGCGAGCTGGTCGGCGACATTGCGGATTTCGGCCATCGCCCGCGGCTCGAGATAGTAGCGATTGCAGAACTTTTCTTTCCGGTTGGCCCGGCGATAGGCTTCGAGCAGTTTCAGGTAGCTTACGAAATCCCCTCGGGCATCCAGAAACGCGTGATGCGCGCGCCGAGCTTCCGCCTCTTCTCCTTCCGGGAGAATGAACGGGGTCTGGCTGGTGAGAAAGGCGGCCGCGGTTACCCCTTCTTCGATTACATCCGGGTACTCCTGCATTGCTTCGACGATGATACGACTGTGCCGCGGCGAGAGGGGAAAACGGGCCATTCGCTCGCCCGTTTCGGTCAGGTGCCGGTCGCGGGAGTCCAGGGCTGAAAGCAGCTCCAGCGTCTCGATCGCTCCGGCAATGCCTCTGCGTGACGGAGATGATACGAAGTCGAACTCTTCGAACTCGTGAATACCGAGTTCGGCCATCCGCAGCACGACTTCGGAGAGGTCGGTACGATATATCTCCTCGGTGGTGAACGGTTCACGGGACTCGTAGCTTTCCTCCGAATAGAGCCGATAGCAGGTTCCCGGCCGCGTCCGTCCGGCTCTGCCGCGACGCTGGTCGGCGCTCGCTCGCGAAATCGGTTGTTCTATCAAGCTCGATGTGTAGGTACGCGGGTTGTAGTGATTGAGTTTGGCAAGCCCCGAGTCGATAACCGTGGAAATTCCGTCTATGGTAACGCTCGTCTCGGCGATATTAGTGGAGACGACGACCTTCGTTTTCCCCGGCGGCGCCGGTGGGAAGACGCGGTCCTGTTCCTCGCGGGAGAGTCGTCCGTACAGAGGCAGAAGATGCAGTTTTTTCGCCACGCGACATTTTGAGAGTGCGGCGATGGAGTCCTTTATTATCTTCTCGCCGCTAAGAAAGACAAGAATGTCACCGCCTAGGTTGGCGTCCTGGCCAACCCGGTTGGCGTCCTGGCCAACCAGGTTGGCGTCCTGGCCAACCAGGTTGGCGTCCGCGTCCAACTCGGCGCGGTTGCCGGCTTCGAGTTCGGGATTCGGGAGCGGCTCTCGAGCCGCCTTTTCATCCACCGTCCGCTCTACGATATCG
>JBKGYS010000197.1:0-3892 GCA_046545955.1 Spirochaetales bacterium | reverse complement strand
CGTCCTCGTCGGGATCCTCCTCGTCGACGCCCTCCGGGGCGACTCCGTCCTCGTCGAGTTCCTGCTCGTCGACCTCATCCTCGTCGAGGTCCTGCTGGTCAACGCCCTCCTCGTCGACCTCATCCTCGTCGAGGCTCTCCTCGTCTGCTTCGTCCTCGTCGACCTCCTCCTCGGTGCGAAGCTCCGCCTGGACCTCCCCGCGCAAATTGATCTCGTCGGTATCCAGATCAACAACGATACGCGACGCGCTGTATTCATCGTCACGCCACACGATCCGTGGAAGTCCGGAAAGCTCCAGCTCGTCGGCATCGCGCCGATACCGGGCAAACTCCGAACGCGTAACAAGATCGTCGCGCAGAATACGGACACCGATCTGCACGATGGTAAGCTCCTCTTCCCCGCGGAACTCGAGAAATCCACCGCGAACGATAAGCTCGTTTTCGCGGTCCTCCATTTCCGCGCTGCCTTCAACCCGCATCAGATCGCGCTCCCGATCGACAAACAGCGAACCTCCGGTCAGCACTAGCCCTCGCTCGAGCTCTTCGATTCGAAAAGACCCGCTCGACCGGACGTAGCGAAAGTCATCACCATACAGCTCGATTTCGTCGGCGGTAATGTTAAAGCGATCCGAGCGCACGCGCGCGTTTCCCGAAAGGACGGTCCGTTCACGGCCATCGGCAAATACGCTGTTCCAGCGATCGCTTTCAATTTCGAGATCCGCCGCGGCGTTGAACGCCGGCAAAACAACGAGGACAAGAACAAGAACCTTCCGGGCGACATTGCTCACGGCTGCGACTCCTGCCCGGAGGCTTCACTGTCGCGGCGTTCGACGTACCGGCCGGAGACCTCGCGCTCGAATCCAAGCTCGCGTGTTCGCATATTCGAGTGAAACCCGTAGCCCTGAAGGCTCGTTCCATCCTCCTGTTCGACCCGCACGAGATCCTCGCGGTCGCCGAGCAGCAGCCGCTCTTCCCGGTTCCAGAACAAATAGGAGGCGATCACTCGAGCATTTTCCACCTCGCTGTAAAACTCGATATCGCCGACCATCTCGACGTCCTCGCTGTCATCGAAATAGCGCGCGAAGTCGGCACCGCCTCGCGCCACGACCTCGCCGTCGGCGTCGACCTCCTCGAACTCGACGTCGAACAAGTGCTGCTCTTCGTCGTTGTCGTAGCGAAGCGCCCGGTCGGAGGTCACTTTGAACTGCGTCCGTCCCTGGCGTACTACGGTGTGGGAAAACCCCCGTATCGAGGCGGTTGGAAGGGAATCGGGAACGCGTTCGGCCACACGGGCGTCTCCGTACTCGAGACTGCAGCCTGCAGAAACGAACGCCGCAAGCAATAGACCTGCGACTCGAAATCGCACAACCCGCGGTGTAGCGCGCACCTATGCGCTCCCGTCCCCCGAGTGGTCCGAATACGAAGCCGAAGAAAGCGCTGAAGCAGCTGCATCAGCGGTAGTCCCGGCGGCGGCTGCGCCGGCCGACTGGGCAGCTACTCCGGCCTCCAGCCGATCCCGTGCCGCCGAGACGAAGTGTCTGAAAAGCGGGTGCGCAACGGTCGGCCCCGAGCCGAACTCCGGGTGAAACTGAACACCGACCGACCACGGATGATCGGGCCATTCCACCGACTCCACAAGCGCCTTATCGGGTGTAAACCCCGAAAGCCGCAACCCCGATTCCGCCAGGCGCTCGCGGTGGCGGTTGGAAACCTCGTAGCGGTGGCGGTGCCGTTCGCGAACCCGCCCGGTACCGTAAGCCTCGCGAATCCGGCTTCCCTCGGTAAGGATCGAGTCGCTCCCGCCGAGGCGCATGGTGCCACCGTAGTTTCTGACATCGATCTGTTCCTCGAGCAGACTTATAACCGGCCATTCGGTATCGGGCGAAAACTCCGTGCTGTCGGCGTCCGGCAACTCGAGCACATGCCGAGCCCACTCGATAACCATAATCTGCATCCCGAGACAGATTCCAAAGTATGGGATTCCATGCTCGCGGGCAAACCGCGCGGTGGTAATCATCCCTTCGGCGCCGCGTCCGCCGAAGCCGCCGGGAACAAGAATTCCATGAACCCCGGCGAGGGCGCTCTCGATCCCACCGGTCTTTTCAAGCCGCTCGGAGTCTACTTTCACAAGCTCCACGCGGACGTCGTTGGCGATTCCACCATGGAACAGCGCCTCGTCCACCGACTTGTAGGCGTCGGCAAGGTCGATGTATTTCCCAACCACTGCTATGCGCACCACCTGGTCGGCCGTTCGATACGTATCCACCACATGGTTCCAGGCAGCGAGCGACGCCTCGCCACACTCGAGCGCGAGCTTTTGACACACGATTACGTCGAGGTTCTGCTCGTGAAACTGAAGCGGAATCTGGTAAATGGTATCGCTGACATCGTACGCGGATATTACCGCCTCGTAGTCGACATTGGTGAAATTGGCAATTTTCCGCCGCATATCCTCTTCCATCGGCCGCGGGGAGCGGCACAGGAGGATATCCGGCTGGATTCCGATTTCGCGCATTTCCTTGACCGAATGTTGCGTCGGCTTGGTCTTCAACTCGTTGCCGCCAACCTCGGGAATAAGCGTAAGGTGCACGCTGAGCACGCTTTCGTGGCCTATTTCGTGCTGCATTTGCCGGGCCGCCTCGAGAAACGGGATCGACTCGATGTCGCCGACGGTACCGCCGACTTCCACGATCGTAACATCGACCTCCTCCTGCTCTCCGACGGCAAGAATTCGCTGTTTTATCCGGTCGGTGATGTGCGGGATGACCTGGACGGTGCGACCTAAATAGCGACCCTCGCGTTCGCGCTGGATTACCTCCTGGTAAACCTGCCCGGTAGTGATGGAGTTGGCGCGCGACAGCGGTGATCGGGTAAACCGTGCGTAATTCCCGAGGTCGAGATCGGTCTCGGCCCCGTCGTCGGTGACGTATACCTCGCCGTGCTGAAAGGGACTCATTGTCCCGGCGTCCACGTTTATGTAGGGATCGATTTTGACCATGGATATGGTCAGGCCCCGACTCTCAAGAAGGCTTCCGAGGCTGGCGGATGCGATACCTTTTCCCAGGCTCGAACATACGCCGCCGGTGACAATGATGTACTTGTTCATCGGGGTTTCATTATTTCGAAGCGCACCCATGTATGTCAACGAATATACCCCCGCCCGACAGGTTCGTTGACAGCCGCCGGTGGGCTTCGTATTCTCGCTCGTGGATGGCTGAAGCGCTGAACGAACAGGATTTTGATAAATTCCGCTCGCTTATTTACAGCGCGAGTGGAATATACTTCAACAAAACCAACCGCTCCATCCTCGAAAGTCGGCTTCGCGAGCGTCTTCGCGCCAGCGGCGACAACAACCTTACCGAATACTACAATCGAGTTCGTGCAAGCGATGACGAGCTTCGCAGCCTTCTCGACTCGGTTACCACGAATCTGACTCGGTTCTTCAGAAACACCGCGCACATAGAAACATTCGAGCACTTCGTCCTGCCGGATCTGGTGCGCGCAAAGACCAAACGCGGGGAGAAGCGCATTAAACTGTGGAGCGCGGGGTGCTCGACCGGAGAGGAACCGTACAGCCTCGCAATGGTCATGCTCGAAGTCCTGCCAAGGGACTATCAGTTCTCGGTTGTGGCTTCCGACATCAGCCTTAAATCTCTTATGAGCGCACGCAGTGGTTTCTACTCGGAGGCGAAGGTGAAAGGGGTCCCCGAGCGCTACCTGAACAAGTACTTTGAACGCAAGGATGCCGGCTACCAGGTCGCCCGGCGCGTCATGGATACGGTGACCTTCGACTACCACAACCTGCAGCATCCGAGCGGCCTTACGAATGTCGACATAATTTTCTGTCGTAACGTTATTATTTATTTCGATGAGGCCGCGCAGAAATCGACCGT
>JBKGYS010000196.1:0-3902 GCA_046545955.1 Spirochaetales bacterium | reverse complement strand
CCGGGCCCTTAACTCCGTTGTCCGCGAAAACGCGTGCTGTCGCGCCTGCGGTATGCAGAAACCCGTCGATATACCGGGGTTTACCAGGGGGGCGTCACGAGGATCGTTACCCGGCTGGAAAAGCGGGCGCTTGTGGTACGCGACCGGATATCCGGGGATGGCAGGGTCTGCTGTGTTTACCCGACTTATGCCGGCGCCGCCCTGGAGGCGAGGGTTTCCCGCTGCCTTTCCGAACAGCTCGAGTCGATTCTAAGGCGACTACCTGCAAATGCTTCGAGCTCGGATTCCGGCGGTGCGCGTGAACTCAACTATATCGTTTACGGTGTCAAATATGATCAACGATAGTACAGATATCAAGCGTGAGATTCGGGCCAAGTACGGCCGGATTGTTCAAGACGGTGGCGGGTGCTGCGCAGGGGGCGAGTGCTCTCCGGGTGTTTCGTCAATGATGGTCGACTCTTACGATACGCTTGCCGGACATGAACCGGAAGCCGATTTGAGTCTTGGCTGCGGCGTCCCGACCCGGTTTGCCGCGTTTGCCCCCGGTGAAACCGTGGTCGATCTCGGTTCCGGTGCGGGAAACGATGCCTTCGTGGCCAGGCACGCGGTTGGAAATGACGGCGAAGTGCTCGGACTCGATATGACCGAGGCAATGGTCGAGCGCGCCGGGGAAATCGCGCTTCGGAAAGGATACAGAAACGTGCGGTTCAAGCTCGGCGATATCGAGGATATGCCGCTTTCCGATCGAAGCGTACGTCGGTTGTGTCGCCGGGGCGCTCGAGCGGGAGGAGTATCTTGGCCTGCTTCATCGGGCCGGCTTCGAGGACGTGCATTTCCGCAGTGACAACGACGTACCGATCCCCGAGGAGCTTTTGCGTGCGCTCATAGAACACGCGGCCGAAAATAACCTCGAACGCAGACCTCGTATAAAAAGCGTAACGGTCACAGGAAAGCGACCCTAAGTGCGCAATTTCTCGGAGGTCCGGTGGGGTGTTCTTAGTCGAGCGGTTTTACAACTTGTGATTTCCAGCATCTCAGCGATATTATATGTATATGCAACAATATGATGTCGTGTTAATAGGCACAGGTCAGGCGACCGGGATTCTGGTGCCCGCGTTGCTCGAGCGGGGCAAGCGTATCGCGATTGTCGAGGGCGATCGGGTGGGTGGTTCATGCGTGAACTACGGGTGCACTCCAACGAAGACTCTCGTCGCGAGTGCGCGCGCAGCGTACATGGCGAGGCGTGGGCCGGATTTTGGAATCGAAACAGGAGAACCGGTAACTCGCTACGAAAAAGTCGCCGAGCGAATAAACGCGATGCGGATGCCCGCGACCGAGGGTTTTCAGGCGTGGTTGGAGAAAGTAACCGACTTTTATGCTGGATGGGCTTCTTTCATAGACGAGCGTACCATACAGGTTGGAGAGGACCGTCTCAAAGGGGAAACCATTATCGTTCATACCGGAACACGCGCTCGGACTCCCACCTTTCCGGGAATCGAGAATGTCAACTGGCTCGACAACAAGGGAATTCTGGACTTGACCGAGCTTCCGAGGCATCTCGTGGTAATCGGAGGATCTTATATCGGTCTTGAGTTCGCGCAGGCGTTCCGAAGACTCGGGAGCGAAGTAACCGTCCTTCAACGTGCCGACCGGTTAATAACGCGCGAAGACGGGGATATAAGTGCTGTCGCACTCGACGTTCTTTCGCAAGAGGGTATTTGGGTTCATTTGGGAGTGAACGTCGACCGTGTAGAACAGTCCGCTAACGGAGGCGTTAGGGTTGCGATTTCGACGCGATCCGGTCGTGCGGCCGCCGACCATCGTAATAATAGCCGCGACATCGAAGGCCGACGGGAGGCCTCGAGCATCGTTGAGGGTTCGCACCTGCTCGTGGGCATCGGGCGGGTTCCGAACAGCGACGACCTTAATCTTGCCGCTGCAGGGATCGAAGCTGATTCCCGAGGGTTTATTACCGTAGATGATTACGGACGAACCTCGACGCCGAATATTTACGCGATCGGCGACGTAAATGGAAAGAGCGCGTTTACTCATACATCGGTTCACGACGGCCAGGTACTTCTCGATCACCTCAGCAGGCTCGACGGAAAATCGGAAGGCGCCACGAAGGCGCGGAAAATCAGCGATCGAACGCCGATTCACTCAATGTTCATCGATCCACCCCTCGCCCGCGTTGGAATGTCCGAAACTGAAGCGCGCGGAAGCGGCCGCCGGGTTCTCATGGCCAAGAAAGCGATGAGCAAGATCAATCGAGCCAGGGAGAAGGCGGAAACAGAAGGCGTGGTGAAGCTGCTCGTCGACGGCGACTCAAAACGTATTCTCGGGGCGACGATATTCGGCGTCGGTGGGGATGAAATAATCGGGATGCTGGCGCTCGCCATGCAGTCGCAGCTTCCCTATACGAGCATTCAGGATGTGGTATTGCCGCATCCTACCGTCTCGGAGCTAATTCCGTGGATATTCGAGGAACTGCAACCGCTTTCTTGAGAGGTCGACGGACCGCACGCGATTTGGCAAGTCCCGCCTAGCCGCAGCAACGCCCCGTGCCGGGAGCGACGCCGCCCATACCGCAGCAACGCCCCGTGCCGGGGGCGAAGCCGCCCCCCGCCGCGCCGGCCAGAACCTTGCAAACCCCTCGGGCCTCCTTCAGGGCGGCATCATGATGATGGCGCACATCGGACAGTCCGACGTTGCGGAACGGGTCCACAACGCCTGGCTCAGGACCATCGAGGAGGGCATCCATACCTACGACATCTTCCGTGACGGCGTGAGTAAGCAGAAGGTCGGCACAAAGGAGTTCGCCGACGCCATCATCGAGCGCCTCGGCAAGCGGCCCGAAACCCTCGAGCCCGTGAGCTACGAGGGACGCGCCGGGATACCAGACGCAGCGTCGCTGCCCGCGCGAGCGCCGGCGAAGCGCGAGCTCCGCGGCGTCGACGTCTTCCTCGACTGGACCGAGGCCAACCGCGACCCGAACGTCCTCGGCGAGAGACTCTCGCAGGCCGGCCTCGATGGGCTCCCGCTGACCATGATCACCAACCGCGGACTGAAGGTCTGGCCGAAGGGCGCGCCCGAGACCTTCTGCACCGACCACTGGCGATGCCGCTTCGGCGGCGACATCGACGGCCCCGAAGTCACCCAGCAGCAGATCATCGACGTGCAGCAGAAGGTCCACGACCACGGTTTTCACATCATAAAGACCGAGCAGCTCTACACGTTCGACGGCGAACCCGGTTTCTCGCTGGGACAGGGGCAGTGATCCGCGGCCCCTTTCGCCTTACCCAACCCGCGCGTTTGGGGTTATACTGCGGCAAAGAAAACTGACCAGTCGATACCTCGGACCACGCGGAGTGCGCGAATGTCACAGCAGCAGCTTCGGAGAAACTCCTACCATCACGGCAATCTCAAACAGGCCCTGATAGAGGCGGCGACCGGGATGATCCTCGAGTCGGGCATCGGCTCGGTTACCATGCGGGCGCTGGCCCGGCGAGTCGGCGTCTCGCCTGCGGCCTACGCCTACCATTTTCCCGACAAGAGCTCCCTGCTGATGGCGATTGCAACCGAGGGGTTTCGAAAGCTCAACGCCTATTTCGAGCCGGCTCGCAGCACAGGGGATCCCCGCGAGCGCCTGCGAGTGCTCGGAGAGCGGTACATTGATTTCGCCCTGACCTATCCGGGCCATTATCGCGTGATGTTCGGCGATCACTCGACTCTCGACCACAGCGAGCCGGATGAGGAGTTTCTCTCCGAGTCGGGAGCAGCGTTCCGGCTACTCCTGCATGCGATGGAGGAAGTGGTGCCGGCGGGCCCGGAGACGGCACGCGCGCTCGACGGCGCACTCACGGTGTGGTCGCAGATTCACGGGGCCGTGCTCCTGTGGAATA
>JBKGYS010000195.1:0-3929 GCA_046545955.1 Spirochaetales bacterium | reverse complement strand
ACTGGACTTCGTCACCGAGCTTGCTCTGGGTTTTGTGGCGCTGACGATCGGGCTGGAGTTGAGCTTCGGAAGCCTGAAGCAGCAGGGGAGATCCCTTGTCACGATAGTGCTGAGTGAGAGCCTGCTGACGTTCACCATCGTGACCCTTGCGGTGTTCGGTGTTACCGGGAGGCTCCCGCTCGCACTGGTATTCGGCGCGGTGGCGGTGACAACCGCCCCGGCGGGTAAAGTGGCCGTAATACACGAGACGAAGGCAAGAGGCCCGCTGACGAAGGCACTCCTCGCGGTCGTCGGCTTCGACGATGCCGCCGCGATCGTTATTTTCGGGTTCGCACTGACGGTAACGAAACACCTGCTCGCCGCGGAACTGGGGCACGAGGGTGTCTCGTTACTCGCGAGCTTCGCCACACCTGTTATGGAAATACTTCTCAGCGTCATCATCGGCGCGGTGATCGGCTTCGTCGTCGGAATACTGAATCGCAAGCTGGGGAAATCCCATGACGTGTTCATTTACACGCTCGCATCCGTATTCCTCATTGCAGGTTTTGCACAAATACTGAATATATCGCTTGTGTTGACCGCGATGACGGTAGGAGTTGTCATCATTAATACCCAGCCCCGATCAACTGCCGAACAGATCGGTGGACATGTTACCGACGTCACGCCTTTTATGTTTGTGCTCTTTTTCGCGGTAGCCGGCGCCCATCTCGATCTCGCCGCCCTCCCCCAACTCGGGCTCGTAGGCCTCGTCTACATCGCTGCCCGGGCAATCGGCAAGATCGGCGGCTGCTGGGTCGGCGCGAAAATCGGAAACGCCGACCCCAAGATCAGCCGCTATCTCGGAATCGGTATTCTTTCTCAAGCCGGCCTATCGATCGGACTCGCGATTATTGCGCTGCACGAGTTAGGACCCATGGGACCGGAGGCGGAATCGCTCGCACGTACCGTCATCGTCACGATAACCGCCTCAAGTGTTGTATTCGAGCTTATCGGCCCCGCGCTCACGCGCTTCAGTCTTACCCATGCCGGAGAGACGAACGAAGGTTGAGTCGCCGTGAGGTGCTACGACGTTATGGAGAAATCTCAAGGAGAAGCGAACAGTGTTGCATTGAAAACAGTCATATTATTTGTACTGGTCTGTGCGACGGCAAATGCGGCACCTGATATTCAGATCACGCCCGAAACCAGCGCCGACGAAGCCCGGAATGAGCTCCCGCAGGACCCGGCGGTCCGAACCGGGACGCTCGAGAACGGATTGACATACTACGTTCGGGAGAACGCCCGACCCGAGAATCGTGCGTCGCTCCGTCTGGCAATAAACGCGGGCTCGATTCTGGAAGACGAAGACCAGCTCGGTCTCGCACACTTTCTCGAGCATATGGCATTCGCGGGCACGGAGAGTTTTGAGGAAGACGAGATCATCGGCTTTCTCGAGGATATCGGCATGCGCTTCGGCCCCCATGTGAATGCCTACGTCAGTTTCGACGAGACGGTATATTCCCTCGAAGTTCCGACGGAGGACGCGGAAGTAATGGAACGGGCACTGCGGATCCTCGAGGAATGGGGACACAGAATAGCCCTCGACGACCAGGATGTGGAACGTGAGCGAGGAGTTATTATCGAAGAGTGGCGGCAGGGGCTCGGGGCCTCCCAGCGCCTGAGAGAGCAACAATTCCCCGTGCTTCTGCAGGACTCACGCTACGCCGAACGGCTTCCGATAGGGGATACCGATCTTATAAGGAATTTTGATCCGCAGGTGCTGCGGCGGTTTTACGAAGACTGGTATCGTCCCGACCTTATGGCCGTCGTGGCGGTGGGAGACTTCGACGGGAGCCAGGTCGAACAGTGGATACGGGAGCATTTCGGGAAGATGGAAGCCCACGAGGATCCCCGAGAGCGCCCCACTTATACGGTTCCCGGTCACGATGAGAGGCTTTTCGCGCCCGCCGCCGACCCCGAGCAGCCAGACACGCAGGTGAGCATTTACAACAAGGCGGAGATTCCACCGGTTCAGACTGAGGAACATTACCGCGAGCGAATTGCCAATCGACTCTTCAGCCGGATGATAAACCAGCGATTCACCGAACTCGTTCAGCAAACCGACACGGCCCTGCTCTCCGGTTCGAGCGGACGAAGCCGTTTTGTTCGGCCGGCTTCCGTCTACTACCTCTCCGGATCGGTCGAAGAGGATATGGTCGACGAGGGGCTCACTGCGCTCGTACGGGAAGCGACACGCGTTCAGGAATTCGGATTTACCGAAAGTGAGTTCGAGCGGGCAAAACGGAATGAAATGCGGGATATGGAACGCACATACCGTCAGCGCGACCAGCTCGGACACGAAGAGTTCGCTTCCGAGTACCTCGATGCTTTCTTGCGAGATGAAGCCTTTCCGGGCATTGAGTATGAATATGAGCTCTACGAGGAGATGATTCCGGACATTCGCATTGAAGAGGTGAATGCCCTCGCGGACAACTACCTCGCACCACACAACCAGGTTGTACTCGTGAGCATGGTCGAGGAGGAAGACACCGAGCTTCCCGACGAAGCCACTCTCGCCGATGCAATGGAGAGCGTCGACAGGGACGAGCTCGAAGCCTACGAAGATATCGAAACGGACGACGAGCTTCGCGTTACGATCGACGAGCCCGGATCGATCGAGCAGGAGACGTACCACGAGGACATTGAAACCTGGGAATGGGAGCTTTCCAACGGTGCGACCGTTGTCGTAAAACCAACAGACTTTCGTGATGACGAAATTCTCTTTCACGCATTCTCCTATGGTGGTGCATCCCGCTTTCCCGAGGAAGACTCCATTAATGCCGAGTTCGCCACCACCCTGGTTGATGAGGCGGGAATCGAAGACTACAGCAGCAACGCTCTCAGTCGTATCCTCAGCGGAAAGGAGGTGACGCTCCAGCCGTACATTGACATGTATAGCGAGGGGTTTACCGGTTCCACGAGTCCCGAGGACATCGAGAGTTTCCTTCGCCTGCTCGCACTGCACCATGGCGAACCACGCGAAGATGAATCGATCTTTGACAGTACCCGACGCCGGATCGAAGGGAGGCTGCAAAACGCCGAAGCCCAACCAAACTTCCAGTTTTCCACTACCTTGCAACGCCTTCTCTGGGATGACCACCCGAGGAGTCGCCCGGTAACCGCGGACAGAGTCGAGGAGCTCGATTACCAACGTGCCCTCGACATTTACCGTGACCGTTTCGCCGATGCCGGCGACTTTACCTATTTTCTCGTAGGCGATATCGATGTGGACACGCTGCGGCCGCTTGTAAGCCGCTATATCGGCGGGCTGCCCGGCCTCGGACGGAACGACCGGTCCGAGGATACCGGAATGCGCTTTGCCGACGACACAATACGGGAAACGGTGCGTTCCGGTGAGGCGCCGCAAAGCATTACCGCACTGGTATTTTCCGGCCTTCACGATTACGGGCAGCGAGAGAATATCGAGCTGCGCATGCTCGCCGAAGTGTTGCGCATCCGCCTTCGGGAATCACTGCGGCAGGAGGAGGGCGCCGTCTATTCCGTCTCCGCGCAGGCGCAGCCCCGCCGATTCCCGGTGGAGCAGTATATTCTCCAGGTCGTGTTCGGCAGCGACCCCGAGGAGGCCGAACGCATCTCCGAGCGTGCGCTCGAGGAAATGCGCAGCATTCGCGACGGGAACCTCGAGGAGACGTACGCGGGCCGGGCGCGCGAGGCACAGCTTCGGGCGTATGAAGAAGGGATGCAGGAGAACTCCTTCTGGCGCGACAATCTCGTATCTCTATACAGAAACGAACGCGAGCTCAGCGATCTGGTGACATTTCCCGACGTTGTCGAAGAGATCGAGCGTGAGGATCTTATTGAGGCCGCCGGACAGTACCTGAACGAGGATCGCTACATTGAGCTTATTCTGTTGCCCGAAGAGGAGTCGG
>JBKGYS010000194.1:0-3963 GCA_046545955.1 Spirochaetales bacterium | reverse complement strand
CCCTGGGAATTCTGGATATGCAGACGGGGGCAATGCGAATATCGAATGCCGGCGATACGATACTGCACACGTATCGTTCGGCTTTGGGAAGGGTCGAACAGTCGACCCTGCCGTCGGTACCCGCAGCGGGAGTGTTCCCGAGCGAACTGCTGCCGAACGGGTTCCCGGAAGTCAAAGGACAGCTTCGAGTCGGCGATATTCTATTGCTGTTCACAGATGGCGTGGAAGAATCCAAACGGTTTCTGCGCGACGCGGAGTTCCGCGTTATCTCGGAGACCGATTCTGACGGCAATGAAGTAGACAATGAAGAATTCGGTATTGCGAGGATTCACGAAATCGTGCGTGCCGTGCAAAGTAGAGGCATATACCGGCTTGAGCGCAGACTCAATCCGGTCACCGAAGACCTGGTGTTTGATTTTTCGGGTGTCGAGCCAACGGCCGAAAACGCCGTGCTCGCGTTGATATCCATAGAGAAGATATTCCGCCTGGTTCCGAATCCGGCCATCCCGTCGGAACAGCGCGTTTTCGTAGACGTCGTTGTCGATGAGTTTCTGCGAGGAACATTCAGCGGGTACCAGAGCTACTTTTACGAGCCCGACGAATCTCGATCGGATGAGCAGTATCGCGTATACGGACATCTGCAGGAGGATGAACAGTACGACGATTTGACGATCCTCGCGGTACGCAAGAAATAGCCGAAGAACACGAGTAGGCTAATGTGCGAGGGAAACTCGAAAAAGTGAGTACACGGGCGCGCTTCTTCTGCGAAAACTGCCACACCGAGGTTCGCGCTAAGGACAAGGTCTGTCCCTCGTGTGGTCGTTTTTTCGGAGCGGTGCGTTGTCCGCGGTGCTCTTTTACGGGGGAGGCGAAGCTATTTCGGGAAGGATGCCCGTCGTGCGGATATCTCGGTGGCGACGGCCGGGAGCCTGAGCCGTCGGGGGCGTCTTCAGCTCCCAGCGAGGAGCCGGTATCGGGAATCCGCCTTCCGCTCGAAGCGATTGACCCCGACGAGTCTGGACAGTCCTCGCGTGCACGCCGGTCAATGTACGGGGCACCACCTGCGGATTCTTTTGTCGGGAGTTGGGACGACGGGGGCCTGTTGCCACCCTGGTTCTACAGGCTGAGCATTGTCGTATTAAGCGTGCTCCTTGTCCTTCTTGCGCTCTGGTTTCTCGCACCCGGCTGAAACCACCCTTCGGCGTTTTCTTGACCGCCTTCAAAAGCTGCTCTACGCTACTTAACATTATGAACGGAAAATCAATTGTTCCGGTAATTATCTCCATGACTCTCGTCGCAACCCCTGCTTTCGCCGTCGACGACCTGCTCGAAGCCGCGGACGAAGCACACGGCGAGGAACGGTACGAACATGCGATGGAGTTGCTCGACGAAGCCGATACGGAGGCTTCCGTTGACGAGCAACGGGCCGAAATCGCGTGGCGGCGCGCCCGTACAACGCTGTCCATGGTTGACCGTGATCTTGCCGCGGATACTATTTCCGATTCGGAGGCTGTCGAACGGCTCGAGCAGGGCGAGCAGTACGGAGAGGACGCGGTCGACTACTACGACCGACTTGCCGAGGGATGGTTCTGGCAGGCAGCGAACAAAGGACGTCGCGGGCAGGTGCGCGGCGTCTTGAACAGTCTCTTTATGGCGAGTGACGTTCGAGACCTCGCAATGGAGGCGATAGAACTCGATGAGGACTTGACGGAGTCGTATTTTCTACTCGGAGTCATGTACCGCGAATTACCCGGTGGCTTTGTCTCCTTCGGTGATGATGAGAAAGCGGTGAGTCTCGCGAGACTCGAGGTGGATCGACATGAGCAGGATCGCGAACGCAATGAGGTAGACGATGTCTTTTACAACTACTATATCGAACTCGCACACAACCTCTATGAACGAAATTGGGGCGAATCTCAAAGAAACCGGAGACAGTCCGGTCTCCGGGACGAATACGAGAGGGCCAGCGAAAACATAGAGCGAGCATTTGCCTACGAAGGGACCGTCTCGCTCGCGGACGGAAGCGACCGAGACGAAGCCATGGACATAATCGATTGGGTTATCTCCGAGATCCAGGGGCGCGATTCACCAACGCAGGGCCAGCTCGACGATCTCGCCGAAGCCGAGGAGCTGCGTGACGACTGGAACTGAACCCGGAGTCCCCGCCGCTATTCACGGGGAGCCTGTATTCGGCCGATACTGTGCTCAGAATGGGTCTCCTTAGGCAACATATACCGCTTGCGAAGTGTCTATTCATCGCAGTGCTCATCGGTGTTACCGCAGCAGTACCCGCGCAGGACGCGAACGAGGCTCCCTTCGAGCAGCCTGGAGGTGCGCTTCCGAGTATTCCCGAAGACGGGGAGCGACCCGGGATTCTTTCGCGGGTGCTCGAAGAGGCAGGATCTTTGCCGCGTGGATTCGGTGAGATCAGATTTGGTATGTCACGGCAGGAAGTCGGGACGCTTCTTATGGAAGACCCGAATTTCGACTACCGTGGGGACCCGGATGTTCAGTTCCTTCCCCGCCGTGAGGAAGTAGTGATCGACACAGCCGGCTTTGATTTTGTTTCGCGAGGTTACTTCCAGTTCCACGAGGGTAGTCTGTATTCCATAATCATCAACCTTGATACAAGTCAGGTAGACTATTTCTCCATGTTCAGTCGCCTCCGCGAGCAATATGGGCATCCGAGCTCGTTAAGCCCCGCCGGCGCAATCTGGGAAGAAGGCGACGTTCGTCTGGCGCTTGAACGGCCGCTTTCGGTTAAGTATCTTGACCTCGGAGTGTTCGGCGATATTTCGAGCCAACGGCAGGAACGCGAGTCGGACCGCGCTCGAGCGTTGCGCAATTTCCTCGAACAGTTTTGATCGACAAAGGTATCCGGTGGAGTACGAGCAATGGTCCGTGTGTTTTCCGTTTTTACGAGTATGCGGCGTGAAGGGCTACCGTTGGTTGTGATAACAGCCGTTGTTCTCATGGGCGCCGCTTGTAAGCCCGCGAGTGCCGAACCCGGCGGCGGCGAGGGCGAAGATCTTGTCGAACTGCAGGTGGACGAGCACACCTTCCACGTCGAAATCGCTGATACGGAGGAACGTAGAGCTGAGGGACTTATGAACCGCGATTCGCTCGCCGAGGATCGGGGAATGCTGTTCGTGTTTGAGCGCGACCAGCGTATGTCGTTCTGGATGAAGGATACCTCGATTCCGCTTTCCATCGCGTATATCGCATCGGACGGTACGATTCGCGAAATCCACGCTATGGAACCCCACGACCTCACGCCTGTCCGTTCGGCACGGTCGGTGCGCTACGCACTGGAGGTGAATCAGGGTGCATTCGATGCGCTCGGAATCAGCGAGGGTGACAAGGTCCAAATCCCCGAAGAATACCGATAAACACAGATACCGCGTGGCGACACCGAAATATGGGGATCAAATGGCGTTTCATGCGTAAGGCCCCGGTTTCGCCGCCGCGAAACCTTCCGCCAAACCTCCTCACACGGCGGCTAAGGCTCGTCTGAATCCTCATCCGAAGATTCGCCTACGCCACCTGCTGCCTCCGATAACTCGGGAAACAGCTCGAGCACGGGCTTCTCCCCATCCTCGCCGGGCTCATTGACTAAAATCTCCACTTTGCGTTCGATCTGGGATAGGTCCTTTTCGAGTCCACGCGCGAGTTTCACCCCTTCCTCGAAATACTTCGTCGCGTTCTCGAGGCCGGTTTCGGGGTCTCGAACCTTGTCGGCGAGCTCTTCGAGCCGTTCTAAGCGCTTCTCGAAGCTATCTGTCCGCTTGGTATCCGACTTTTTACTCATTGGTTTCTCCACGCTCGTTCAAACGTTCGGCAGGCCGCACCGCGCTATTGTCCCCGGTCGGTTCATTGCCCGACGAAGGCTCGTTCTCCAGCTCGGTCGCCTGCCGGCTCTGCGGCTTTTTCTCCGGCGCCGCGGCCACAATACCATCATGAAAT
>JBKGYS010000193.1:0-4024 GCA_046545955.1 Spirochaetales bacterium | reverse complement strand
GAGCGCCGCTATGTTACGGTGCTTTTCTGCGATATGACCGATTCGACGACCCTGTCCGAGCGTCTCGATCCCGAGGAAATGGACAGGCTCATGGATACGATTTTCTCGCGGTTCGAGACGGTCGTGCGCGAGCACGAGGGTACGGTCGAGAAGTATATCGGCGACGCGCTCGTGGCCGTCTTCGGTGTGCCTACGATCCATGAGGATGACCCGCAGCGCGCGGTAAACGCGGCGCTGCAACTTCAGGATGTAGTGACGGCACTGAACGCAGAGCTTCATTCGAGTGGTGGGCTGTCGGGAGGGATATCAGGGACCGGGACGGCCGGCGCGGAACGTTCGCGAGCCGACTCGCGGCCTGTGGTTAGCTTCCGAATCGGCATACATACAGGGCTTATTACAACAGGCCGCCGTGGAGAGTACGACGTGGTGACCGGTCACGCGATGCATGTGGCCGCGCGCCTGCAGAGTCAGGCGCCCGACGGCGGAATTCTTGTGAGCGAGGAAACTCGTCTGCGCGCCGAGCAGGATTTTTTATACGGCGAGCCACAGGATTTCCGGCTGAAGGGAAGCTCGGACCGGATTCGGGCGTGGCGGGTACTCGGGCGCGAGGCAAACCCGATCTTCTCGGAAGGCGAGTTTGTCGGCCGGGAAAATCAGATTGCCGCTGTGACAAGAAGCATACTCAAGCACGACGGCAGCGAGGCCGGCGGAGTGCTTCTGACCGGACCGGCGGGAATCGGCAAAACTCGCATGGTCGGCCGCATTGTCGAGCAACTGCACGGTTTTCCCGACTTCGATTCGCCGGTTCTGACCGCGCGGGCGAGAATGTACCGGTCTATCCATTTTTCGGTCATCGTGGATCTTCTCCTGACCTACTTCGATGGTGAACCGACGAATTCGGTGGCCGAGCTTACAAGGCGGGTGACGAGTAAACTGCGACTCGACAACGGGCTTGCCGAAAAGTTCGCGCGGCTTACACACGATCCGAAGGCCGGCATGGGAGAGAACCAGGCGTTTACCGTACTTTTTGAGGTGTTCAGCGCAATCGTTAAGAAGCAGGAAGCAGCACCGTATCCACTGATTATTGTGATCGACAACGTCCAGTATACAGATCCCCAGAGCCGCGGCTTTCTCGAGTTTCTGCTTACAAACACGTCTCCGAAACCGTTTTTCCTCCTCACCGCGAGAGACGACTCGGACCTGCCGACCGGCAAACTCGCCGCCGTTCGCAGCGTTACCGTTCCACCGCTTTCCTCCGACCAGAGCGAGACGCTGTTCAAAAAGCTCTGGCCCGACTGCCGGTCGAAAGAGCTCATGCGAACGATTCTCGCCAACTCGCTCGGAAATCCGCTGTTTCTGCGCGAATACGTGCGCTACGCGAAGCAGGCCGAGCGCGAACTCGCGAACGATCGAACGCATCATGGCGCCAGATTTGGAGGAAGTCACGAACGCGCTAACGGCGAACACATTCCAAGCACTATCCAGACAATACTACTGAGCTCGATCGACTATTTGCCTGCAGAGAGACGGGATCTCCTGAAAAAGCTTTCAGCATTCAAACAGTTCTGCACCCGCGAGGATGCGCGCTTCATCGAGGAGCGAACCGGCGGACAGCCCGGGGAAGTGGACGCAGCGATCGACCATTTTATTTCACAGGATTTCCTCGTAGATAACGATGGACTTCTTTCGTTCCGCCACGATGTGTTCAAGCAGACACTTTACGACTCAATGCTGAACCATAACAAGAAAGTGTTGCACACGGTCATCGCCGAGCTCATGATGCAGCAGGAACACCCCCACACTGAGCGACTCCTGCACCACCTCTCGCGCGGAGGAAAGCTCGATGCGGTCGCCGACATTATCGAGGACGCCGAGGATACTCCGATCGCGCCGGAGTATATTCCGTATATCGATGAGTTGCTCGCGGACCCGGGATTACTCGACGAGAGACGCACATTGAACTTTTTGTTTCTCAAGTCCGCGATCCACTTTAACACGGGAAACATTCTCGAAAGTGACCGGATTGTAAATCAGATGCTCGAAGTCGCGATGAACGAGCACCGTGTCGATTATGCTGCGCGTGCGTTTCATCTTATGACTGGGCACCACCTCGAGCGCTACGAGTTTTCCAAGGCGCAACTGTGCGGCGAGCGGGCAATCGCCCACTATGCGAACCTGGTCTCGAGCGACACGATAGGTCCTGAAGATTGGAAGAATCGCGCCGGAAACGTATACGACCTCATGGCAATAGCCGCCGGCCTCGCAGGAGACGAGTCAAAGGCCCGGGAGCTGATCCGGTCCATCGGCCACGTTAGCGGCGAGGATAGATCCGCAACGGCAGTTACGCGCTCGCGCACCAACCTTCTGTTCGGCCGTTATCGGCAGGCCTACGAGGACCTGAAGCCGTATCTCGAAGAGGACGTTTCGCGACTTTACCGGAGAAACGAGATCATCTACCCGGCGATGATGGCCAGCTGGCAGCTGTGCGACTTTGAACGAATGCGCGAGCTGCTTGTTCGACTGGATATGGATCGCTCATCCCAGACCGCTTATGTGAGCCAGATCTACTCAGCTCGCGCTATCGCCGAATACATGCTCGGCGACACTCAGGTAGAACGCTGGCTGCAGCGTGCGGAGTTCTACATGCTGCAGCTCAAGAACGACTTCGGTCAGCTCGACGCGCTCAGAACCCTCGCTATCGCGTCCATAGTCATAGGGCAACCCGACCGGGCTGAGCATTTTGCCCGTGAGGGAGCGGCGATAGGACTACGTCACTCGGCGTTCTATCCGGGCTTCTCGTGCCTTATCGTAGCCGCGGAACTGCTTGCCGAACGGAGCGAGAATGCGTCGGCGAGCTTCTTCCTTAACGAAGCGGATACGTTTGTTCAGACCGGGGCGACCCTTCCCCGACGCGATCTTATTCTGTACCACTATTATCGCGGCAGCGAACCCGACGGGAGTGAAACGCATCTTCAAAGGGCAGCAGAGCTTCTTGAGCTTGAACGTCAGGAACTCGGGGATACCGTACGCTACGAGCGACTGCTGTCAATGCGAGGCTTTCAGGATGTGCACGACCGCGTGGTCGAGGGCGGGTGGCTTCCGATAGAGAACGGTAGCGCTTTCGGCCACTCGGGAAACGGCAGGAGTTCGCCGCTGCGCTCGCCGCAGGCTTGACAATGCCCCGTGCTATGGTTAAATGCTTGCGGTCATGAAGCCCGAAGAAGCGCTGCGCAAGGTTTCCCTGTTTGAGGGATTAAGCAATCACCATCTGAAGATCCTTTCCCGGTCATGCACCGAACGCGAGTTCGAAGCCGGCGACTACGTAGTGCGTCAGGGCAACCCCGGTATTGGTCTTTTTATAATCAGCGAGGGAACGGTTCGCGTTGAGAAAACCAGTGAGAACGGCACGGTAATTCACCTTGCAACCCACGGACCCGGCGAGGTTGTCGGTGAAATGTCGGTTATCGACGGCGCTACACGAAGCGCGAGTGTTATCGCCGAGGAGCCGACCACGTGTCTCGTGCTTCCCTCCTGGGCGTTTAACAGCTTCCTTGAAGAACACCCGACAGTCGCGGTACACATACTGCCGGTTGTTGTGCGACGATTCCGCGAGACCAACGAAGCGCTTATCGGGCTGAAGTACGGGAGCTGAGTTTCGGCGTGACTTAAGGGCCCGTGGCTGGCGACACCGGCAGCCGGTTGCCGGCAGCAGCGGTAGCACGGTGATACCCGAGGCTCGCCGTGCAGCGCTTGTGCCCGACCGGAGACGGTCGGGTCCCCTACGGTCTACCGCGCAATCTAATCGATTGCGCTAACGACCTACGGCACGACGTCCGGGGGCTGGCTCGATCGCTTCGCGATCGAGTTCACTACGCGCCTCTCGCGCAATCGAATCGATTGCGCTGCGGCGCTTCGTCCGGGGCAAACATCGACCTGAACAATCTTTTTTGAGGAGAAGGATATGGAACAAAGTTATGTAATGCTGAAACCGGGGGTGCTTCAGCGCCGACTGGTGGGCGAAATT
>JBKGYS010000192.1:0-4044 GCA_046545955.1 Spirochaetales bacterium | reverse complement strand
GCCGTTACTTTAAGCGCCTGCGGGTCGGGCCGGCCGCTACGAGACCGGCGAGTCGAGCAGCCAGTCTTCGAGATTAACCTGTCGTAGCATGGGTGCGCGAAGCAGCGCCGTCTGCTTCGGAAGCAAGCCTTGAAGCCAGGGCCTGACTTTGGAAAGGGTGCGCATGCCAAGGCTTCTGTTCATTTGCTGAACAACATTCTCACTGAGCCGCTGGTAGGTCGCAGGGAGAATATTCGGCTGCGGCCCGACATTTACCACTGTCTCGATGCCGATTTCGAGTGTTTTACTTACGGCCAACCAGACCTGCTGCGGCTTGTAGGTCCATTCGCGGATTAGGCGGCGGGCGTTGTAGTCGTTATAGCTGAAATCCCCGGTTACCAAAGAAAGAACGGGCGGGTGCGGCGCGTTGAAGCCCCCCGGGATAGTGTGCAGCAGGAAGCCGCAGCGTTCGCCGATGTATTTCTCCCAGACGATCGGGGTGTGCAACGGCGGCCAGACGTCGGTATTCTTGCGAAGCATTGCCTTTTGGGGAAGATACTCGGTCATCAGGTCGCGAAAGCGGTCGAGTGTATTGCCCTGTCCCATGACCAGGTGTGTATTCGGGGCAAGGTGTGCCGACACCGCGACGACACCCTTTCCTTCAGAGGTAATACGAAGGCACAGCTTTTCGACTTCCCCGGCGGGTATGCTCGGCTTGCGCGAGAATAGAACGCCGAGCGTCACGTCTTCTGAGAGCGCCGCACAATCCTCAGCGAGCGAAAGCGGGATCTGTGTGCCCTCGCGCCACGGAAACACGCCGTTTGCGCAGAGAGCAGCCACTTCTCCGAGGCTGAACCCCATGCTCATTCGCGCGGTCCGATAATCGATTCCGAAAAATTGCCTAAGCAGATCGAGTTGGCACATCTCTACGGCAATAATAAGCGCGATGGCCTCCGCGTAGGTTTCGACGGTTGTTTCCTCCTCCTCGCGCACGCGCTTGACGAGGTCACATCGACGGTTGAGCGTATCGCCGAACACTTCCGATGCCTCGGCGAGATACCGTTCGACCGTTCCACCGAACGCTCGATGCCGCAGCAGCTCAGGGGTACGTCCCAGGTTTTTCGTGTTATAGCCTCGAAACGCAATCGCCGTGGTGGATGGGCTCTGGAACGGGTTAGGCTGTGTCATAGGTTTTCTACCCACTGTTACTATAAGACGGTAAAGCGACTTTGCCCATTGCGCAATTTAATTCGGAATTCTGAGTTGGTGAGGTGAGAGTTTTGAAGCATCCGAAACTACAGGACTTTCTTGACACGCTGAAGACGCTTCTCGACGAGGTTGATGACTACCTCGAAGAGCGGTATCGCGACCGCTATACGTTGCATCCGGCCCGCCCCCCTCGTGGTGCGACGGCGAACAAGGCGTCGTCCGGGCTGTTCAGTATAGAGGCAAGTTTTTCCGCGGGGTACGGGTCGGAGGTCGGTCGCGGCTACGTGCTGGAGTTCAGAATAGTGACGCTCGAGGACGTGCCCGATGAAGTCGAAGAGGAAATCGACGAAGCTGCTGCCGAAAAGATATCCGAGCTGCTTCCGAAGTACTTTCCGGGCCGGCATCTGGAGATCAGCCGGGATCGGCAGTTGTTCAAACTTCACGGCGATTTGAGTCTCGGGAGCGTTTGAGCGCTCTCGCCGGCGGTATATGGCCGGCTTTGCCCCCGCAAGCCCCGCGCGCGCGGCAGTCCGGGACACGTGCGGCGTTCTTGTCATATTCAGAGAATTCAGTATATTCCTCGTGGTTCATGAAACGCATTGTTCTTGTCGGCGCCGGACACACGCATATCGAGCTCGCCCTTCGGGCGGGCGAGTTCCTACGCGCGGGACACGAGGTGGTACTCGTAAGTCCCTCCCGGTCGCATCCGTATTCGGGGATGGGCCCGGGGTTCCTGTCCGGGGTCTATTCGGCCTCAGACGTGCTGCTTCCGGCAGCAGCGTTAATGGAACAGGCGGGGGGAACCTTCGTTTGCGACCGCGTCTGTGCGCTGGATCCGTCCGAGCAGGTCCTTAGCCTCGAGCACGGAGAGTCGCTTCGGTACGACGTAGTGAGTTTCAATCTCGGGAGTGAGCCGAATCTGGAGGTTGATGGGGAAGGTCGTTATCCGGTTAAACCGATAAGCAGTCTTGGCGAAGCTCGGCGCGCCATTGAGCTTCGCAGCACACGAAATGCCGCGATTAAGGTCGCGGTCATCGGTGGTGGACCGGGCGGCATAGAGCTGGCGGCGAATACGGCCCATCTACTCGATTCGCTTCGCGTGGCCCGGCGACAGGTTGACTTGTATACGGGAAACAATCCGCTCGGAAACGTCCGGGGGCGGCGCGAACGGTACGTGGAGTCCGCGCTCACTCGAGCGCACGTTCGGATTCATCGCGGTTGTCGGGTCCTTCCCGATGAGCTTGACGCTGATTTTATTCTGGTCGCTTCGGGCATACGCCCTCCGAAGATTCTCGAGAACTTCGGTCTACCGCTTGCCGACGACGGTGGGATTGTCACCGATGAGTATCTTCGTGCTGCGGGCTTCGAAAATGTGTTTGCCGTGGGAGATTGCGGGTCTATGCGCGATTCGCCGCTCGATAGAGTCGGCGCCTACGCGGTGCGAATGCAACCGCTTCTGTTTTCCAATCTCGGGTTTGTCGCCTCCGACCGCGACGATCCCGGCGGCCCGAGGACGCTGCTTCCGTTTACCCGGCGGCACAGGTACCTCGCAGGGTTTAACCTCGGATACGGCCGCGGCCTGCTCTATCGCGGGGGGTGGACTTTAACCGGCCGTGCCGCGTTTCGAATAAAGGATCGTATCGACCGACGGTTCATGAGGCGCTACCAGCGGGCTGTCCAAATGCAGTCTTCCCGCGAGTATATCGAAGCTCGCGCTCGTTCGCGTTGAGCGGTTGCCCGCTTTCGGCTTGACTGCAATGCGATAGCAAACGATGATTGAACATCATGTTAATGACCGCGCTCGCTCGAATCATTGCGGCCTTGAATGCGAATCGACGCGAAGGCGAGATTGCCTGGGCCGTCGTGCTCGGGATCGCGCTTGCCTTCGTTCCGACCGGAAATCTCGTCTGGGTTGGCCTTTTTCTCCTTACCTTCCTGGTCAAGGTGAACCTGGGTATCGCGCTTCTGGTATTTGGTTTGTGTACGCCGCCGGCGCTGTTGTTCGACTCCTATTTCGATGCGATCGGCTATCGGGTTCTAACCGAAGATGGCCTGCACGAGTTCCTTACCGGAGCCTATAACGCGCCGCTGGGGCCGTTTCTCGGGATTCACAATACATCGGTGGTCGGGGGGCTCCTGATTTCGGCGGTGATCGCCGTGCCCGTGTATTACCTCTGCCGGATTCTCGTGCGCTACTACCGGGATACGCTGAGAGCGAGGATCGTTCAAAGCCGGGTGGTCCGCTGGTGGCAACGATTGCCCATCGCCTCGTCTATTAGCCGTGCGGTGAATCGGGCGAAAAATATGTACGAGATGGCCGGATTCGACTGATTCGGGACCTTCAGGAGCGTGTTATGAGTTCGGACGGCAAAAAGCCCGGAACGGCGAAACGACCACCACGACTGTTTCGCAAGCGTCTTCGGCGTCGGATACTCCAACGTCGTATTCTCAAACGAATTCCTGTGCGATCCGAACGTGAATGGGTTCAAGGCTTGTACGGTGATACTGGGGCCGGCGAAGCAAGCCGACCGAATGATTTACTCGAGCGGCGCGATCCGTTATCAAAAGAGGATGTCAAACGTCTGCGACAGCTGGCGAAGGCGGTTAAACACAACCGGGGGTACTTTCAACCCGTTAAACTCGGTCTCCTCGCGGGTATTGCCGGCGCTGTATCGGTGTTCCTGCTGGTGTTTGCCACGCCACTCGCCGCGCGCGGGGTCGAACGGAGTCTTGAGGCGGTATTCGCAGCGCGCGCAGAGCTCGAAGGGTTCGAGCTGAGATTTCTCGAACCGGGGTTCTCTTTTGACGAGCTCGCCGTTGCCGATCGAAACAGCCCTATGTACAACCTCTTCGAAG
>JBKGYS010000191.1:0-4116 GCA_046545955.1 Spirochaetales bacterium | reverse complement strand
ACGGCGAGTAGCGCAGCGCCGCCCGCCGGCTGTGGGTTTGCCGCCGCCCGCGCGGGATCGCCACGGTCTGTGTAGCGCAGCGCCGCGCCGCCCCGCCTGCTCTGCGGTTGCCGCCCGCCGGTGGCAGGATCGCCACGGTCTGTGTAGCGCAGCGCCGCCCGCCCGCTCTGCGGTTGCCGCCCGCCGCCGGCGCTAAGGATCAGCCGCATTCCTCCGATATTCGTACATGTGGCCGGAGGAAAGGATATGCAGCAGCTCACAGATTCACTACGTTCTCTCACGACTACAGCGCTCGGTACGCTCGGCATGCTCGTCGTTATCAGTCTGTCGGCTATACCGCTTGTCACTCTCGTCCCGGTCGGGTTCCTGCAGGCCTTCGCGCTTCCCGGGCGCTTTCTCTTCGCGAGTTTTCACGCCGCTTCGGCCTTCATTCCCGTATATCTGATTGCCGCCGCGTCCATGGTGCGTCGAGGAAGCGGAGCGTCGGCTATCCTCGCGTTAAACCTGAGTATTCTCCCGTTCCTGACCCTCGCGGTCGCCTTCCGGCTCGGGTTCGACGCGCGCGTGAGCGCCAGTCCCGTAACCGCGGGTGTCGAACAGATGCTCGGTCGGTCTCAGGGTGCGGTAAGCTTTGCTCTTCTCACCGCGCTCCTTACGGTGCTCGTTCTCGCAGTGCTTTATATGTGGTCCCGTTTCGACCGTGCACCCAGCGATTCCGATTCGGATCGGAAGAATTCCGAGGCTGATGTTTCGGACGCCCGCGAGGTGCTCGAGCTTCCGGCTCCGGCCGCGGCGTTTGCCTGGCGCTTTACACCTCGCGGAAAGGCCCGGGCCGCCGCCGGCGCGTCCAACGACGCGGTGGCCGAATCCGGCGGAGACCCGAACAGCGCGTATCCGCGCGCGAGCCGGACCGACGCGGATGCAGAGCCTGCCGAGGCCGGCGGTTCGCGCAGCGCGTGGGCGGCGGGTGCGAGCGACGACGATGACGTTCTCTACGTCCCGGACGGCCGCGACGGCTACGACAAGGCGAGCGCGGAGAACGCGCGCCGCGACGGCGAGGAGCCCGAGGAAGATACCGGCGATAGCCTCGAGCTCGACTCCGACGATATTCCACCGGTTGTCAGATCACGGCGGTCGAGCTCGGTCGACGCGTCCGACGATGGCGTCGGGCTTCAGATCGCCTGGCCCGGCGGACGGTCGCGCGTGCAGTTCGACGATGATATTTCCGGATTCGACGAGCACGCCGAGCCGAGCGAACCCGATCGCTACCGCGCGGAAGCTTCCTCATCCGCGGAAGCGGACGACCGGCTCATCGTGGAGTTTCGCGACGGACGGTTTCACAGTGTCGATTCGGAGGGCGATGAGGTGCTTCTCGGGTTTTCCACGCCTGACGCCGTCGAAGAGGCCACACATGAGGACTTCGGGGAAACTTCGCCGATCGAGGAGCTCGAGGCGGTCGGCGAAGAGTTCGATTACGACGAGGAGGCCCAAGACGAATACGCCGCCGACCGAGCGTGGGACAGCGATGCCGATGAAGCGTGGGAGAGCGACGGCAACGAGGCGTGGGACAGCGATGCCGATGAAGCGTGGGACGGCGACGGCAACGAGGCGTGGGACGGCGATGCCGACCGAGCGTGGGACAGCGACGCCGAAGAAGCGTGGGACGGCGATGCCGACCGAGCGTGGGACAGCGACGCCGACGAGTCGGCCGAGGGGATCGAGGATCCGGCCGAATACAGCGCCGACGAAGCCGACGGTCGACAGCCCTACGCAGAAGCGCAGGCCGGTGCGGCTCAGCCGGACGCGGGGTCGTCTGGAGTCCCCGACAAAAAGAAGTCCGGCCGGCGTAAGAAGACACGCTATAGCGTGCCCGTGGAAGGGCTGCTTCATGAGTACCCGAATGAGCGGTACTGGGAGCTCGACGAGCGCACGAAGCGCGACGGTGAAACCCTTCGCTATACTCTGCAGGAGTTCGGTATTGAGGCGGAGGTAACCGGGATACGAAAGGGGCCGGTTATCACCATGTACGAAATACTTCCGGCGCCCGGAGTGAAGCTTACCAAGATCGTTAACCTTGCCGACAACATTGCGCTGCGACTCGCCGCGCAGACGGTGCGAATTGTCGCCCCCATTCCCGGAAAGCACGCGGTCGGCATAGAGGTTCCGAACAAGCGCCGGGCGATCGTAAGTTTTGCCGACCTCGTGCAACAGCCCGGCTTCACCGACAAGGATCACTCGATTCCCATGGCGATAGGCAAAGATATTCCCGGCGACGCGCAGATCATCGATCTCGCGAAGACGCCACACCTGCTTATCGCCGGCGCGACCGGAAGCGGGAAAAGCGTGTGCGTGAACTCCATTATTTGCTCGATTCTCTACCGGCGTCCGCCCGAGGACGTAAAAATGATCCTTATCGATCCGAAAATCGTCGAGCTCAAGTTCTATAACGATATTCCGCACCTGCTTACGCCGGTCATTACCGAGCCCAAGCGCGCGTTTCAGGCGCTTCAGTGGGCGCTCTACGAAATGGAGCGACGGTACAGCCTGCTCGACAGCCTGCAGGTGCGCGATATCAAGAGCTACAATCAGAAGGTAAAGGCCCGGAAACTCGCGACCGAAACGCTGCCGTATCTTGTTATTGTTGTCGACGAGTTCGCCGACCTCATGGCGACCTCCGGCAAGGAGCTCGAAAGTACGCTCGCACGTCTCGCGGCCATGAGTCGCGCGGTGGGAATTCACCTGGTGCTCGCGACGCAGCGGCCGAGTACCGACGTCATTACCGGGCTCATTAAGGCGAACATTCCTTCGAGGATCGCGTTCATGGTCGCGAGCAAGGTCGACAGCCGCATCATTCTCGATTCGCAGGGCGCCGAGAAGCTACTCGGGCGCGGCGATATGCTCTTTACATCAGCCTGGGATCCCGCTCCCATTCGAATGCAGGGAGCGTTCCTCAGCGAGGACGAGGTCGAACGCGTCGTGAACCACGTGAAAACCCTCGGCGAGCCGGAGTACATAGACGACGAGATCTTTATCGACGACGAGGAAGATCCGGATCTGCAGGAGAATCTCGAAGACCCGCTCATGGAGAAGGCCATTTCGGTGGTGCAGCAGTCACGCAAGGCGAGCGCGAGCTACCTTCAGCGTCGGCTCAAGATCGGCTACAATCGCGCCGCGCGCATGGTCGAGGAGATGGAGCGGCTCGGCATAGTCGGTCCGTCCAACGGCTCGAAGCCGCGAGAAATTCTTCGAAACGAAGCGGTTGGTGTCGGAGAATAGGGTCGTCCTATGAGTTCAATCCCCCTCCCGGCAGGATCGCTCCTCGTGGCCGTCGGCGTTCAGGTTCTTTGCCAGCTCTTTAAGGTGGTCCTCTATTCGTTTCGCGACCGCCGGTTTTCCCCGCACTACTTCGTGTCCGCCGGGGGTATGCCGAGCGCCCATTCGGCGTTCGTAACCGCGCTTACGACCTCGGTCGGCATCCGCTCGGGCATTGACAGCGATCTTTTCGCCGTTTCGTTCGTGTTCGCCGCGATCGTCGCCTACGACGCCTACCGCCTGCGCGGGCACGTGCAGGAGCACGCGAGGCGCATCAACGCGCTGCAGGCGAGGCTTCAGGCGCCCGCGGCAAACCCGCGGGGCGAGGGCTCGGAACGCGCGCGTGGTTCGCGTGGCGCGCCCGCCGGCCCGGATGCGGGGGAACCCGTGTCGGAAATGGTCGGCCACTCTCTTCCTGAAATCGCGGCGGGGGTTGTGTTCGGGATTGCCGGTGCGGTGCTTGTAACGTTGATTCTTTCGTAATAGTATCTACAGTTAATGAGATGACATGATACCGTTACTAATTCTGTATGGATCCTAATGTTGAGCGGTCGGAACCCTCCTTTCGAGCGTTTCGTGTCGCATGCTTCGTGCATGTTAGCTTTCTCGATCGTCTCGAGAAGATTGTGGCGAACGCGCCGAGGAGCGTGAGCCTTTCGGTGTTCCTCGCGCGTCGTGATTCGTCGGGCTACGGGTCGCAGCCGCCGCGAGGGACCGTCGCCGAACGGCTCGCCCGCGTGGCCGACTTCGGACTTGTGGATGCAGCTCCCGGACGTTCGGCGGCGGCGGGAACCGTTGCCGTCG
>JBKGYS010000190.1:0-4122 GCA_046545955.1 Spirochaetales bacterium | reverse complement strand
CGACCACCGCAAAGCCCTTTCCCTGCTCACCGGCGCGCGCGGCCTCGATTGCAGCGTTGAGCGCGAGCAGGTTCGTGTTGCGGGCGATTTCATCGATAATGGAGATCTTCTCGGCTATCTCTCTCATGGCCTGCACGGTCTGGGCCACGGATTCACCGCCGGACTTCGCGTTTTCGGCTGCCTTGGCGGCGATCTTTTCGGTTTGCTTCGCATTGTCGGTGTTCTGTTGGATGTTGGAACCCATCTGCTCCATCGAAGAGGCAACCTCCTCGCCGGAAGAAGCTTGTTCGGCGGCGCCCTGGGAAACCTCCTGCGCCGTGGAGCTCATCTGCCCGCTGCCGGAGGCCACATTGTTCGAAATGCTTTGCACGTCGGTAATAATCTTGCGAAGTTTGTCCCGCATGTCGCGTAACGCGCCGGCGAGTTGGCCAATCTCATCCTTGCTTGTAACGTTAAGCTCTACGTTGAGGTTGCCATCGGCAATCGCCTCGGCTGCCGCGGTACCTTTGTAGATGGAGTCGAGTATCCGGCGAGTCAGGATGAACACGAAAAATCCTGACACAATAAGTGCAATAGCGACGACAACAATGTAAAGAACCGTGGTGGTGGCAATCGCACCCGCCATGTCTTCGATTGCCGAATCTACTCGGTCTTCTTGAAGCTGCTGCAGCTGATCAATTGCATCGCGCATTTCCGCAAATGCCGTCGCTCCTTCGTCGCCGGCCTCCTGCATTGCCAACCGCTCCTCGCGCTGTGAACGCAGCGAGTCGAACACTGTAAGAGAGGCATCCTCCCAGTCGGTAAACTGACGGTCGAAATCCTCGAGAAGAGTTTGCGCCTCCTGTGTGCCGAGGATTTGCCCAGCTTCGGTTATACGTTCTTCGGCCTGCTGGATGTTTTCGGTGTTGTCATCGTTCAATGCATCGAGGTCGGTCGTTTCCGAAGCCGACTGGGCAAGGAGCCTCGCGACATACGCTTGATATAGGTCGCGGTCACCGTTAAGCACACTCGAGAGCGCCTGCTCGAGCTCGAGCCTACGCGATTGGTCGAGCGAGCCCTGAAGCTGTTGCTCAATCTCTTGCCCGAGGATATCCACGATATCGCGCATTGAATCGAACGAATCGGTAGCATTTTCCCCGGCTTCTCGCTGCTCTCTCTGGTCGGCGGCGGTTGCTATCGCCAGGTTAACAACTTCCCGGGTTTCGCTGCTCCACGTTTCGTACTCCTCGCGAAAGCGCGTCAGGTCCGCTTGCATTGCTTCGGAAAAGCGGGGGGCCGGCTCCTCGAGCCGTTCCTCGGTTTGCGTCAGGTTTTCGTCGACCGACTCCTGAACTTCGGTAAGCGCATCCTCTTCGGTGAGCGACTCTGCCTCCATCCGCGCTACCTCGGCCTGGTATGCATCTCGATCGGCGTTGATCATGCTCGCGAGGTCCGACTCGATCTGAGTCAAATCGGTTATGGATTCCTCGAGCTGAGAAAAACTGATGATTCCGGTTATGAATACTGCTATTAGCCCGACTAATGGAATTCCTACCAGAAGCAGAAACTTTCCTCGTAATTTCACTCGACTATTCCTCCCTAGTACCGCAGCGGCCGATAAGGCATATCCGCGAGTACCGATCTTTTAGGGAGAAACAGCATATTCAGAGCAGTATTCTCCACGAGGAGACCTTATACTGCCTACGCGAACTTATTCAATCGCCTTCAGATACAAATTTTCATCGCTGGATCGGGAGGCCCGAAATCACGTGCCGTGGTTCGCAATTTGCTCTATACCTACCGGATACATTACGCTGTATCCTTAGCAGAAAGGTGGTACAGGCCGCGATGCAAAGCACCGTTCGAATCCGCAAGGTAGCGCTGTTCCTTGGGCTCGCGTTTGGTATTTCCTGGCTTTCGGCACTCTCGCTTTATCTCATGGGCGTTGAATACGGATCCCCGATGAGCCTCATCGGAATCGCGGTCTTTTTCATGTGGGCGCCGGCGGCAGCGGCGGTCGCTGTTCAACTCGCGTACCGCGAGCCGATCCGCAGGGGGTGTTTGCTGCGAATCGGTCGAATACGGGTGCTTCTGGTCGCGTGGCTTCTGCCTACGGTGGTATTCGCTCTTACGTTGGGAATCGCATTGCTTCTGCCGCGCGTGCGGTGGACTCGCGACTACGCTCGGTTTCTCGAAGAAATGGGCCTCGATTCGGAAACTATTGCGCAGTCAATCGCTCAGCTCGAGGCTATACCGGTTCCAACGCCCTTGTTCTTCATATTTCAAGCGCTCGTCGCAGGCCTGACCATTAACGCGCTTTTCGCATTCGGGGAAGAACTTGGCTGGAGGGGCTTCCTGCTGCGCGAGCTCGCCCCTCTCGGCTTCTGGAAACTGTCGGTTCTCACGGGTGGTATCTGGGGTGTGTGGCACGCACCGGTTATCCTGCAGGGACACAACTTCCCCGAATCCCCGTATCTGGGAATTATCGTCATGACCGTCCAGTGCATGGCAATGTCGCCGGTGTACACCTACCTTACGGTTCGCGCATCGAGCGTACTCGCAGCTGCATTTTTCCACGGCTCTTTTAACGCGCTCGCATCTCTGGTGTTGGTGTACCTTACAGGCGCCGGCAACATTGTTGTTTCGCCTGTGGGAATCGCCGGGATCGTAACCGCCCTCATTCTTACCGCCGCGTGCGTTTTTCACGATCGGTTCGTCGCTTCCACACGCATTATCGGGGGCGGACCTTTGCCCGTGCAATACGACTAATTATCGGGGGCGGACCTTTGCCCGTGCAATACGACTAGACGATTCGCTTCTTTTCGACGGACCTGTGCCACGGCGAGTGACAACGCGGCCGGCTACGCCGGAACCGTAATCTCGGACCCGTAAACCTTCTTGAGGTTATCGAGTTCCTTTTCCCGGAACGTAAGGTCCAGTCCAAGATCGTCTCGCATGCCCTTGAATGCGCGTACCGTGGTCTCGATATCTTCTTCGGTGTGGGCCGCGGTCGGAATCATTCTGAACATGCACAGGCCGAGCGGAACGACGGGGTAAACTACCGCCGTAACGAATACGCCTTTCTGCCGCAGGTACTCCACCGTCTGCATCCCGACCGCTTCCGGACTCTGGTCGGAGATTGGCGCGAACACCGCGCAGATGGGGCTGTCGCCGGGACCCACAAAGTAGCCGAGATCTTTGAGTCTATGCTTAAGCGTCCGCGAGTTTCTCCACATTTGCTCTCTATACTCGTCGCCGTGCTCGACGAGTTCGAGGGTTTTTTGCAGGCTTTTCACGTAGATCATTGGGAGGCTCTTTGCAAAAACCTGCGTGCGTGCGTTATAGGCTATGTACTCAGTGACCGCCTTTGTGCTCGCGGTGAAGCCCCCTATTGCGCCGAACGACTTGGCAAACGTGCCGAAGTACATATCGACCTTATCGTGCACGCGTAAATGGTCGGCGGTACCACGGCCGCTTTCGCCCATGACGCCCCAGCCGTGCGCATCGTCTACGAACAGTCGAGCTTCGTATTGTTCGCAAAGGTCGGTGATCTCGCGGAGCTTGGCAAGGTCTCCGGTCATCCCGTAAACGCCTTCGGTCACCACGAGAACGCCGCCCTTCCGGTCCCGGTTCACACGTTCGAGCACCATCTCAAGGCTCTCGGGGCTGTTGTGGCGAAACACGCGAAGCTGGGCAGGGGCGAGGAAGGCACCGTCGACAATGCACGCGTGGGAGAGTTTGTCCATAACGATGACGTCGTCTTTACCGGCAAGGGCCTGAATCGTGCCGATGACGCCCATGTACCCGTAATTGAACAGGAACGCTCCTTCCTTGCGGGCGACCCGCGCGAGTTCCTCTTCGAGGTCAAGATGGTGGCGGGTATTCCCGGTCATCATCCTTGAGCCCATAGGATTGGCGATGCCGTATTCATCGAGGGCGGCACGAGCGGTTTCGATGATCTGCGGATGGTTCGCCAGGCCAAGATAGTTGTTAACAGACCACATGACATGGGAGCGACCTTCGTACTCCATTAGGCGATCGGACTTGGGCGAAAGAACCGGACGGGTATAGGTCATATCCCCCGCCTGACGCTGTTTCCCGAAGTAGCCGGAATCGTTATTACACTTTGCAAAAAGATCGGTC
>JBKGYS010000189.1:0-4161 GCA_046545955.1 Spirochaetales bacterium | reverse complement strand
GCCACAGGTCTCACCTTAAGCATACGCGCGAGTGCTCCGGGGTGATTGCCGGGTAGTACCGAAAAAACACACCACGGTGGTGGACAGTAAGCTATTATTGAAGACAGCGCACCCGGGTCGGTAGTACGCAGCGCAACCAGCTTCCAGCAGATTATCGCTGCGAGCGAGCAACCCATGTAAAGCCGCTTGGCAGTGATACAAGTACGGTGCCGCTTGCGCGGCTCTTCGGTTTCATCGGCCTGCTGCTTTCGCCGCTATACTCTTTCCACCGGCACGGGTACTCGATATGGCTACCGAAAGAATTGCCCTCGACCGAAGAAGTGGGTACGTTCTGTGGCAGCTATGATGCCAAAACATTTCAGACCTTTTTCGTGGCTCCGCGGGGTCATTCGCTTCGAGCTTTTGACCCCCTCCACCGGTTGGAGTTTCCTCCGCGTCGGGAGGATGTCGACGGTAATGACACTGTCGCTGATTGCTGTTGTGACCGGCTGCAGTTCGATCCCTGTCGAGGAAGATACCCTTCTACAGCCGAAGCGTTCGGTTACGCCGCAGACCTTCGAACGGTTCGGCTTCGCCGAATATGAGCTTACCGAGTATTTCTTCCCCGCCGATGAAGGCACAACGCTCAACGGCTGGCATGTGAAACGCCCCGGCAACGAGGCGACGGTGTTGTTATTCGGAGGCAACGGCTTCTATCTGGTGCAGTCGGTGCAGTACCTTGAGCTCTTCGCGGCGCTCGGGGTGGATGTATTCATGTGGGACTACCGCGGGTACGGCCTTAGCGAAGGAGAAGCCACGGTGGATACGCTGAAGCGAGATGCGCTTTCGGTTACAGACTTTGTTACCGATGATCTCGAAGTCGACGGTGATCTTATCGTGCACGGTCATTCGCTCGGGAGCTTTATGGCCGCCTGGACGGCTACCGAACGCGACGTGGATGCAGTTGTACTCGAGTCTCCGGCGACAAACACCGATCACTGGTTGGAAAGCGCCGTCCCCCGTGCGCTTCGTATGCTCGTGAGCTTCGATATTGCAGATGAACTGGAAGGAGAAGATAACGTTACGCGGGTCCAGACGATCACAGCCCCGACGCTAATCGCCGTAGGGGAAGACGATTTTGTCACGCCGCCTGCGATGGCCGAACTTCTTTACGAGGAAAGCGCGGCCGACTGGACGCGCCTGTACATGATGCCGTCCGGCGACCACAACAGCTTACCCGAAGACAACGGGTTTCGGGATGCTTACCAGACCTTGCTTGGAGCACTCTGAGGAGTATCGTCTGTGCTCGACCTCGCGGATATCGACCGGTTTTGCAAAGCTCTGCCTCGGCGATATAAGAGCTGCCCCCGGGGCCGGGAAGCCGAATACCGGGAATGTGGGACACAAGGCATCAGGAAGCCGGCGAACGACGTCCGCGAAGGAGGTATACCGCGAAGAACGCAGTTGCGATTGTCACTGGAATCCAGATGGTCCGGTACATCGCGATCAGGCCGAACCGCTCCACGAAAAGTCCCCCGAGAGAACTGCCCACGACGCTTCCAATCCCGAAGTAGAAAGACGGAGCGAACGCCTGGAACACGGTAGCGTAGCGGCGTGGAGCGATTCCGTCGATGTAGTGTATGCTCACCGGCATAAAAACCCCGAACGACAATCCGTGGAGAACCTGCATCGCTACGAGCAGCTGCGGTGAGTCGATCCATCCCATGAGGCCTATGCGAAATATGAAGACGGTCATGCCGAACAGCAAGAGTGCCCTCGGCGGAAACTTGCGCAGGAGAAAGGCGGTAGCGAACATGAACGGTACTTCACTTCCTGCGCCGACCGTCTGAGTCAGGCCGACGTGTATATTGGATCCTCCGGTTTCGTAGATGAGCAGCGGTAGAAAGGTGAGCGCTGCCCGTAACTGCAAAAAAATCACCAGCGAAACCATGAGAAATACCAGATAGGGAGTCGAACGCACGATTGCCCTGATTATCTCGACGCTCAAGGTCTGGTGTACGGCGGCAACCGGACGATCTGCCTCCGCGTGAATATCGACATATGGATCAACAGGCTGCTGTTCCCGGCCCGTCTCGACGCTTGTCGCGCCGGGGCTCGCCGCCGAATCGGTCCCTTCGGCAGAATCTCGGCCACGAGGCATTCGTAGAATAAGCGCGATGGAGACGGTGGCGAGTACGGCGTACGCGGGGAAGAGGACGGCGGGACTGTAGAGGTCGCTGAGCCGCCCGAGCACGACTCCTCCGAGGGCGAATCCAGCCGATCCGAATCCACGGGCGATACCGTATTGTATGCGGGGTTCGACGCGCCGACGGCGCATAATCCAGCTGTCGAGCACGCCGGGCATGGAATTGGCGGTTGCCGAGTAGGCGATTCCCAAAAGAATAACCGGCAGAAAGCGTGGGGCGGTAAGCTGTATCAGAAGAACCGCGGCGGTCGAGCCGGAAAGCGCGACTATCATAACCAGCCGGTGACGGTCACCCGCGTCGCAGATGGCTCCCCACACCGGCGCGCTGACAATGCTCGCGAGGAATATACTCGACATAACCATACCCGCGGCGGCGCTGCCGAAACCGATCGAGGTGAGATACGGCACGAGAAATGCTTCCAGGGTTACTACGCTCGCCCAGAAAAAAACCATGAGGGAGGCGAATTGCCAGGTTTCCCCGGCGATACCCGCGAGGGGCCCGGCGCGTAGTAGTCTGGAACGGATTTCACTCATTGAAGTTGTTTTTCCAACTGGTGTCGGCGTTGCACGGAGGCAGTTGCCGATCACTGGTCCAGTCGCGAACTCCAGTGACCGAGAATTTGTCGTCCCATCACGAACTCACCGATGTGATACGCCGTATGGTCTATCGCGAGCAGCGCGGCCCGAAAAATGCTGCCCCCGTCCATATAATCTTTCGCCTCGTATATGTCGGTGGTTGGGGCGTCCAAAAGCGCGATGAACCGGTCGCGGTCGGCCTGTATTGCTGCCACCGTTCGCTCCCATTCTGCAGTGTCTGCAGTTGCGTCGGCCTTCGGCCAGTATCCCTCCGGCCAAGGCGGCGATCCCGCTCCGGAATTCGTCGAGTAATGATACAGGTCTTCCTGAGCGATCCGTATATGTTCGAGCTGGTGCCAGAACGTGTAGGGAACGTTTGGAGGCCGTTCGTTCATGAGCGATTCAGGAAAGTTCGCTACCGCGGTTTCGAGGCTCAGGTGCGCCCCTTTGCCGCGTAATCCGGCAATGAGCAAATCGCGTGTTTGTCTGTCGGCTTGTGAGTTCATAGTTTCACGCGGGATCCATTACCCCTGTGGAACCCGGATGGGTCCTTTTGAGCCTTCATTCAGCTGCTTCTGCGCACTCTTGAATACGCGGCTACAGCTTTCCGCGTCGGAGAATTTTCCGATGGTCTGCCACTGGCCGGAACCGAGCTCCTGCGCCTGCAGCTTGTTCCTCTTCACTCTAATACCGATCGCAAGAAATATACGGTCTTCATCCTGTGTGAGCATCCAGACCGACATGGGTTCCCCCTCGATTTTTCTCAGCCGTGACCGATTGTCCACTTGTGAGGCTGCCTGCGTGCCCGCCGCTCCGCCGGCGGCGCCGGCAGCCGCTGCGCTACTCATGCCTCGCTCCTCTGTCCGCGGTAACTGACACCCAGCCTAAGTCGCGTAACCATAACGGTCAAGTCGCCGTTCTCACGATCGAGCGTAACTGCCCACCGTTCCCGGTGGTCGCGCGCGCGTCAGGAATCGGACGACTCCTGCAGGTGTACCACTGTGGCTCCCCAGCTGCCGCGTCCAGCGTAATCCAGGTGATAGTCGGTCACGAAATCGAGCTTGTCGAGAGTCGCCTGCACGGTGCGGGCGAGTACCCCGGTGCCCTTCCCATGCACAACGCGCACATCGAGAATCCCATGAGCGCGACACTCCCGCAGGTACTCGGCAACGAGATCCTTAGCGTCCTTGGGATTGAACAGATGCAGATCGAGCTCCCCGGTTATCGGAAGCTCGACAGCGTCGTCGTCGAAGTTATTGTCGTCTGCTGTACCGTCGCTCAAAGTCCCTCTTTGGAGAGTCAATCATGGTGGCGCGTCGATGTACAAGGGGAAGTCAATCATGGTGGCGCGTCGATGTACAAGGGGAAGTCAATCATGGTGGCGCGTCGATGTACAAGGG
>JBKGYS010000188.1:0-4183 GCA_046545955.1 Spirochaetales bacterium | reverse complement strand
CGCGAGTCGGCGATCCACCCGTGCCGGAAGCCGCAGGCGAAACGAAGTTTCGCCGAGAGGCTTCCGGCCACGCCTTACAGCCTGACGCGGACGCCTGCGCCGAGCGAAATGCCGCGCAGGCGTACGCGTATATCCTCGAGCGTGAGCTCGGTCGAATCCACCGTGGGTTCACCGCTTCCATCTTCGCCGAACCAATCGGCATCGCCTGAAATATCCACTCGCGATGTCGCACTTCTATAGCTTGCCGACAGTTCGATAGCGCCGAAATCGAGGTCCACGCCCACGCCGAGGCCGGCGTTGAATCCGAGGCCGAACGATGTGCGCACTTCCGGGCGCGAGTCGAAGACGAGCCGCCTCTCATCGGCATCCACCGCGCTGATGTCGCGCTCGATACGGTCTGTCAGCGGGCGCGCGGTCATGTTCCAGTTGGTAAACAGTCCGCCGAAAGCGTCGACGTAGACTCCGTCGGTGACCGGCACACGCCCTCGTATATTGACGTACGGGCTCAGCGTATCCGCGTAGAACCACGGGCCCGAGACCTCGTATTTGTCGCTGCGGTTTGAGGGCACGAGTCCGTACACCTGATTGACGGTCACACCGACGGGAATGCTTACGCCTTCGACGAGACCGACCGAGGTCTCGAAACGGGTTTCTATGCTAATGCTTCCTTCCTCGTACTCGTAGAGTGCCTCGGGAACAAAAACACTGAAGCCGCCACCGGCTTCCTGCGCGCCCGCGATCCCCGGAGAAGTTACGATCGAGACGACCCCGAACAGAGCGATACCTAAGACAATTGTCCGTTTCATGACCGCTCAAGTATCACCGGAATGAAGCTGTTTGAGAATACGCAGCGCCTGATCCCGGTACGCGGTAATTTGAGAACCGCTCGCCCCGCGCCGTCTTGTCCAGATCACCGGATATTTCTGAAGTTCGTAGAGAAAGTAGAAGTGACGCCGTATATTCGCTTCATCGGTCAGATCCGGTCGTCCGCCGTATCCCCGCCAGAACGCATTCGTATCGAAGCCGCAGTAGGAGAGCACCGCGTACTCGATTTCCGGATCGCCCCACAGCGCGCGATCCCAGTCGAGAATGCCGGATACGATTCCCGTGTCGTCGGTAAGAATGTTCTGCGTCCACACATCCATATGAAGAAGCGAAGCAGGTTCGGAATACTCGAATAGGCTGATGTTTTCACCGAGCGCCCGCCGTGCGAGATCGGCATCCTCGGGGAGGTATACCCCGCAACCCTCGAGGTCGGTAATAAGGCGCTCCCACATCTCGGCGAATGCGTCCTGCCAGGTATCGGCCGGGCGCATAGGAGCGTGTGCGCCGAGGTAGCCGTACTGGCGTGCCGTGCACGCTGTGTGAAGCGTCTTGAGATACGCCCCGGTCTGCTCGAGCGCCCGGTCAACGGCATCCCCGGTCAGGCCGCGTCCGTACATGGAGCGGCCGGGAAGCCGCTCGAGCACGATAGCATCGCGCGAGAGAATAGACCGCGAGTCGTCGTAGACAATGACACGCGGAACGGGGATATCGGTGCGGCGCCGCACGACCGAGTGAATTTCCGGCTCTTGCGCCATCATTCCTCGTTCGTAGAACACGAACCCTGCGTCGTCGCTCGGCGCGATACGCACGACGAGATCGGGGCCTTCTGTGGTGCGGACGTAAAAACTGGTGTTAAATCGCCCGGTGGGAATGGGCTTAACCGCGCCGGGGGAAAGGCCGTGTTCGCGACAGAACTCGGCAACCGTGGCGCCGGAAACGGGGTCTGCGCTCATGTCGGTGCTCTCCAGCGGGTTTGACACAATGTTCTGTTCCCTCTCATAGTACACCCTACCGTGCTCGACATTATTATCCCGGTCTTACGCCTTTTAGGGCTTACCGTTGCCGGTGCCTTGGTTTTTCGCGTTCGTGCAGTGCGTGAAAATGTCCTCACACCGCTCGTATTCGTGACCATCAATATACTTTTTCCGATCTACTTTATAAGCAACTTCGCCCCGAACTGGGAATCGGCAGCCGAGGTAGGCCCCGTGTGGCTCATCATAAGCGCGCTGTCGTGTGCGCTTATGATGATGCTGCAGGCGGCGTTCGGTAAGGCGCTTGTCGGCCGGCGGTGGGGAATCCCCACCGACCATCCGCGCGAGGTAACCGCTCTGAGCGCGATTCACAACGCTGGGTATATTCCCATTCCTATTATGACCGCAATCTCACCGGGGCCTGTGCTTATTTATGTGTTTTTCTACACGCTCGGGTTTAACCTGATCTTTTGGACTCTGGCGGTGGATTATATCAGCGGAGCCCGCCGAAAGCCTATCATTAAGCTGAATCCGCCTACCATAGGTATTCTGCTCGGTATTCTTCTCGCGGCGACCGGATGGTACTGGGAATTGCCGACCGCGCTGCGCGCCGTGCTCGAGCCCGCCGGCGATGTGGGCTTAGATCTTGTACTCTTTGTGCTCGGCGGCGTACTCGTCCGAGTGAGCGGCGAATCCCATGTCGATCGTACGGTATGGTGGAAATTCGTGGCCTGGCGCCAGATCGCGTATCCCGCCGGCGTCGTGCTGCTTCTTGTACTCGCGGCGCCGCTTTACCTCGAATATCTGCCGGGCGGCTTGCGCTTCGCGATTCCGGTCGCGGTGGTGCTGCAGGCGACGAGTCCCCCCGCCACGAATCTTGCGATCGTAGCGGAAGCCTACGGAACGCACGAACAGACGCAAGTCATCGCCCGGGGAGTGGTGGTAAGCTATATCGCCGCGGTTATCACCATTCCGTTGTTTCTCGGGCTGACGACGCTGTTTTTCGCCGAAGGATAGGACACCCAGAGCGCCGAGAACACCCGGAAGGCACGTTCCGGCCGGGTGCCTAAGGACTCTGCTACCGCCGGCTCTTAACACCAGAGTGGTGAACAGTCAACGACCGGCGAGCCCTCGAAGCGCCTCGAAGAACCCGGGATAGGTGACCGCAGCCCGCTCGGCGGTATCCACGCTCACACCGTCGCGACTCGCGAGACCGGCAACCGCGAGCGCCATGACCACCCGATGGTCGCCGTGCCCGTGCACGCTCCCGCCTTTGATCGCCCCGGGATGTATTGTCATGCCGTCCTCGGCTTCGTCTACTGAAATGCCGAGCGTGGCGAGTTCCCGCGCCATAACGTCGATGCGGTCTGTTTCCTTGGCCCTCGCCTGCGGAACGTTGGTCAGATGAAGCGGACTGTTGCAGGCCGCTCCGAGGACCGCGAGCGCAGGGAGCGCGTCGGGAGTTGCGTTCAGGTCGAGCGTTCCCCCGGAAAGCTTGCCGTATCCCGGGCCGGAGAGCTTCACGGTTCGCGGGCGGGGCCAGGTGACTTCACACCCGAGCGATGAAAGCATTTCAAGCACCGCCCGGTCGCCCTGCGGATCGTCGGGGTGCATTTCCTCGAGGATTACGCTTCCCCCGGTGATAGCCGCGCCGACCAGCAGAAAGGTGGCGCTCGAGTAGTCGCCGGGAACGTCGGTACGGAAGGCCTTGTACGACTGCTTTCCGGAAATGCGAAAGCGCTCGTAGTCCTCGCGCTCGTAGGCGATACCCTGACGGTCGAGCCACCACAGCGTCATGTCAACGTACGGGCGCTCCCACAGAAGCGAAAGCCGTATATCACTGTCCCCTTCGGCGAGCGGGCAGGCGAGAAGCAGCGAGCTCAGATACTGACTTGTCGGAGATTCGAGGCTGATGTTTCCACCCGCGATGCCGCCCCCGACTGAAAGCGGCGCGCAGCCGTCGCTGTTGTGCGACCAGGCGGAAGCGCCGAGCTCCCCGAGCGCGTCGAGGAGGTTGCGCGCGCTTCGTCGTCGGATCTGCTCGTCGCCGGTGAACACCGTCGTGCCCGGCGCGAGCGCGGCCGTCCCCATCGCGAGGAAAAGTGTCGTGCCCGAGTTACCCACGTCTACCGGGTCGCTCGGCGCCGTCGGGCGACCGCCTGTGCCGGTGACTATGAGACAATCGCGGTCGGATTCTTCTATGTCGGCGCCGAGCGCGCGGCAGGTGGCGACGCACGAGGCGGCATCCTCGCTATTGAGCGGATGATCGATCCGGCTTACGCCGTCGGCGAGCGAGGCAATGAGGATTGCGCGGATGGTGTGCGACTTGCTCGCCGGCGCCTGTGTGCGCCCGCTGAGCGTCGCGGGGTATACGGTCTCGGTCATCG
>JBKGYS010000187.1:0-4202 GCA_046545955.1 Spirochaetales bacterium | reverse complement strand
CTCAAAGAGGCCATGGAAATTACGGTGACCTGGAGGAGGGCCGAGAGCGGGTGAGGCGACCGTTTACAACCTCGACGAACGTAATAGCGCCTGGAACCCCCCGCGCGGTTGGCGGGGATGTGCGGCTTACCCCTTGTCGCGTTCTTCCTCGTCGAGGAAGCGGCGTATGTGGTCGTCGAGATTAGCGATTGTCGCATCGTCAAAGCGGTCCTTCTGCGAGTAGAGGTCGAAATCGGCGCCTTGAAACAGTTGATCACTGCTGTCCGGGCATCCGCTGAATGTACCGATGCTCACGCTATAGGGAACCGGCCGGGTCGGGTCTTCGGCGGACAGCAGGTCGGAGATGCGGACAGCGGCCTTCTGCGCGCCGGCGAGGTCAATATCGGGCATTATGACGAAGAACTCGTCTCCACCGTAGCGCGCGAGAACATCAACCTCCCGCATATTCTCTTCGAGAAGCTGTGCGAGATGATGGAGAACTCGGTCGCCGACCACGTGACCGTGTGAATCGTTGAGTTTTTTGAAGTCGTTTATGTCGATCATGAGCACGGACAGCTCGCGCCCTGTCCGCTTGCACCGGGCGAGCTCTCGGTCGAGCGTACGCGAGAGACTTCGGCGGTTATAGAGGCCGGTTACGTGATCGATGGATGCTATCCGGTCGAGCGCTTTAAGGTAGTAGGCTTTTTCGATCGCGACGCCCGCGAAATCGGCGATAGTGGCGAGGATTTTCAGGTCGAGCGCGGTAAACGTTTCGCCGTTGAGTTTGTTCACAAGCTCAATTACTCCGAACGCGCTGCTCTGCGACAGAAGAGGCACACCGATAATGTTCTCGGTCGTGAACCCGGATAGCTCGTCGACCGAAGGATCAAATCGAGAGTCGCTTGCGACATTGGTTACAATAACCGGTTCCCGGTTCTTCAATATCCAGCCGGCGATGCCGGTATCATCCGGAATGCGGTGCCCACGAAGGATTTCCGCTTCGGCCCCGCCGGTGACTAACGCGAACTCCAACTCTTGCTGTTCGGGATCGTGCAGCATAAGCGACCAGGTTCGCGGCGCGAATATCCTGCCGATATGAGCCATGACGCGGTCGAGAGTCGACCGCAGGGTATCGGCGGAGGCGATATCGTGCGCCATGTCGGTAAAAAACGAAAGGCGGATAAGGTCTTCGGTACTGGTTTGCTCCGGCATGTCACCACGGAGTATAGTACTTCCGTAACCGGTAGGCGAATTTCAGCACTGTCGATACCCGATTACGCGGGGCGCCGTGGGCACCGGGCTGCAGCTTCCGAACCATTTGAGTGAGAGCCTGTTGCACGCCCGGGTTCGCTTTGATGTAGGCGAGCGCGTACGCCCGGAATGCGTAGCAACCGCGGCTCATACGGCCTTCTATTGTATAACTATGATTCTCGAATGAAATTCATTATGGTGTTGCTATGGCGAAGTTCTGGACGAAACCGAGAATTGTTTTTTTTACGTGGGGTGTTGTTGAGCTTATAGGCTGGATCTGGACTCACTTCTGGCAGGCGCCGGGGATTAACTGGGTCTGGACGGTGCTGACCATCATCGGGCTCGTACCAATGTTCATGTACATGTCCCTGAAGGCGCCCAAGCTGCGCAAGATTCTGCTGCTCTGGGTTGTCGTTCTTGTGTTCGGTATGGTCGCCTCGTTCGGCTCTTTCGGCTGGCCGGGGTTCGGGTGGCTTTCTCCGATTGATCTCGGCGGATTCTGGCTCGTGCTCATGGGCGTCGGCTTTATCGTTAACGCTCTGTGGTGGACGCCAAGCACGTTTATCTCAGGGGGTGTTCTTCAGATCGGCGCCGGAGCGGCGACGCTCACCGTTGAAAGCCTCGTTACCTATCAGTTCCTTGTTGCCGCGGTCATCGGCTCGGGGGCAATGTTTCTTTTAATGCTCAAGAAGGGGGCGAAGTAACGCGAGGTTTCGAATCGGAGGCGGAGAGGTAGAGCGTAATCTGGAAGAAGTCGTTGACGATAGATGTTCGCACTACCTATCCTTTCGCCTATGAAACGAACAAGTGTAGTACTAGTCGGGCTTCTTCTTATGGCGTTCTTCGCCGCTCCCGCCGTCGCTCAGGAAACGATCGACGTCACAGACAGCGACGAAGATGTCAAAGAGATCACGGTCGAAAACGACGGCCTGAGCTTCATTCCCGACGAGATTCGGGTCAATGAAGGCGATACCATTCGCCTCACATTCGAGAACACCGGTGGCTTTCACGACTGGGTTCTCGATGAATTCGACGCCGCAACGAGCCAGTACTCCGGTGGAAACTCGGAAACAATCGAGTTCGTCGCGGATAGTGCCGGCGAGTACGAGTTTTACTGCAGCGTCGGGAACCATCGCGACCAAGGCATGTGGGGCGATTTCATAGTGGTAGAGTAACCGCAGTCGTCTACATCCGATCCACGACGACGCGGTTGCGTCCGCGCTCCTTCGCGAGATACAGCGCCCGATCGGCCATTTCGATGAGCTTGCGAGGCGCGTCGTCTACATCGGGGCTGTTGTCCAGGCCCCAGTAAATGGTTGCTACACCCAGACTCGCGGTAATCCGAAGCGGTGCCTGCGACGCCGGCGGTACGTCACTCGGTTCGCCCGGTTCAGGCGGCTCTATTTTGGCTATGTCGACACGCAGGCGCTGGGCCACCAGGCGAACACCTTCGGAATTCGTGTCGGGAAGAATTATGGCAAACTCCTCGCCTCCGTAGCGCGCACATTGATCCCCCGGACGTCGAAGAGCCTGCGCTACGCGGCCCGCTACCCGGACAAGCACTTCGTCTCCGAGCTGATGGCCAAACGTATCATTGAAGAGCTTAAAATGGTCTATGTCGATGATTACCAGACTGATCGGGCTCCCACTCCGGTGAGCGCGGGAACACTCGTTGCTCAAATACGTGTCGAAATGCCGGCGATTCCCGATTCCAGTCAGGGCGTCGCGGTATGAAAGCCCTTCTAACTGGAGTTTCTCCTCGACGATTAATTGGGTCTGCCGGTAGTTCTCCGAGAAGCGTCCTGCCAACAGAAATAACTGGATGAAGAGAAAGATAAAGAAGCCGATATGCGACATATAGCCGGTCTGAACAAGCGTCAAGCTGAACAGAAGATCGTTTACCAACGTAGCAAACAGAACGATCATCCCGGCGAGGAAGACCCGAGCGCCGGGCCGGCGGTACCGCGCGGCGTTCGCGCCAACTGCGATGAGGTACGCGCCGATCAAAACTGGTATGGGCTGGTACACATCCAGGAGCCGAGTGAATAGCCCGGCGGGTGTCAGGAGGGCTACTGTCGCAAAAGCTCCCGAGACCACCGCCACCGCGTGTGCGATTCGAATCCGTGACTCGCTCGGAAACATGCTGCAGCCGTAGTAGAGAAAAAAAGCCGGCCAGAGGAACAGCGCAACATATTCGACCGTCATCAGAAGCTCGAATCCGAAAACACTCGAAGGCTCGAGAAGGTTGGCGGTCACAATCGCCAGCGTGCGCGTTGCCATGAGTACCGAACTTAACCCGAACCAAAGCGTCGACCGTTCGACCGACCCGAAAACATGCAGGCCGGAGTGATATAGTCCGACCAGAAGTAGTGCGCCGATAATGAACCAGTCACGCTCACGCGAATAGGTGGGTCCGACCAGAGTTTCCGCTGCGAAAGCTGCCGTCCCGAAGATTTTTCTGTGGTCAGGCCGGAGGCTCGAGGGCATCGTGCGTTCGTACGCAGACTGGGTTCGCCCGAGGATGCTATCCGGGGCAAGAAGCGCGTTCGGATAAAACTGCCGCTCTCCGATTAAACGCAGCGTTTCACTCAGGTTTGTTCGGCGCACCTCGATCGATCCGTCGACCGCCACGGGCACATCGCTACCCCCGGACGCCGGCGACGGTAGCAGCACACCGAAAAGCAGCGCGCATAATAGCAGTGGAAAACGAATTTGCCGACGTCGCGCAACGCTGGTATTCATCGGCATTCCTGCCCCGGTGAGAATACAAGAAATTCCCGGGTAAATCTATCCGTGATTTGATGGAGTATCGAGAATTGGAGACGAGTACTGCTTCTCCGCCGGCCATGTTGTCGTCGGCGTAGAATGGCGCTATGCTGAAGCCATGAGCGTAGTCGTCGATGGTCGGACAAAGCTTACCTACGAGGAATACCGGCACTTTCCCGACGACGGTCTGCGCCACGAGATTGTCG
>JBKGYS010000186.1:0-4274 GCA_046545955.1 Spirochaetales bacterium | reverse complement strand
GCCGGGGAAGCCTCGTCGCGCGATGCCCGGGTTATACCGGGCGGGTCCGGAGCGAATGTACGCAGCGAGTTTCCGCCGCTGCACGCCGGCGACGAAGCCACGGCCGCTCGGAGACCCTTGGAGCTTCTTGCTGTCGGCCGGCTTGTTCCGCAAAAAGGATTTGATCTGCTTCTCGAAGCACTCGCCGGAACGACGCGCGATGTGAAACTTACCATTGCAGGTGAAGGTCCCGAGCACCCCCGGCTCGAGCACGCAGCCTCGAAGCTGCCGGCCGGTAAACCTGTGCGCTTCGTTGGCTTCACGGACAACCCGTGGCGTCTCATGGCGCGATCGGACGTTCTTGTGTTATCTTCCCGGTACGAGGGACTTCCCAACGTAGTGCTCGAAGCCGGCGCAGTCGGCCTTCCGGTCATTGCATTCGACTGTCCCGGCGGAACGCGCGAGATTGTGTACGATGGGCAAAACGGAGTGCTTGTCCCCTGTGGAAACACTGACGCGCTGACTCGTGCTATCGACCACTTCGATCGCGAGTGGTTCGACGCGGACACAATCCGAAAGCGTATACACCGCGAACACCACCCGGAAACGATCGTCCGAGCGTATGAGCGCCTGCTCGAAAGCGTGGCGGGTTAGAAGCTGAAATCGCCTATGCAGAATGAAAGCTCCACATCGCGTCCACGAGTGTTCATAAGCGTCAACATAGCGTGGAACATTGTTAATTTTCGCATGGGACTCGTGCGTGCGCTTGTAAACGCGGGATACGACGTATTTGTGCTCGCCGAGCGGGACGAAACGCTCGATGAATTGCGGGGATTGCCAGTGCGTTTTGTGCGCATGTCGATCTATTCGCGCAGCATGAATCCGATCCGGGATCTGCGCCTCTTCGCCCAATACGTTTTGCTCTTTGGTCGAAATCGCCACCGGGCGGCCGCCTATCTCGGATTCACCGTCAAACCCAACGTCTACGGCTCGCTCGCCGCGCAGCTGTGGGGAATTCCCGTGATCAACAATGTTGCCGGACTCGGCGCTCTGTTTAACGGATCAGCGGTCACAGGCTTTCTCGCGAGACGGCTTTATCAAATCGCGCTATTTCGATCGAAGCGTGTGTTCTTTCAGAACACCTTCGACCGGGCGTTGTTTCTCGAACGGGGACTCGTGCGATCGCGACAAAGCGCCTTGCTTCCCGGCTCCGGAATCGACCTTGTACGGTTTCGCGCGCGCGAATACGGCGGTAAGAGTCCGGCAATCGGCTACCGGAACGCCGGCGAAACCCGGTTCCTGATGATAACCCGCCTGCTCTGGGATAAAGGCGTAGGAGAGTTCGCCGACGCGGCCCGATTTGTCACGGCTCGCCACCCGCAAGTCCGCTTTATTCTCGCGGGCTTCGTCGAGTCCCGGCACCGCGCCGCGGTTCCATCCGCAACGATCGAGCAGTGGGAAGCCGAAGGCATACTGAAGTTCATAGGTCGCGTTCACGACGTACGCCCTGTTATCGAGGACGCCGATTGCGTGGTCCTTCCCACCGCCTACCGCGAGGGTACGCCTCGGGTGCTTCTCGAAGCGGCCGCTATGAGTCGTCCTATTATTACTACCGACATTGCGGGCGCCCGGGATGTCGTACAGGACGGGCGAAGCGGCTACCTTTGTCGCCCGCGCGATTTTCGCGATCTCGCGGAAAAAGTCGAGCGGTTTCTTAGCTTGCCCGAACCCGAGCGGCGTGCGATGGGGGAAGCTGGGCGAAAGCATGTGGAAACCCACTACGACGAAAACGTTGTCATAGAAGCCTACCGCAGGGAACTTGCAGCGCTGGCTCAGGCTCGACACCTTACAACACCACAGTGGTGAACAGTAGACACAGGTTGCCGCCCCTCTACGGCCCGTGATAGCGTTTTCCACGACGTGCTCGCATCAGTAGTCTTTCGAAATATATTCCGCTCTCGCCGAAGACTCGCTCCGCTGATCGTAGCGCTGATTCTGACCTTTGCCGGCCTCATGGTGGGCAACGGTATCCTGACCTCGAGCAACGAAAGCCTGTACGGCACATACGCGTCGCATATTTCGGGGGATATGAGCGTCTCTGCCGCCGAAGCAGCCAATTTTACCATTTTTGGTTCCGACGCGCTTCTCGTGGGTGAATACCAGGTTCCCCCTACGCTTCTGAACTTTGAAGAGCTTCAGAACAAGGTCGATGATCTTCCTCAGGTTCGTGCCTCGGTTCCTGCTATCACCGCGGTTGCGCGGGTTGAAATCAATGGGCGACGGAGTGAGCATACTGTCATTGGCGTCGACTTTGACCGGTATCGCGAAACCTTCGAGGACCTTGAGATAACCGCCGGCGAGTTTCCCGAGAGCGGCGAACGCGCCGTTCTCGTCCAGGAAGAGTGGGGGGAAGATGCTATCGGCGAGGGCGCCGTGCTCTCTGCGGCGTTTGACTCGTCGTTCGCCGTGCGCGAGGCGCCGGTGCGCGGAGTCTTCCGATTCCCCATTTCAGGCGAGCAACTCGATCGCGTCATTATAACCGACCCGGTGACAGCGCGCGGGCTCAACGGCTACGTAGCCGGTACCGCGGGTGGAGGAGAGATCCCCGAGGCCGAGCGGGAAGCGCTCGACGCCGACCTCGATTCGCTTTTCGGCGCCGGCGAATCGGATGATTCAGGCGAAGTGGACGAGGGGTCAGGCGACCAGGAAGACAACCCCGACGACGAGGGGCTTTTCGAAGAACGCGACGATTTCGGCGATCAGGAAGACAACCCCGACGAGGAGAACGGGCTCTTCGAAGAACGCGACGATTTCGGCGATCAGACGAGCGATCAGGGGGAAGATGAATCCGCCGACGACGGCCTTTTCGACGAACGGGATGACTTCGGAGACGAATCGGGCTCCGGTGACAGCGTCGACGAGCCGACCGAGGACGAGGACCGTGTCGCCGAACTGGAGGCGTTTTTTCGTGACGCTTCGGACCGGTCGGATTCCCAGGCGTCGGAAACAAGCACCGGAGTGTGGAACTTCCTCCTGCTCTCGCTACACGACCGGGATGATGTGTCGCGTGTGCAAAGCGAACTCAACGCAGCCCGCTTCTCGGAAAACAGTGGCTTTCTTATCCGAAACTGGCGTGACACCGTCGGCGGTAACGCGGAAATCGCCTGGTACCTTCAACTTATGTTTAACGTAGGAGTGTTTTTCATCGCTATCGGCGCCGCCATGGTTACCACCAACGCGCTGGTGCTCTCGGTGCTCGAGCGAACAGGCGAGATCGGCACCATGCGCGCACTCGGCGCCACGCGCGCCCGCGTCGGCACAATGATTACGCTGGAGACGGCCGTTACCGTTGTCGGCTCGGCGCTTCTCGGGATCGGACTCGGCGCGTTGGGCATCGGGGTTCTTAACGCTTCCGGGGTGATGGTTGAGAACCCCTACATAGACATGCTTTTCGGAGGAGAAGCCATTAACGCCGTTGTGAACATCGACCTTATTCTTCTCCATGTAGCAGGAGCAGTAGCCCTTGCGCTCGTCGCGGTTCTCTATCCGCTCAAACGGGCGCTCGGCGTAAGTCCCGTGGAGGCTATGCGCGAATAATGCAGCTACCCAGACTTGCCTGGAGAAACTTCTCGCGCCACCTCAATCGTTACCGCGTGCTTCTGCTTGCACTAACACTTGTCGTGGCAGTCCTTGTGATCGTGCTCGGGGCCGTAACCGGAATGCAGGAAACCCTCCGCGACAAAGCCAGCCGCTACTTCGCCGGAAACGTGGTCGTGTTCGGGTACATGGACGGCGGAGAGTCGCTCATCGAGGATCCTGAACAAATAGATGCGCTTCTCGACGAAGCGGGTGTTTCCGAGACAGCGCGCTCCTGGCGAAGCACGTTCTACTCTCCGGGCGACTCGACATTATTCCACGCCGGATACTACATGCCGCAGCGACGCTTCGTTGGCGTTGAATGGGAACGGGAACGGCCCGTACTCGAGCGGTTTGACTTTGCCTCGGGCGCTGTCCCGGAAGCAGGAGACGAGCGCGCGATCCTCATTTCCACGGCAACGGCTGAGGAGCTGAATGCCTCGGTCGGCGATGAGCTCACCGTTTCCACAACCACCGACGCCGGAGCGGCCAACACCGTACCACTGGTGGTTCGCGGTATTTTTCGCGAGAGCACCTTTTTCGGCTACAGCGCGTACCTCGAGCGGACTACGCTCAATCGACTGCTCGACCGAAGCGAAGGCCAGGTCAATGAAATCGGCATCTACTTCGACGGTGGAGCCGCGGAGGAACGTCGGGTT
>JBKGYS010000185.1:0-4322 GCA_046545955.1 Spirochaetales bacterium | reverse complement strand
TTCGGTGCCGCGAAGCACCGTGTAGTTTCCACCGTTCGGCAGCGCAGAGGCGTGACTGAGGCTGCCCATAACGCCCCGGCGGTAGCGCAGCATGCTTTCTATGAGATCGAACTCTCCGAACCCTTCGCGAAGAGCGAGTGCATCGGAGAATACCGTGTCGACCGGCCCGGCGAGTCGGCGTAAGCCCGCGAGGTCGTGGATACCGCCGTCGAACATGATTCCAAGGGGAAACTCCGCGTCCATGCGCCACGAAGAGCTTCCGTATGCGCCGGCCTGGTTTCGCGGGCCACCCATGAAAAGGTGCGTGACCCGCTCGAAGCTTACGAATCGCCCGATTCGACCCTCGCGGAGGAGCCGGTCGGCGAGCGCAACGCGTTCGTCGTAGTAGTTGTTCTCGAGTATATAGAGCGCGCCGGAACTCGCCGCGTGCGCCTGCTCGAGCGCGTTGCACTGAGCCTGGCTCATGGCTGCGGGCTTTTCGAGAAAGACCAGCTTTCCCGCTTCGAGCGCCGTTTTCGCTACCGGCGCATTCAGCGCGATCGGCGTCTGCACGAGCACCGCGTCGAACGAATCGCGCAGGTGCGGCGCGAAAAGCTCCTCTGTCGATGCGCATTCCCACGCGTCGGGAAACGACTCCTGAACCCGCTTTCGTGTTTCCTCACTGCGAGCGCAAATCCCTGCAAGCGATACCGCATCCGCGTGGCGTTCGATATTCCGGCGGTGCACCCCGTCCCAGATTAATCCTGCTCCCACCAGTGCTAAGCGTATTGTATTCATAGTACCTCAGGCGCGCGATTGTAGCACATGGGCATTGTATGGCTACAGTCGCAGCCCAAAATGCGCGATACTAAAAGGAGGCAGGCAGTTGTACGCCGAAGGAGGACCCGGTACGTGAAACAGTACCCCGCATTCGTCTCCCCTCTCGCGCGGGCTATTACCCTCATTGTCGTAGAGCTTGTGGTTCTTGTCGTTGTCATAGCGGCTATCCTGTTCCTTCCGCCCTTCGGCACAATGTGGGAAGAAGTCTCTGAGGTTGATGTTTCCCCGCCCGCCGAGAGCGAACCGGATGAACCCGACCCTGAACCCGCCGATCCCGAGCCGGATGCCGAGCCGCGCGACGTAGACCCTGACGACCGCCGGCGCATCGATGAGCATACCATCCGCAGCGACGATACCCTGTGGGATCTCGCAGAGGAGTACTGGGACAACCGGCATCTGTGGCCCGATCTATACGTGGAGAATGAGAACGGACTCGACGACCCGGACGATCTTACCGTCGGAGATACGCTGAGTATCCCCGAGTCACTCGTAGCCAACGGGCACCTCGGTGACGACGCGCGTGACTCCCTCATGGATGCCTATATTCGCGCCTATCGCTCCTACAGCCGCAGCGCCGACCGGCTCGAACGCCAGGCGCAGGCGACCGGCAGCGTCGCGCTGCGCAGTCGGGCGAAACTCAAGCGGGCGAGAAGTCAATGGCTGCTCTATTCCGGTACCCGATTCGAGGAAAACTACATGAACGCACGGATGGGCGAGATACGAGGCGAAGACCTTGAGCTTGTCGACACCTATCTCGAACGCTTCGGAAGGCCGCCGTCGCCGCTTCGCTAGGTGCGCGTCGGGGCGACGCCGGGCAGCAGGGCGGTGTATCGCCCTGCCGCCGCCGGCGGTCATCGGCTGTTACTCGGCTGTGAGGTAGCGCCAGCCGTAAGCATCAACCTCTACAGAATCCTCGAACACCTCGTCGGTAACCTCGTCACGCCATGCGCCCTCGGGAAGCTCGATGTCCTCTGCGGCCGAATCGCCGCTGTTGAACACGCCGATCATCCGACCGCTATCCGAATCCCCTCGGGTGAAGCGTATAACGTCACCGTCGGCTTCGAAATCGCTGATCGCTCCGGAGTCCAGCGCCTCAATCGAGTTCTTAAGCTCACCGAGAAGCTCGTAGTGCTCGAGCGTCTCCTCGTTCGGGTCGTCCCACTGCACCGGGTAGCGGTTTTCCTCGCGTGGTCCCTCACCCGAGCCGAGCATTCCGAACTCATCACCCTGATAGGTAACCGGCATACCAGGAAGCGCGTAGAGGATCGCCTTGGAAAGACGCCCCTGCGCGTGGTGACGGTCGGAGGCTTCCCCGCCGAGCCCATCGGCTCCCAGGCGCGTAAGGAGTCGCGCGGTATCGTGCGAGGAAATTATGTTGAACGCCATGGCCGTCGACGCCTCCGGATAGCTCGCGTAAAGCAGTTGCATTTCCGCGATCGCGTCGGAAGCGCTCATTTCGCCGCCGGCGAACTCCTGAACCATTCCCCGGCCTACTGCGTAATTCATGAGCGAGTCGAACTGGTCGCCCTGGATCCAGCTCGGAGCCCGTTGCCAGATCTCACCGACTATATAGGCTTCCGGATTGATATCTCGAACCGCCTCGCGCATCTCCGGGAAGAACTCATCCGGGTTTTCCAGATCGTTCGGCACGTCGACCCGCACCCCGTCGAAGCCGAACTCGGTCCAGTACTCGGCAACATCGATCAGGTGGTCGAACACGTCTTCATTGCGAGTTTCCAGCTCCGGAAGATTACCGAGATCCGACCAGCTGTCGTAGTGTTCGGAAAATCCCGCCATAATCTCGTCGCCCGGATCGACCCGGAAGCGGAACCAGTCCCAGTACTCGGTCTCGTGTCCCCCGTCGGCGATCGCCTCCTGGAACGCCCAGTGGCCGGTGCCGACGTGGTTCGGCACGAAGTCCCAGATTACCCGAATGTCCCGCTCGTGCGCTTCGTCGAGAAGCTGCTTGAGGGTTTCCTCGTCACCGAAGTTCGGTGCCAGTTCCATAAAATCATGGGCGTCGTAGCCGTGTACCGATCCGGATTCAAAAATGGGGTTGAAGTAAATCATGGATACCCCGAGCGCTTCGAGATGATCCAGTTTCTCCATCACGCCGGCGAAATCACCGCCGAAATACGCGTGACAGCAGTGACGGTCGTCTATGTCTGCTTCCCAGCCGTCGTAGACAATCGGGTCACCGGACCATGTCCAGTGATCGGGGTGCTTGTAGTTGACCGAGTCGGTCTCGAGCGCACGCTCGTCGATCGACGGGTCGCCGTTGTAAAACCGATCCGGAAAGATCTGGTATCCAACCGAATCGCCCACCCAGTCGAGCGAAGCGAACGGCGTATCGGGGACGGTGTAGGGACCGTGATCCTCCTGCTCGCCGTCGGAGTCGGTCGTGCGAATCGTGTATTCTTCGGTGTCCTCGGGAAGCGTCGCTCGATACACGTCATTCCCGCGGAAGCTTAGCTGGTGCGACATTTCGTACTCGCTTTCTCCGGAGATCACCGACGCTGCTTCCGCGCTGCCCTCGTTCGTATGCGCGCGAATCGAAAGCCGCCCGTCGGCTATCGAGACGTGAGCGGGGTCCTCCGGATCGTGGCGATAGCCGAGCCCGTCTTCGTCGGCGGTCTCGGAGGCTACATCCACGTACGCGTTCTGGCCCCCTTGCCCATCATCGGTGGATCCGCTCGCTGTCGGGTCGACCTGGTCGTCGTGCTCGGGATGCCCGAAAAGCGAATCCTGCGACATATCCTGTACCCAGCCGCCACCGGAGAAGTCTTCATCATCCGCGTGGAAGTAAAACTTGTACTCGTGCCGAGCGTTTGGTTCGAGTTCCGCCCGAACCCGCCAGACACCGTCTGAATCCTCTTCCATCTCGTGGCTGGTGTTATCCCAGCCGTTGAAGCTTCCGGGGACAAAAATGGTCTCAATTTCGGGCGCGTTCTCGGGTGGAACGTATATAAACTCGTACATCCCGTCGCCGTCGACTACCGGATCGGAATCTATGCGCTCGGCCAACTCCTCTGCGCCCGTATCTGCGGCAGCCTCTTCGTCCTGCGACGCATCGTCCGTCTCTTCGGCTGCACACGCAAATAGCAGGAGCACAGCAAGCGGTAAACCGATGCGTCCGATGCGCATGCGGCGCGCCGACGAGCGCGCTGCCGCGCGTTGCGATTTCTGGTATGTGTTGTGCACAGGAAAATCCCCCTTGGTGTTAAAAAAACCGGTTTACAAACCGCGTGTATATTCCCGTCTCAGACGGTAGCACCGGGTTTGCGTGCTGTAAACGAAAAAATCGAAGACCGCCGATGATTTCCGCCGCGGGTCAGCCGATACTGCGTTTGCAGAGGCCCCTTACTGTCCACCACCGTGGTGTGTTTTTTCGGTAATACCCGGCAATCACCCCGGAGCACTCGCGCGTATGCTTAAGGTGAGACCTGTGGCGGCCCCCGCGGTGTGCGCCTGCCCTCGAGGCGCAGGCTCCCGCGCGCTCCCGC
>JBKGYS010000184.1:0-4361 GCA_046545955.1 Spirochaetales bacterium | reverse complement strand
CAATCAGCTCCACTCGTATATGGTGCCGGGCATGGTATTTCTGTAAGCGTTTCTATTCTTGAAGGAATCGAAACTCTGGGCACGCGTGCTATACGCTGTGTTCTTTCTTGCCGCGGCAGCCGGGCTTGCTGCAAGCGGCTCGCGGACGGCGCTGGTACTCCTTGTGCTCGTTCTCTTTTTCATCTTCGCCTATTCGGTGTGGAATATCCGTAAGTCTCCGGTCGTGGCGGTTGTTACCGTTTCACTCGGCGTCCTTGGGGGGCTCTCGATCGCCGGACTCACCTTTTTTGTCACCGAACACGGTCCCGATGCGCTGCCCGGGAGCGTGCGACCGGTTGTCCGGCCTATTGTGCGGTTAGAGAGCGCCACGGATATGGAAAGCATGCTCGGTCCACGCTTCGAGCAGATATCGATTGTCGCCGACCACTGGCTCGATACCCCGTTTCTTGGAATAGGCCCGGAAAACTTCCAGAACGTGTTCGACAACGGGCACGAAGTCCACAACACGTATTTAGGCGTGCTCATTGAGCACGGAGTGGTGGCCTTTCTGCTTCTTGTGGCCTTTATTACTCTCGCGCTGATCGCCGCCTACAAAAGCGCCCGCGGCACGCCCTTGCCCGCGAACCGAATTCTTATCACACTTTCGGCCGTTGCATTTATCGTCGTCCTGATCTACGGTTTGAGTCACTTCGGATTGCGACAGCGGCCGTTCTGGATCGCGGCGGGGCTGCTCTTGAGCACCGCCGAGATTCGAACCCGCGGAGCGTGACTTCATGATTGTACAGCTTGCTGCCAGAAACATAGCCCGCGGGCGCCGACGGCTTGCCCCCATGGTCGTTGTAATAGTCATTACGTTCGCCGTACTGTTCGTCGGCAATGCGGTACTCTCCTCATCGCAACAGGCGCTCTATGGAACGTTCAGTGAGTATGTATCCGGTGATCTCAGTGTCTCCGCGACCGCCGACAGTAACTTCACCATTTTCGGTTCCGATGCGCTTCTTATCGGAGAATACCAGGTGCCGCCGACCCTTCTCGAGTTCGAGCAATTGCAGGAGCGCGTGCAGAACATGCCCGAAGTTCGCGCTACCCTTCCTGCGGTCACCGCCGCCGGAAGGATAGAGCTCGATGAAACTACCCGCGACCGCGCGATCCTCGGGGTAGACTTCGAGCGCTTCCAGGACATGTTTCCCCGGCTGGAGATCGTCGACGGCGAGTACCCGGAGTCGGGCGAAGCCGCGGCGCTCGTGCAGGATGACTGGTCGAGCGATTTGGTCGGCGACCGGGCCCTCCTGAGCACCGCCCGCGACCTATCCTTCACGCTTCGGGAGGTGGAAGTAGGAGGGATTTTCGAGTTTCCGGTTGAAGACGATATGCTCGACAGGCTTATTCTTGTCGACGCGAACACCGCCCGTTCGCTCAACGGGTACGTCTACGGCTCCGGCGGTGTGGTGGACCTACCCGAGGAGGATCAGCGAGCACTCGAGAGCGAATTTGACGACATGTTCTCCGAACGGGAGAGTTTCGAAGAAGAGTCTGCCGATGAAGATTCCGGCCAGGATTCGGCCGGTACGAGTATCGAGCAGCTCGAGACGTTTTTTGCCGAAACCGATCAGGAAGCGCGCGAAGAGCGGGGCACGGCCGAAGGCGCCTGGAATTTCCTGCTTGTATCGCTTCACGACCGCGCCGATATCGACCGGGTACAGGCGCGCATACGACAAGCAGGATTTGGCCCCGACAACGGATTTGAAGTCCGCGACTGGCGCGAAACAGTCGGCGGCAACGCGCAGCTCGCGTGGTATTTGCAGCTCATGTTTAATATAGGCGTTTTTTTTATCGCCGTCGGCGCGGCGATGATAACCACTAACGCGCTTGTTCTATCCGTTCTCGAGAGAACCGGTGAGATCGGCACAATGCGCGCGCTCGGCGCGACGCGCTTACGGGTAAGCGTGCTTATTCTTGTAGAAACGCTAATGGTCGTGCTCGGCTCTGCGGTTGTCGGTATAATCCTTGGTATCGGATCGTCCTTACTTCTCAATTCCGCGAACGTTGTCGTCGACAACCCCTATATCCGTATTCTCTTCGGAGGCGAAGCGGTCAACGCACGTCTCTCGGCGGCGCTTATGACAGCCCACCTGATTGGAGGGTTTGCACTGGCGCTTGCGTCGGTGGTTTACCCGCTCAAGCGCGCGCTCTGCATTGTTCCCGTACAGGCGATGACTCAATGACAAAACTTCTGTTTCTTGCGTGGCGCAACTTCTCACGGCACCTCAGTCGCTACCGGGTACTGCTGACCGCCCTGATTCTTGTGGTCGCCGCCCTGATCGTCGTCCTGGGGGCTGTGTACGGCATGCGCGAGACCCTGCGCGAGAAGGCCAGTCGCTACTTCGCCGGCGATATTGTTGTGTTCGGCTACATGGACGGCTCGACCTCGCGTATCGAGGATCCCGCGCTTGTAGATGACCTTATAGATAACGCCAGCCTGAACGAACGCGCTCGCTCGCGGCGGAGTACCTACTACAGCGAAACCGAGGCAAACCTTTTTCACGGTGGGTACTACACGCAACAGCGGCGCTTCCTGGGAGTGGAGTGGGACCTCGAGCGACCTATGCTCGAGCGCTTTGATTTTGTCTCCGGTGGTGTGCCGGAGGCCGGTGACCGCGAGGGAATTCTCATTTCCACTGCCGCGGCTGAATCGCTCCAGGCGTCCGTCGGAGACTCGGTCCTTGTCTCCACGTCCACCGACAGGGGACAGGCGAATACCATCGAGGCAACCGTTCGCGGGGTGTACCGTGAAGCTACCTTTTTCGGGTATACCTCCTACCTTCAGCGCGAAACGCTTAACAGGCTTCTCGGTCGCCCCGAGGAGCAGGTCAACGAAATCGGGGTCTACCTCGACGGTGCCGGTGAAAGCGAACTCGCCGCCGCACGCAGGGTAAACCGCGAACTCGCCCGGGAGCTTCCCACCTTTCCTGTTATCCGCGACCGCGAGGCGAACTCGGACGAACGCGCGGCCGAGCGCGACGAACGCCACTATGGAACAATCACCCTCGGTGCACAGCTTGCCGAAATAAACGATCTTCTCGAAGCGCTCACAATAATCGCGGCGGTCATAATCGTCATGTTCCTGCTGCTTGTCATTATTGGAGTGAGCAATACCTTTTCCATGATTATCTACGAGCGTACCCGGGAAATTGGAACGCTGCGTGCCATGGGCATGCAGCGGGCCCGAACTGTTTCGCTCTTCCTGCTCGAATCGCTCTACCTTGGGCTCTCCGGCGCCGCGTTCGGGTCTGTCATAGGCGTCGGGTTGCTCGAGCTCGCCGCTACGCTGCTTGACTTCAGCGGCGCGCCGGGATTTGCATCGCTCTTTCTCGTGGCCGGACAGCTTCGATGGTCTATCCCGCCGGAAGCCTTCCTTGCCTTAGCTCTGTTATCCGTCGGTGCAAGCGTTGTCGGCTGCTTCCGGGCGGCCCTCCGCGCCGGGAGGACTTCCCCTGTGGACGCTCTCCGTCACGAATGACCACCTCTCCTAATACCCACCGCTTCTATCTCTCGCCCCGGAGTTTTCGCATAGCTTCGGGGTCCTGCCGAACCAGGCGAATATAGTTTAGTACGAACGCCAGGAAAACCGAAAAAAACAATCCCGCGAAACCTGCTACCACGACAATAACACCGGCGTTTCGCTCCTCGGGCTCTTCGGATTCTTCGGACTCTTCGGATTCTTCGGATTCTTCGGACTCTTCGGATTCGTCCGTCTCCGGTGGTTCGGTTGTCCGGGTCTCCACGATCTGCGGCTCTTCGACCACATAGAAGATCGGCCGGGCGCCCGACTCGGTGTTCACCGGATTCTGCTCGCCAAGACCGATCTCCTCGAATCGCCGCTGAAGGCGATCCACGATTACCTCGGCCGCCTCCATACTATCCTGCGCCGAAGTGGCTGTCGTGCCAACCACCACCAGGTATTCATCCGCATCATCCCGCGCGACCGTCGCTCCGGCAACCGCCTCGCGCACGCCCTCCTCGAGCGGTTCACCCTCGAGTCGGTCCTCGCCGGCCCGTAAACCTATTCCCTCTGCAATTCGCGTAGCGAGCGGCGCGTAGTTTCGGGACGCCCGCTGGATTTGTTCTCCCTCCTGGCCTTCGAAAACCCACGGCTCGAAAAGCAATAGCGCGCGCGCGTCGAACCGCTCCTCCGGAGTAAACGATCCTGTCTCCGCAACCGGTTCGTCCGGCTCTTCCGGCTCAGGTTCGGGCTCAGCTGCCAAAAACGCGAACGCCGCGCCTGCGGCAACCGAAAGCGCAGTTACAAAAACCACGACGTAGCGGTAGCGCCATATAACGGCAATGAGGTCAATAAGGTC
>JBKGYS010000183.1:0-4362 GCA_046545955.1 Spirochaetales bacterium | reverse complement strand
ACGAACGCTCGAAGACCGCTGCCGTAATGCGCAGGTCAACCGGGAGGTCGCCGGCCGCGTTGGCCGCGGTCACGCTCCCGCAGAGCTTCACGTTCAGGACTATCCGGCCGGGGTGCGTTGTATCGTAGTACGAGCGACGCGCGGGACTCCCGACGCCGCCCGCCGCGCTCTCGCCGAAACCCCGCTCGCGGTGGTCACCGTCCGACGACCGCTTCGCGGCCTCGGAGGTCGTCGCGGAAGCGTCGAGTGAGGCCGCCGGTTCGCCGAGCTCGTTATTCCCGCCGGCGGTCGAATCGGGGACGTCGAGAAGGGGGAGCGAGGAAACATCAACATCGTCGATAAAAACGTCACCGACGGAAATGAGCTCGACGTCGCGGTGAATGCCGGCCATCCACCACTGGTCCTGGTCCTCGATAAAGCTCGCCGCCGACCAGCGGATAACGACAATCGCGAGCGTGTTCTCGCCGCCGGAGAGCGCCTCGCTGATATCGAACTCGGAGGGAAGGCGCGTGTCGGTTGCGTAGCCGATTTCCCGGCCGTTGAGAAACACGTGGTACACGCTCTCGGCGCCACCGATATACAGGAGTGTCCGACGGCCGGCGAACGATTCGCGAAGCGAGAAGCTCGTTCGGTAGACACCGGTAGGGTTTTCGTCGGGCACACGCGGCGGTTTGTGCGGAAACGGCATTACCACGTTGGTATAGTGAGGACGGTCGAAGCCCTGCATAGTCCAGTTTCCCGGAACGGTGATTTCGTGCGCGAGCGGCGGACCACCGGGGGCGATGTGCCGGGCTTCCAGCGCCTCGGGACGCTCCAAAAGCTCGAACTGCCATCGGCCGTTCAAGCTTTGGCGCCAGGGGTTGCGCTCGGCCGGGGTAGCGGCCGCGCGCGACTGTGGCTCGGGGTGTTCGCCGGGACCGGTAGAGCCATCTGATCCACTCGCGGCGAGGGCGTCGCGTGCGGTGGGAAACGCGCGGAAATGGCTGCGTGCCGCGCGACGGTTGACCGCAAGCACTTCCGGGCGTTCCCACGTTCGTGCGGCGGTGAGGCGGGCTACCAGCGAGTCGGGCGAAGGGGGGGCGGGGTTTGATGTGCGTGTATCGGGCATAGTCGTATCCACTTATCTCCGGAAAGATACGACCGTACCCCAATATGCCGCCTGTCACAAGCAATAACCAGCGAATCGCCGGCACGGCAAGCACGTCCCGGATGCGGGGACTCAGCCGGATGCGAGCGGCACGGTGAAGGCGAAACACGCACCGCCGAGCGTACACCGCTTTTCATCGGGGACGCTCGTTCCGCAGTTGGTAGCCACCAGCTCGGACCCGAGACTGTCGCGGATGAGCTCGGAGACGAGCCCAAGGCCTGAGTGAATACCGTCGGGCATCCTGAAATCCGGCGGTAGTCCCGGCCCGTCGTCTTCAACGCGCACCCGAACGTGATGCTCACCGTCTTCTTCGACAACGATCCGTATCGAGACGCGTCCATGGGACTCCAGACCATCTTTTACGGCGTTCGAAACGAGCTCGGAAATCGCCGTTCCCGTGACCACGGCGGATTGCATATCCAGACCCAGTCGGCGTTGTTGCTGAGCGCCTTGCTCGAGCGAAAGATCAATGCCAACCGTCTGGTCGGTGTTATAGATCTGTAATAGCGATGAACAGACCCGCTCGATATACGCGTGAATTTCTACCTCGCGATGCGCGGAATACTGATGCAGCGTGTCATGAAGGGCGGCGAGCGCCGACAGCCTCGCCTGGCTGTCACTGAGTATTGCGGAAACCGAATCCGATCGCTCGCGCGGCTTCTTAAGCTCGAGCAGACTCGAAGCGAACTGAAAATGGTTTTTCACGCGATGATGCGTTTCTCCTATGAGCCTTCGTATCCGCTCGGCCTCGCGCTCGGTCCGACGCTGCACGCTTACGTCGGTGAGAACCATAAGCCAGCCATCGGTGCCGTCGACGAGTCCCTGAAGATACGACATGTTGACGACAACCATCGTTGCGCGTTCGTCGTTCAACGTTACCTCTACCGAGCACCGCTCGCCGGTCTCGCGAGCTTCGTCGCGTGCTTCCACAAACCGCGCTCGGTCGGTTTCGCGAAACAGTCGAGCGGACGACACGCCGACCGGGTCGACCGTGACGCCTCGGGCGAGGGAAGCTCCCTCCTCGTTGGTGCGCTGAATAATGCCGTTGAAATCCACGACGAAATAGCCTACCGGCGCGGCATCGAAAAGCCGCTCGAACATCGCTTCCTGGCGTTCAAGGCGCTCGCGCGAATCGCGAAGCGCGGCGTTCTGCAGCTTCAACTCGGAATGATAAATCTCCGAGTCGTCGAGCGTCTCAGGCCTCGCACCTTCGTGCCGGAGCTGCTCCCACGCCGCCTTCGCGAGCGCGTCGAAATCTTCGGAATCGGTCCCTTGTAGCGAGCTTCCGTAGTCCTGACTTTTCATGGTATCCACTCCTGCCGTCGATCGGCGTCAACCTGCTCGATCATCCGACTTGCGTTCCTTAAGCAATTTTTCCAGTTCCTGATTGGCCGCCCGAAGCTCCTCGTTCAGTACCGTCAGCTCTTCCCTTGCGGATTCAGCCTCTTCGTTCACGCTTTGAAGCTCTTCGTTTCTCGACTCAAGCTCTTCGGTTCGGGTTCGAAGCTCGTCGTTTATGCTCTCGAGGTCCACCATCGCCTGCCGGTGGAGACGGCCGAGCGACTCTACTTCCGCTTCCAGCGCGGCTACATAGGAGTCGCGTCCACGCTCGCGCGGCGTCGGATTGTCGTGCGTCGGCGCGGAATCCTCGGCAGACGAACGGGATACGCGCTCGCGAGCGAGTCGACAGCCGACCGAATCCGCGTACAGCGCGATAACAAACCCACCGGCGAGCGACGGCGGATCGGTAATCGGAACTACTCTAACGTCCACCTCGTCGGTTCTGTCATCGTGCGTAAGCGTGAGCTGATATCGGACGGTTGCAAGGCCGGTCGAAGACGCCTCCCGGAGCGCCAATCCGAGCTCGACGCGCAGGCCCGGTACCGCAAGATCGAGCACATTTGTAGAAACAACCCCGGTCCCGTGACGAATAAAGCGCCCCGCCGCCCCGTTCAAATACCGGATCGAGCCGTCATGCGAGCATACAATCGCGGGGACACTTGCGTACCGGAGTAACGCTGCGCGCACAACTTCGCTGAAAGCCTCTTTCTCTTGCCCTCGCGAGCGCGTTCCGCGGCGTCCTTGCGATGTCCCGGCCGTTGGTCGCGGGAAATTTCTGAGATGATAATGAGCGGGAGTATCGTTACTCCTCGAGTAAACCTGCAGGCGGGTATTAATTGGCTTCAGAAAAGGCTTTAGCCTGCCGCCGTCTTCGGACGGCCCGAGGATGAGAAGCCCGTGTTCCTTGAGAGCGAAGCGAAAGACAGCACCGAGTTGGCGATGTCCTTCGGAGTTTAGATAGATGAGCAGATTACGGCAGCTTATGAGATCCATAGCCGAAAGCGGTGGATCCTTGAGAATATCCTGCACCGAAAACGACAGATAGCGACGCAGAAACGACTTTGCGCGCCAACCGCCGCGGTCGGCTTCGAAATAGCGCTCGCGACGCCGGTGTTCGAGTGAGCCGATCGCCTCGTCGGTATACCAGCCTCTTCGAGCTGATTCGATCGCCGCTTCGCTCACGTCGGTTGCGAAAACGCGAAAACCACGAGTGCGGCCGTGATGCTCGAGTGCTTCGAAGATGACCATGGCAATAGAGTACGCTTCTTCGCCTGTCGAACAGGCGGGCACCCATACGCGTATGTCGTCGGGAGACGCCTCGAGAAGTCGCCGAGTACCTTCGGTGGTAAGCCAATCAAAGAGCTGCCGGTCACGGAAAAACTCCGTGACGCCTATGTCAAACGAGGAAAGGAGCCTGCCGACCTCCTCCTGATCCCGTCGCAACACGTGCAGGTATTCATTCCAGTCGGAGAGCCCGGTCTGTTCGACACGCGACTGTATGCGGCGGTGCAGGACTTTTTCCTTGTAGAAGCGAAGCCGAGCCCGGGATCGCGCGGGCAAGACGGAAATGACATCGTGAACGGTCGTCTGCTCCCCGCCCGAGCCGCTTAGGGTCTCCGGGGACTCGTCGGAAGAATCCTCCGAGGGTTTCGCCTGAGCACCCGGCGAACTCACCCCGGTATCCGGATTACACGCGGTCTGAATTGTTCGAAGCAGGTCCCCATCGGGCGCGGAAATGTCCACATCCAATCCGCCGAGGCGCTGGGAAGCATTCGAGGCAGCTACGACGAGAATATTCGCCTCTGTGAGAAGCCGCAGCGTCGGCGCAAGATCCGCGAAATCCCGGTGTAAGACTATCACCGCGCAGGGACGGC
>JBKGYS010000182.1:0-4394 GCA_046545955.1 Spirochaetales bacterium | reverse complement strand
GATGTCAGCGATGACGAGTTCGAGTCGTTCTGAGGGTGCGATTAGAGGAGATTGCAGTATGAGCAACTACGATAACGAGACGGAAGCCGGGGAACGGTTCGGGCAGTATGTGACGTTTCTTCTCGACTCGGAGCTCTACGCTGTGGATGTCCGGAATGCCAGAACGGTCATCCACGAGGCGAAAGTTACCCGGATTCCGCATATGGAGTCGTTCGTCGCGGGCTTGATTGACTTCCGTGGGCATGGCATTCCGCTTATCGACCTGAAAACAAAGCTCGGCGTCGAAGGCAGCTCACCGGCCGGCGCGTCGGGCGGGATGGGCACCGCGGAGGTACCACCTGGCAGCGCTGTGTTGATTCTCGAACTGCCACAGGGCGACAACCACATTACCGTCGGTGTAATAGTCGACGAAGTGCATGAGGTTATAGCTCTCGATGAGGCGACAATTGAACCCGCGCCGGCGGTGGGTTCGGCGTGTAATCTGGAATACTTGCGCGGCATTGCGAGAAACGAGGAAACGTTTATTCTGGTACTGAACGCCGAGAGAATTCTTGAGTCGGGTGAGGTCGCTGCGATATCCGTTTGAAGTACGACACGACCGTTCGGAGTTCAGACCGGGCAGCTGGACCTTGCCTATTGCATCAACCTGAATCCGTCGACCCAGGCGGCGATTCTCTCCGATGTTGTGCGCTCGCTCGAGGGGCAGGGCATTCGGAAGCTCGTGGTGTTAAACGGTCACGGTGGCAATAATTTCAGGCAGATGATTCGCGAGCTGCAGCCGGCCACTTCGCCGTTATCTCTGCGCGACCGGCTGGGCCTGGGCTCCGAGGCGGTGGACGAAGGTCACCTCGGATACGGGAGTGGGTAACCCGCGCGCGGCGAACGCCGAGAAGGGGCGCGAGTATACGTCGGCGGTGATCGGGAAAATCGCCGAGTTTCTGAGCGAGCTCGTGAATACGGACGCCGACGATATGTTTTCGTAGTGCCTCACTCGTCGAGCTGCGGAAAAATCTTGCCCGGGTTAAGGATTCCTTTCGGGTCGAGCGCGTGCTTGACCCGTAGCATCATCTCCAGAGATACATCGTCGAGCACTTCGTTCATGTAGCCGCGGCGCTTGTGGCCTATTCCATGTTCACCGCTTATGGTCCCTCCGAGCTTGTAGGCCCGGCGGTACATGGTTCGAAGTACCTCGGGCAGAATTCGTCGCCACTGCTCCTGGTCCATCGAATCAGGGCGGATCGGGTTCGCGTGCAGGTTCCCGTCGGCGGCGTGGCCGAAGCATGGAATAAGTATTCCGTATTCATCGGCAAGCGCCCTGAGATGTTCCATCATCTTCGGCACCGAGGCGATGGGCATACTAATGTCTTCGAGCGTCTGGTCTTTGCCCATTGCCTTCAGTGCCCAGGGCACCTGCTTTCGGATTTTCCAAAAGCGTTCGTTGTCGGCTTGTGTTTCCGCGGTTATGGTTTCGCCGGCCCGCCGATCGAGTACGCTTTGAACCTGCTCGAGGGCGGCATGCACCACGTGGCTGCTCTGACCATCGACCTCAAAAAGCAGCATGGCCCCGTAGCCTTCGTACGGAATCGTTTCCTTGAGCATGCGGCACGAGGCGTGGAGGCACGGTCCGTCCATAAACTCGACGGAGGTCGGCATTACGCCGCCTTCGCGAATTACCGCCGAAATGGCTGCAATGGCTGCGGTGGGCTCATCGAACAGCGCAAGCAGGCACTCGCTCGCCGCCGGACGTGGCAGAAGCCGAATATGGATTCGCGTTACCACGCAAAGGGTCCCTTCCGATCCGACGAGCATGCTCAGGAGGTTGTATCCGGTAACATCCTTGAGCCGTTTGCCTCCGAGCTCAAAGCGTTTGCCGTCGGCGCGCACCCCTTCGATTCCGAGCACGTAATTGCCGGTAACCCCGTACTTGACCGCGCGTCCTCCGCCCGCATTTTCGGCGACGTTGCCTCCGATGGTGCAGATCTCCTCGCTCATAGGGTAGCCGGCGAAAAACAGGTTATGCGGTTTGAGGTAGCGGTCGAGTTCCTTTGTCACTACGCCGGGTTCGACTGTCGCTACAAGGTTTTCAGTATCGATTTCGACGACCCGGTTCATTCGCTCGAGCGAGAGGCATATGCCGCCTGCCACCGGCACCGCGCCACCGGAAAGTCCGGTGCCGGCGCCGCGCGGTGTCACCGCGATGTTCTCGGCGTGGGCGTAGCGAAGAATCTCGCAGACTTGCTCGGTCGTTTCGGGGAACACCACAACATCGGGGGCGTGAGCGTAGCGCTCGTCGGATACCTGGTCGTGGGAGTACTTGTTGAACCGTCTATCCTCGGTCGACAAAAGACGATGCTCGCCGATAATTCCGGCCAGTGCTGCCAGGTGCGCCCTGGACGGAACGGTGTAACTTTCCATTTGCATCCCGCCATTATATATCCGAATAATTCAGCGAACGACCCGATTTCGGAATATTGTCCTTGCGAAAATTGCGTTCGACCCGGTCGTATACCGTCGCGAATAGATCCGGTTCCTGCTGCGAAAGCCGTGAAAGCTGCTTCATGTAGTTTGTCCGCTGATCGTCGGCGACGGAGGTATCCCTGCGACAGCTCGCTGCCAAATGCATGGATCGGTCGACTCCCGGCGAGCGTGAAGCGCCTGAGAGAATACGCCTGCCACTATCGCGAATGCGCTGAACTTCGCAAGCTCCTCGGTTTAACCGCCGAGAAGCACATAATACAGGAACTATCCTCGATAGACTTGCGGGAAGAGAAGATGTATCGGGTCGATGGCGACAAGAATGTACAGGACCGGGAAGCTCAATAATCCCGCGAAAACGAACATTGCCATTACGCCATGGTCCTGCTTATCGAAGAGGTAACGAAGTCGCTTCGACAGCACGAAAAGCCAAAAAGCCGCAGCGGCGCCGTTCAATATGTGAAGCACAACGGGTATGGTGCGCATTATACGCCCTGATCCTGTGCCGTCAAACGCTGTGTAATATAACGCCCATATTAGCCTGCCCGTTGTCGTTCGAGCGCATATTGATGTGCCCGTTGTCGTTCGACACGTCCCCCGACCACGCTTGATTCAGGATAATACCGCTATGTATTTTGTTGTGGGGCCGCGGCGTAATCCGGGGTAGTGCGGACTGTATGGAGAATATTGAGGATGGAACGTCGTAAACGGGGCGGTATCGCCGCGAAGCTGCTGTTTCTGTTCGGGTTAATTATAGTGTTGCTCTCCGCCGGCGTTACGGCGATAAGCCTTGTCGCGGTGCAGAATGTGTCGGAGGAGGGGGTGCTTTCGGTGTCCACCGGTAAGGTCGACGCAGATCTCAACGCGGCCGAAATGTATGTTGACGCGGAGTTCGGATCGCTACAGTTTGACGGTGGTGCACTCTTTGGCGAGGACGGTGAGCCGATTGCCGAGCGCCATTCTGCGGTCGACGCGATTACCGATGAGTTGGGGGTAGTGGCTACCATATTCGAGCGCGATGGCGAGGATTTCCGGCGGGTAACGACGAGTATTCGCGACGAATCGGGCGACCGGATTATTGGCACGTACCTTGGAGAAGATAGCGCGGCGTATGAGCCTATGATCGCCGGCGAGCGGTATGTGGGTGAGGCGGATATTCTCGGCGAGCCGTTTCTCACAGGCTATGAGCCGATAACCGTTGACGGTGATATTGTCGGAATTCTATTCGTCGGCCTTGAAATGAACCGCGTCCAGGCGATTATTTCCGACGGCGCGCGGCAGGCAGCGGGTTTCGTAGTCGGTGGCTCGGGGTTCAGCTTACTCGCTGCGATAGTCGTGGGGGCGGTTGCGATCCGGCGGACGGTTTCCCACCCGATTTCCGTTGCCGCGGGCCACGCAGCCGAGATCGCCGACGGCGATCTTACCAGGGATGTTCCTTCGAGTTTTATTCAGCGCGGTGATGAAATCGGCGGTCTCGCACGGACCAACCAGCGCATGGTCGACAAGTTCCGGAGTATGGTCGCAGATCTCCAGGCTTCGTCTGAGAAGGTCGCAGCCAGCAGCCGACACCAGAGTACGGTCGCCGACAGTCTTTCCGGGCGCGTAAGCGAACAGGCGAGTGCCGGTGAAGAGGTCAGCAGCTCCATGGAACAGATTTCCTCGTCGATAAGCCAGAACTCTGATAACGCAGCGAGTACGAAAGAGATCGCCGATAAAGCGTCCCAACAGGCACAAAGCGGCCGTGAAGCGGTAGACAACACGATCACGGCGATGAAAGAAATCGCTGAACGGATCACAATTATCGAAGAGATTGCGCGCAACACGAATCTTCTCGCGCTGAATGCCGCGATAGAGGCTGCAAGAGCGGGTGAACACGGAAGCGGATTCTCGGTAGTGGCCGGTGAAGTCAGAAAGCTTGC
>JBKGYS010000181.1:0-4420 GCA_046545955.1 Spirochaetales bacterium | reverse complement strand
TGTTCTTGGCGCCCGCTACCTGTTCTTGGCGCCCGCTACCTGTTCTTGGCGCCCGCTACCTGTTCTTGGCGCCCGATACGGCAACCACGATCGGGAAGCCCGCCTCGCCCGAGATCTGCTCGATCTCTGAACTCGCGCGTCCGAGGTAGCCGGAAAAGAAGCGTATCCGCCGATGGAGTGATCTCCGAGCTTTCGGACTCCCGACGCTCGGCCAGGCGAGGCTTTCGCGCTAAAACAGGTGCCCCATCGATTCCTGCTTGGTCTGCATGTAGTACTGGTTGTGCTTATTCCAGGGGATTACCACGGGGATTCGCTTGGTTACTTCAATCCCTTCTTCGGTAAGTTTAGTGATTTTGTCGGGGTTGTTCGTAAGCAGTGCAACGGATTTCACCCCGAGCAGCCGAAGAATCGAAGCGGCAACATCGTAGCGTCGCGCCTCGGCCGGAAATCCGAGATACTCGTTTGCTTCTATCGTATCGAGCCCGAGATCCTGGAGGTGATAGGCGCGTATCTTGTTAAGAAGGCCAATTCCCCGTCCTTCCTGCTTCAGGTAGACAACCGCTCCGCATGTCTGGCCGGCAACGTACTCGAGCGCCGTTTCGAGCTGATCCCTGCAGTCGCATCTGAGGCTACCCCAGACATCACCGGTGTGGCACTGGGAATGCACGCGAACCGGTACATCTGCCTGCCCTTCGATGTTGCCCTTGACCACCGCGGTGTGTTCTTTCTTGTCACGGTCATCGAGAAAACCGTACAGCTCAAAGGTACCGAAGCGCGTGGGAAAGTGGGCACGCGCCGAAAGCGTCACGCGGGCGCCGTCCCTGCTCGTCGCAGTTACTTCTTTATCCTGCAGGAAATCCGGCTCGCCGAACATTTTCTTACGAAGCTTTTGCCGACGGGCGGCCAAATCAGTGGCAAAATCGTGCGTTTGACCGTTCTTCACCGAAGCATTCTCACTTGTGCTCATGAACTCACACTACTCCAGATTTGTACTTGGGACAGAAAACGTACGGAGCCGCCATGTTTTTGTCAAATTAACACGGTCGACTTCGTACAAAAAGCCCGGACTATTGAGAGACCGTTTATGCGGGGTCAACGTCGCACCCCGTGCGATTGGCGAATCCGTTCGTGGCCGGTTATACTCTGCGGCGGTAAACACCGATGACTGCACCTACTATCACGATAAGTTATGCACAAAGTATCGACGGCCGCATTGCAACATCGACCGGTGATTCCCGGTGGATAAGCTGTGACCGGTCGCTTGAGTTTGCGCATACGCTCCGTGGAACTCACGACGCCATAATGGTCGGAATCGGTACGGTACTCGCCGACAACCCCCGTCTGACGTGCAGACTCGCCGATCTCCCATCGCCGCACCGGGTCATACTCGACAGCAACCTTCGCTTGCCCCTTAACTGCAATATAACACAATCGGCCGGTGAAGTGGCTACTACAGTTCTGTGCGCTCGACTGACAATCGAGCGAAAACACGCCCGGGTCGCCGAGCTCGAGAATCACGGCGTGAGGATTCACGCCGTCGATACCGATCAGGACGGCTTATCGCTTCCTGAAGCATTCAACCTGCTAAGCGAACTGGCAATAGGTTCGGTCTTCGTGGAGGGTGGAAGCAGACTCATTACCACGCTTATCCGCCGAGGCCTTGTCGACCGACTCATAGTGGTACTCGCACCGCTGTTGATCGGGACGGGGTGTGAAGCGATCGGCGATCTTCATGTGTCAACGCTCGACGAGGCGTGGAGGGCTACGCCCGTTTCGGTAACCCAGTACGGAAGCGATATTGCCTGGGAGCTGCGGTTCGACCGAGAGCCAGGCGGCGTTAACTCAAGAGGAAACCTTCTTTCACGCAGAGACCTTAAGGATGGTGCGTATGAGCAGCGAGGGTGAAACGACGAATCTTTTCGCGGACACGGTGTATTTTACGGGCCCTCGAGCGGTCGAGCTCCGGCGCGAACCGATTCACCTCAAGGAGGATGAAATCCTCGTCGAAAGCGAGCTCATCGGAATCAGCTGCGGCACCGAACTGCTTTTGTACCGCAACGAGTTTCCCAAAGGACCTACCGAGGACGCGATCTCAGGGTTGCCCTCGACACTCTCGTATCCGACTCCGTACGGATACATGAATGTCTGCCGGGACCGGGAAAACAACCGCTATTTCGCGTTCGCGCCACACAGCACACGATTTGGCGCGCGAATCGACGCACTCGTTCCGATTGGAGGTCTCCCTGCCGAAGACGCGGTGTTTGCCGCAAGCATGGAAACCGCGCTTGGTATAGTTCAGGACACCAACCCTCTCCCCGGCGACCATGTTCTCGTACTCGGTCAGGGAATAATCGGGTTGCTTGTTGCCGATCTACTACGGGCCGACGGTCTCGTGTCGGTGTACGTCAGCGAACCGGCCCCATTCCGCCGACAAAAAGCCTGCGAAGCGGGCACCGCGGTTCTGCCTGCCGATAGCGCGGAAGCCTCCGAGCTGCTGTTCGCCGCGACCGAAGGCCGGGGCGTAGATACCGCCATTAACGTAAGCGGGTCGGATACCGCGCTTCAGTTCGCCATAGACCACCTCGCCTACGAGGGCCGGGTTGTTGAAGCTTCCTGGTTCGGAGAGAAGAGTCAGACGCTTGCTCTTGGAACACGGTTTCACCGAAAGCGGCTGACGCTGACAGCGAGCCAGGTTTCGAACGTCGCAGGTTCCTTTTCGTCGCGTTGGAGCAAGGACCGGCGCATGCGTTTCGTAGTGGAGTTGCTTGGGAAATTCGCTCCGTCGCGGTATATTACGCATCGATTTTCGCTGCGGGAGTGCGACAAGGCCTTCGCGCTGCTCGACGATCCGCGGAGCGAAGTCCTGCAGCCGGTCTTTGTTCCCGCGGAGGAGCCCGAGCGGTCGCCGCAACACGGCAGAGAGTAGTACCGTTTGGGTGAACCGCGAACGGCCGCACGCGACGAAACATCGACCTAAAAAAATTCTCGGTCGAAGAACGCGCGATATGGAGGATATTCAGAATGTACCAGACCGGAGTACAGAGGCAATTTACAGCCCGGCACTATCTCGTCGGGGATTTCGGCGCAGAAACGACGCCGCACACGCACCAGTACCTCGTCGAGTGGATTCGCACCAGCGACAAGCTCGATGAGAATGGATTCTCGACCGATATCGCGGCAATGGAAGCGGCAATCGAGGAGGAGTTGTCGCGGATCGACGATCAACTGCTGAACGATATGCCGTGGTTTGCCGGTAAACAGACGAGCCTCGAAAACGTCTGTCGTTTTCTGTGGGAGAATCTCGAAGAAAACCTGCGTCGACGACTCGGCGGGGTCGCCGAGAACGACAGCGGGCGTTCGCGCATTCGAATCTGGGAGAACAATTCGGCGTGGGCCAGCTACGATCCCGCGCTTTCGCAACCGGCGGTGTGATTCTGTCTCTTCCGGCGCCGTAGGTGCGGGAAATACGCTCTTAAGGCGGCTTGCGGCGACGATCCGCCGAGGCACTTCGCGGGCGTTCACGCGAACCTCGCAGACATCGTAGAGGCGATACTCTCATGAAATCGATTCGAAACAGTATAACGCGAACCGGCGGAATTCTTCGAAGCTTCGCAATGTATTATGGCATTCCGTTTCGCGGAGCACGCCTGCGCCGGTTTTACCGTCGGTTCGTCGTACCGGGTGGACTCTGTTTCGATATCGGGGCCAACGTCGGAAATCGCACACGGGCGTTTAGCGCACTCGGGGCACGGGTCATAAGCGTAGAGCCGCAACCGCATTTCGCCGCGATACTGCGGCGCCTTTTTGAACGCGATACACGCGTTACCGTGTTGGAAACAGCGGTAGGCGACAGTTGCGGTTCGGTAACGCTTCATTTGAACGAGCGACACCCTACGCTCGCCACTACCCGGTCTGACTGGATAGCCGCGTTGCGCGCGGGCGACCGGTTCGCCCGCGAAAAGTGGAACACGGCCGTAGAAGTGCCACAACGAACCCTCGAGGATCTCGCCGAAGAGTTCGGCGAACCGGATTTCACCAAAATTGACGTGGAAGGAAACGAGTCGGGAGTACTCGCTGGGCTAAAACGCGCGCTTCCCGCGCTCAGCTTCGAGTTTTTGCCCGAGACACCCGAGCTGGCCCGTGATTGCGTGCGAATTCTCGGTTCGTTGGGGGATTATCGTTACAATTACGCGTTTGGAGAGCAGCTGAGATTTGTCGAGGCGACTTGGTTGTCGCACGATGAGCTTCTCGAGCGTCTTGCCGGCATTCCCGACACCGGAGAAAGCGGCGACATTTACGCGGTACGCGCGGATGTACTCTCCGATGTGCCGCTATGAAATGGCGCTACGAAGTGCCGCTACGAAATGCCGCTACGAAATGGCGATGCACTCGATTTCTACCGGGGCATCCTTCGGAAGTG
>JBKGYS010000180.1:0-4421 GCA_046545955.1 Spirochaetales bacterium | reverse complement strand
GCGGCGAGGAAGAGGACGGCGGCGAGGAAGAGGACGGCGGCGAGGAAGAGGACGGGCGGCAACGATTCGTGTCTCCGGGGGATGATCGCCGCGCGCTCTTCGACGCATTCGGGAGTCCCGCCCTCGACGACGGTGAGAGCCTTGTCTTCGATCTCGAGGACCGCGGTTACCCGGTACGCCTGCGAGCATTTCTCGACGGGGACGATAGCATTGTTGACATGTATCTCTATCGAGCGGACTTTTAATGGGTAGGGTCCCGCGCAGTTTCAGGGAGGTGCTTTGATCTGTTTGTGTCTGACCGGCGAGCGGATGGCCGAGAACGAAAATGCACTTCGTCGATATCGCTCATCCGTCGATATCGTGGAACTGCGTATCGATCTACTCTCGTCCGAAGAACGCGCCGCTCTCCTCCGCGATCCCGAATCGCTGAGACGCAAGTTGCCGAGCGTGTCCCGGCTTCTGACCTGCAGGCGTACGTCCGACGGCGGAAACTGGACCGCTTCCGAGAGTGAGCGGCTCGAGCTGCTTTCGAGTCTTTCCGGATACGGATTTTCCTATGTCGATGTTGAAGACGATGTGCCCGATGAGGCCGCCCGCGAGATCGGCAATCGCGGGCCGACCATCGTTCGCAGCATTCACTCCTTCCAGGGCGTTCCCGCCGCTCCGGCCGACCTGCTCGACAGGCTTTCGCGCGGGGGCGCTGTGGCAAAACTCGCCTGTTATGCCGCAGACACCCGCTCGCTTGTCCCCCTTATCGAGGCTGCCCTTGGTCGGCCGCCGGGAAGTCACATAGTTCTGGCTATGGGCGAATACGGACTCATAACGCGGTTGGTGGCGCCACGGCTTGGAAGCGCCTGGACGTACTGTTCGCCGAAGGATGCGGTGCAGGCAGCGCCGGGGCAGGTCGACCCCCGCGAGCTCGTCGAACGGTTCGGATACCGTCGGATTAACGCCGAGACCAGTCTCTTTGCCATCGTCGGCGATCCGGTCGGTCATTCGAAGTCGCCTGAGTATCACAACGCCCGCTTTATCCGCGACAACTTGAACGCTGTCTACACGGCGTTTCCGGCGAGTGACCTGCAATCGTTTTTGCACGTTGCCCGCCGTATCGGGCTTACCGGTGCGTCGGTGACCGTTCCCCACAAGGCGGCTGCCGCACGGCTCGCAGACGAAACCGATGACTCGGTCCGCGAAACCGGCGCCTGCAACACCCTGATCCGCGAATACGAGGCATATGTCGGCACCAATACCGATATTCCGGGTTTTCTCGATCCACTGCGACCGCTGTTCGACCGAATCGGCGCAGCTACGATTCTCGGGGCGGGTGGCGCGGCGCGCGCGTGCGCGTTTTCACTCCTTTCGCGAGGAATCGATGTATGTATCGCAAATCGTACTGAGTCCAAAGCCGGCGGGCTCGCCGAAGAGCTCAATCGGGCAATGGCTCGCATGGCCGAGCGCGATCCCGGGTTGCGCCCCGGGACGGCAAGATCTGCTGCGCTGCCGCGACGGCACGAGGATATCACCGGCTATCGCGCGTTGATTGTCCAGACGACAAGCTGCGGAATGACACCCGACGAGCACAATGACCCGATCCCGGAATACCAGTTCGACGGCTCGGAAATCGTCTATGAGATTATTTACAATCCGCCTGTAACTCGTCTGCTCGGTCGGGCCGAAAACGCCGGATGCGTTACGATTCGGGGTGCGCGCATGTTCGAAGCACAGGCGGCGGTTCAGTACGAACTGTTCAGGCGCGCGTACTGGGCGCAAGTGAGACGGCGGGGAAGCGGTGCGCCTCGCTACAACGGCTATCAGCGGGCCATCTCGAATCGGCCCTGGTCAGGGGAATAGACCGGAAGAACCGGAAGGAAACGCTATGTCAACCGAAACGGGGAAAACCTTTGTACTCGACACTAATGTGCTGATTCATCGGGCGGACGCGATGCTCAGTTTTCGCAACTCCGAGGTGGTAATCCCCTTGTGGGTTCTCGAGGAACTCGACGCGCTTAAGACCTATTCGGACGAACGCGGGCGCAACGCGCGCCACGCTATTCGTCTTATGGACGGCATTGCCGGGAGTGGAAATCTGCAGCGCGGGGTGAAGATGGAAAACGGGTCGCTGCTTCGAGTGGAGCTCAGGCACTCCGAATCCACGCCTTGGGGGCTTAATATAGAAAAGGCCGATAATCGCATTATTCTTACCGCGGTCAAGCTTCAGGATGAAGGCCGGCGGGTGTTCTTTGTATCCAAAGATATCAACGCCCGCATAAAGGCGACGGCGCTCGGCATCAAGGCGGTCGATTACGAGAAGCAGAAGGTCAACGTCGCGAAGCTGTATTCGGGTGCAACCCCCTTGGACGTCGGCGACGATCTGCTATCGGCGCTGCGCGAGCACGGGAGTGTGCCATGGAACGAGGAAGCGACGCCCAATCACTTTTTCCACCTTAAGCATCGTCCGAGCGGCGATACGGCAATCGGACGCTACGACGCTGAATGCCGATGCCTGCGATTCGTCGACTATAAAATGCCCGCCGTCGCGGGCGTTCGCGCGCTGAATCCGGACCAGAGAATGGCATTCGAGCTTCTACTCGATGACTCGGTAAACCTTGTTACGCTCATCGGAAAAGCCGGAACCGGTAAGACTCTTCTGGCCATTGCCGCCGGCCTGCGGCTGACACTCGATGATAAGCGCTATAATCGCGTCCTTGTGAGCCGGCCGGTTATTCCGCTCGGGAAGGACATCGGGTTTCTTCCGGGAGCCAAGAATGAAAAACTGTCCCACTGGATGCAGCCGCTGTTCGACAATCTGGAGTTTATCATGAGTGTGCACAAGAGGCCCAACCTGAAGACTGTCGACCAGCTTATATCGAGTCGTGCGATCGAGCTTGAAGCGTTGAGCTACATCCGCGGAAGGAGTCTGCCTGACCAGTTCATTATAATCGACGAGGCACAGAATCTTTCGCCCCACGAGATCAAGACAATCGTCAGTCGTGCTGGTGACGGTACGAAAGTGGTGCTCACCGGCGATCCGTATCAGATCGATAGCCCCTATCTCGACGCGAGCTCGAACGGACTGTCCTTTCTTATCGAAGCATTTAAAGGGCAGGATGTTTTCGGCCATATGACGCTCCACCGGAGCGAACGAAGCAGACTCGCCGAGCTCGCCGCAGAGTTACTGTAGCCGCGTTTCGTAGAGTTATCGATTCTCAGGGGGAGCGTAGCGTCTTGCCCCCAAGGCATCTTACCCGCTACCTTATTAGATTGGAACATTTATGATCAAGCGCTTTACTTTGTTTGTACTCGCCGGCGTTGCCGGGCTGCTTGTTGTAATGGCAGTGGCGGGGGCTGTTTTTCTCTTTACGCCATTTGGCCGTGGTCGCACCGAGCCAGGCAGCGACGCCGGGGCGGAGCGTACATCCGAACAGGAAATCCCCGAGTCCGAACGGGAAATCCCCGATGAAGAAATCGCGGAGGCGGAAGGCAGAGAGCAATCCGACGAACCACCCGATAATTCGCTCACAATACTGCTCGCCGGCCGCAAGGGTCGACTCACCGACAGCATGCTCCTGCTCCACATCGACGGCCCCGACGAAGTGGCCCGCATCCTCACGATTCCTCGTGATCTATGGTACGGGGGATATAAGATCAACGAGCGGTACTATCACCGTGGAGGCGAAGCAATGATGAAGGCCGTCGGCGACCTCACCGGTTATGAGCCTGATCATTTCGCAGTCGTTAATATGGACGGTTTCGTCGAGATTATCGACCACCTCGGTGGGATTGAAATCACGCTCGACGAACCGCTGCGCGACGACGTCATACGCGTGCCCGAGGGGCAGGGCCCGCTCGACTACGACGCGGGTACGCACACCGTTTCAGGCGAAGAGGCGCTGCTTATTGCGCGCAGCCGTGCCACAACCGACGATTTCGACCGGGCGCAGCGTCAGACGCGGATTATCGAGGGGGTTCAGGATCGCCTCTCGGAACTGGCATTCGGCGATATTCCGGCACTGTATCGAATCGGCCGTACGGTCTACGAATACGTCGACACCGATGTGAGTATCGCCCGCGCTGTTGGCTACTTCCTCGATTACGGTATCATTGACGAGTTCGAGCGAAGCGGACTCACCGTGGATAACGTACTCGAGAACAGTCATAGCGCGTATCTCCCAGACGATGAAGTCGCCTATCGAAGTGAGTGGCCGGAGGACATGGAAGAGCTGGTAAGGCGACGCGACCCGGAGACCGTCGAGGCAGAGCGCCAGGGTTACGGTGGAAACAAAGCCGCACGCCTCGCCTGGCTTACGCGCCGCGACGAGGATGACCTCGAAGCAGCATGGCAAGAGTTACGCGCGAGCTACCAGTCGGATGAAGACGACACAGAGGACGAAGACGACACCGCCGGCGAAGCGAGCACCGAG
>JBKGYS010000179.1:0-4439 GCA_046545955.1 Spirochaetales bacterium | reverse complement strand
TAATATCGGACGCTTTCAGATTCATTTTCTTCGCGAGATCGGCGACGCTGACCGCCTCCATGATCTCTATTTCCTTGGGAACCGGGTTGGTGCGGTTCTGAGAGCGCTTCTGCTTGTAGTGGATTTCCTTTTCGGGGGTCTTTTCCCGCTTATCTTTCCCACGCGGTTGCTCTTTCTTTTTCGATTTAAAGAACTTTCGCTGAGCACCTTTTTGCTGGCCGGGTCCGGGAGGTGGCGGAGCTCCTCCGCTTTTCGGAGGAAAGGGCCTCGGGCCGCCACCCGAGGGGCCACTTCCGCGACGTTCGCCGCCGCTACTCGGTCCACGTCCTGGGCTCGGTGAGGGTCGGGTTTCCGCTTTTTCCGCACGCGCCTCAAGCTCGGAGGTCGAAACATGCTTGCCGGTACTTCCCGTGCGCCTGTAAGGCGCCGGTGACGGACGAGCCGGTTGCCTTCGAAACGTACGTTTTGTTCTGGTGTCGCCTTGGCCCGCGCTCTCACCGTGTCCGCTCCTGGCGTTTTCTTTTCCCGACCTGGTATCGCCTTCCGACGATCCTTTTTCGGCTCCAGTTGGAGCCTCGGTAGCTGCTTCGCCGGCCGGTGTCCGGTTATCGCCTGCCTGTGTCCGGCCATCGCCGGTGGAAGACCCGGAGTCACTCGAAGCCTGACTCCCTGTCGGAGCTTCCTTTGAAGCTTCCTGTTCGCCTTCTTTCGGCGCTTCCCCGGTTGCAGCGTGACCGCTATCGGGACTTCTCGGCGAGTCTCCGCTATCCGGCGGTAGTGATTCGGCGCTGGTCGCCTCCGAGGAGACCGGGTGCGTCGAGCGCGACTGTTCAGGCTCGGCGCTCCCGGAGGTCTCGTGCGTTTCACGTACGGGCTCATCCCGGCTCACGGGTTTCGAGGACTCACTGGCAGCTTTACCGGATTGCTCTCGCGGGTCGGAACCCTGATCACCACCGGTGTGCTGAGGTTTCGACTTTCGCTTGACGACAATCTTGGTCTTGCGCTTCTGTCCTTCCTCGCTGGAAGAACGCGTAGCCGCGGAGTCGCCTTTCCGGTGTTTTATGAGCGTGGCCTTCGGTTTTTTTTCGTCTTTTTCCTGATTCTCTGCCATATGCGTCCCTGGAGAAAGCCTCCTTTCTAGCCAATAGTAACGAATTGTCGCCGCTTTGTGAAACCGGCCGTATCGTTACCTCTGCTACTCGTCATCGTCGTCATCCTCATCGATGATTTCGACGCTGTCGCTGATTATGTCCTGTATCTGTTCGACGTCCGCATCGGTAAGCCCTTCAATAGCGAGCAACTGTTTTCGCGTCATAGTCAGCAGGTCGACAATATCGACGACGCCTGCGCCCTTGAGTCCCTCGACTACGTGTTCGGGAACATCGGGGAGTTCGCTGATGAGCGTTATTTCCTCTTCTGTTTCCGTCTCTTCGGTACCTTCAACAGCCTGTTCGGATGAAGCCGCTTCCGATTGCTCTTCGGCGGCGTATTCGGTTCCCGCTTCGAGTGTCTCATCGCCTGCCGTTTCGTCACCGGATTCTTCCTCGGGCATGGACTCATCTTCGATAATCTCGACACTCTCGGCGATAATTCGTTTAAGCATCGAAACATCCTCGCTGCTCAAGCCCTCGATTGCCTCGAGCGCTTCGTCGGAGGTGTTTACAAGCGTTTCGATGAGGTCGATGCCTTCGCGGCTGAGAATATCGACGATCCGGGGCGGAATTTCCGAGAGCTCGGCGAGTCGAGTAATCTCCTCCTCGCTCTGTTCGTCTCCGAAGAGCGCGCTGACTGCGCGTTTCGTGTCGGCGGCGATATCCATTTCCGCGAACTGTTCTTCGGTCTTCACATCGATATTCCAGTCCGCGAGCCGGTTGGCGAGGCGCACGTTGAGTCCTTGCTTGCCGATCGCGAGGCTAAGCTGGTTTTCGGGTACGACCGCCAGGGCCTGTCGCTTCGGCTCGTCGAGAATTATGACCTGAAGAACCTCGGCGGGCGACAGCGCGTTCTTGATAAAGGATCGGGTGTCGACATCGTACTTCAGAATATCGATTTTTTCCCCTTCGAGTTCCCGGACAACCGCCTGGATGCGGACACCTTTCAGGCCGACGCACGCGCCGACCGGATCAACATCTTCCCGATTAGAGTAGACGGCAATTTTTGTTCGATAGCCGGGTTCGCGGACTATTTTAAAGATTTCTACGGTCTTGTCGTAAATCTCGGGAACCTCGAGCTCAAATACGCGCCGAACAAAATCGGTATGGGTTCTGCTGAGGATAATCTGGAGCCCTTGCGGACTCTTGGTCACTTCGTAGATTAGCGCCTTAATCCGGTCGTTAGGACGATACGCCTCGCGAGGGCTCTGGTAGCGCTTGGGAAGCATGCCCTCGGTCTTGCCGAGATCGACGAAAATATTGCCGTTTCGCTCGCGCTGGTAGTACCCGATTATCATTTCCCCGACTTTGTCGGAAAACTCGCTATACAGCGTATCCTTCTGAATCTCGCGCAGCGTCTGCCGTGCCTTTTGTTTGGCACTCTGAACCGCGACGCGATCGAATTCGTTGGGATCTATCTCGATGAGCAGTTCGTCACCGATCTCACAGTCTTCGGCAAGACTCATTGCTTCCGACAGTGCGATTTGCGTAACAGGGTCGTCGACTTCCTCTACGATCTCCTTCTGAGCGTAGAGCGTCACATCCTGGCCGTCCTCGCTGAAATGCACCACCGCATTCTCGGAGGTCCCGAATTTCCGCTTATAGGCGGCGAGCAGGAATTCTTCGATTGTTCGGGAAATCAGCTCTTCGCTGATCCCCTTGTCCTGAACGAGTAGGCTTATTGCCTCAGCAAGTTGAGCAGACATAGTTGGTGAATGTCCTCCTAGACATCGTTAAGCCGGGCAGCGCGAATTTCAGAATACGCATACTGCTCGGTCGCACCGTCGCGGGCGAGTGTAATGCCGTGATCGTCCGCATCCTGGAGTATACCTGAAATCCATTCGCTCTCGAGATCCAGAATCCTTACCGGCATTCCGACAAAGACCTGATATTCCCGTCGAGACTTGAACTTCCGGTCGATTCCCGGCGAGGACACCTCTACGCTAATATCGCGGTTACCGGTTATCACTTGAATGCGAGGTACAAGAGTCCGGTGTATCTCCGCACAGTCATCGATCGACATACCTCCACGTCGATGAGCAACAACATTCACATGCAACGTTCCGCGAACTCCCTGCACTTTACATTCTACCAGAGAAAAGCCCAGTCCTTCTATAACGGAAGTAAGTTCGTCGGTAAGGTCACGTTCAGCCACGCGTATACCTCTGACACGCGGAACAGGTATTCGGGCAAAAAAAGAGTCGATGGTGCGGCATCGACTCTGTTCCGGGGCGTTCCGCTTTAACTTTAGGTAAAAGCTACCAAACTGATAACCGGAGTGTCAATCGTATACCCACCGGCTTAATCCATCGCGAGTGTGCGGACGTGCACCTCTCGGACTCCCGCTTCCTTTAAAATCCTCGCACACTCGGAAACCGTCGCCCCGGTGGTATACACATCGTCTATGAGAAACACGACCGGCGGAACAGGTGGTTTCCCTTGATATACGAACTTTCCGGCGACGTTTTTCGAGCGTTCCTCGCGCCCGAGTTTCTTTTGGTCGAGCCGCTTGCCAACCCGGGTAAGGAGGCGTCTTGACGGCAGGTTTCTCATTCGCGCTACCTCGCGAGCAAGCAAGTCCACCGGTTGGAAATCACGGCGTCTCGCCGACCGGCTTCCCGGAGGAACCGGCACGCATACGGGTTCATCCGGCGATAAAAAGCGGACCGGCCTGGCCGGCGTGTGCCCGCCATCGATTGTGCTTTGAAGCAGCAGCGACGCTGCAAGGCGAACGACCGCCCGGTTTCGCCGCATTTTGAACGCTGCGACGAGTTCCTCTCCACCAGCCCTGTATTCGAGGGCCGCGACGTGCGAATCGAACGGCGGAGTCTGCTCGAGTTTCCGGCACGAGGTACACGTCCCCTGCTCGCGAAGCAGAGGTCGTCCGCAGACCGAACACCTCGATACGGCAGCCGCGAGACTTGAGCGATACATCGCAGCGGTGCACGCGCGGCAGACCTGCGAAGCGCGTGTTCTGCGCCGAAACAGTGGATCGCCGCAAAGCGCGCACCCCCGACCGAGTACAATGTCTTCGAGAGTAGCCACAAAGCGAAACATTGCCATGCCTCGCCGCCGCGATTTTCTCCCGGCAAACCCGAACCGTCTGTAACGCATCGTCCCTACCACCTCCTATCAGGTAATACGGGTGAAGCGACGGGACGATTGCACAAACGGACTCGGTAACGGTTCGACCTCTTACCCCGTTCTTTCGTAAGCATAAAGCGCGCGAAGATTGATTACTGTCCACCACCGTGGTGTAAAGCGGTGTCTAACAAGCCGCATAGTAGG
>JBKGYS010000178.1:0-4448 GCA_046545955.1 Spirochaetales bacterium | reverse complement strand
CCGGCTATGCGGCTGCACAGACACCGCTTCACACCTCGGTGGTCCACAGTACGCGCTAGCTGCCGACTGCGGCTTGAGCGCCGGCGGACGAATCTTCGGCTGAGTTCCGGGGAACAACCGGAGGCCGCCGCAAGAGCCTGCCGGTGTAGCGACTGAGCCATGTATTCGACCAGCCGAGCAAGGTGCTGTGTTTCATAATCGCCTTTATCTCGCGCCGGCCGACTTTCACCTCGCCTGTTAACACCGCTGCGTTGTTTCGGCTCGCCGACAGGGTTCTCGCCGCGAATAGAAGCGGCCATGCGCAGGCGAGGCGCAGACGATGCATGCGTCTCGGAAGCGAGCGAACGTAGGCCAACGCGCCGATAAGGTGTTTCTCTGCCTTGGCGATGAGGTCGTTGATTACGGCAACACCCGACCTCTCGTTTCCCGCCTCGAACAGCTCATCCTGGGAGATGCCGTGAGCCCGACAGAACGACTGCGGAACGAATATCCAGCCGCGTTCGTAATCCTTTCGTATACCCCGTATTACGTTGACCGTCTGAAGCGCCAGACCGAATTCACGCGCGAGCGGCATGAGTTCGCGCTTTCGCCGGCTGATATGCTCGGACTGTCCGGCGAACAGGTCGGTGACAAGGTATCCGACAATTCCGGCTACAAAGTGCATGTATTCGTCGAGATCGGTCTCGGTGTTCAGCCGCGGACCTTTTTCCTGCCATTCGGCCATGCCGAGCGTTGTCTCCCGCACCCGCTGAACGATCGCGTCCCTCGAGGCGCTCGGAAAGGCCGCCATATGCGCGAGCAGGCGTCCGCTTTCGTAGGCGACGAGCGCCTCGGGATCGTCGTTTCGGTGCGGGATTGCGTCGAGCGCGCTGAGGAACGAATCGAGCGAGTCGTCGGAGGCGAGAACACGCTCCCAATGGCGAAGGAGCGACGTTTTGGTCGGCGCGTCGAGCGTCGAATGATCCTCGAGGTAGTCGGAGACGCGAAAAAGGAGATAGGAAACGGTAAGTTCCTCGCGAAGTGTATCCGGAAGCCCCTCGATGGACAGGGCGAAGGTTCGGGATGTTCGGCGCAGAAGCCGCCCGAGATGCTCGAAATCGGACGGATACGCCTGAGGCTGCGCTTCGCGTTCGGCTACCGTATACGCCATTACAGATGGTATGGTAGCCGAACGCTGAAAAATACTCTACCCGTTATCAGTATTTGATCGAGGTACCGAAGCCGAGCCGGTCACCGACAAACATAAACGGCTGCGGGTCGAACTGTACGGTACCGTCCTCTACGTTGCGCGTAGCTCGGTTGCCCGCGTCGGAGGCGGACCAGGCGCGAAACGCGGTCTGTACGATGCTACCGCCTGCGAGAACCCCGAAGGATGGGCCGAGGTCGCTGAGACTCAAGGAACGCCACGTATTGCGGATATCGTTGAAGGAATCACCCGCGTAATCGAGGCCGTCGCCGCCGACCTTCACCTCGTCGGGGAGCAGCACGTACGCCCCGGTGATCGTTCCGGCTTGAAGCGTCAGATGGCCGCCGAGGAAAAGCGAACCGGCGAGCGGGTCACCGGTGCCGAACTGCCCGAGGCCGGGTAGCATGAACGACGCTCTCTGCTTACCCTCTATGTAGTGGCCTTCCTGTTCACGTACACTCAAGCGTCCCGCGATATCGAACAGCTGGTCAACGGTCATGTCTGCGAGAGAAACATCCTCATTTTCCTCGAGAACGCTGGTGAGCTCCTGCCGGATTCTGGTTGCCGTTTCATCCTGGAATTGCATATGTTCCTCGGCTGCCGTCGCGAGCGTCGCCGAGGCGAATACCAGCACCAGAGTAATTAGAATTGTGCGGAAACTTCGATTGGTTTTCATACGCGAAAGAATACGGTTGTCCCTGCGACGGCGGCAAGTTCCTTTGCGAGAATGGGCAAGCAAGGATATGCTTAGGACGATATGGATAATCTGAAAGTGTTTATGGGAAGCTCCAACCCTGTACTCGGCGAGGAAATCTGTCGGCATATTCGAATCGAGCCCGGCGAGATCACGATCAAGCGCTTTGCCAACGACAATACGTTCGTGCAAATCCGCGAATCGGTACGCGGCAAGGACTGCTATGTCGTGCAGTCGCTGTATCCGAACCCGAACGAAGCGCTCGTGGAACTCATGATTATTCTCGACGCGCTTCGAAGCGCTTCGGCCGAGCGGATTACCGCGGTCATTCCTCATTACTCCTACGCGCGCAGCGACAAGAAGGATCAGCCGAGAATTTCGATCGCAGGTCGCTTGTTCGCCGATACGCTCGTGTCGGCCGGGGCAATGCGCTTTATGCTCATGAATCTGCACTCCGATCAGGTGCGTGGATTCTTCAACGTGCCGACCGACCATCTCCTCTCGGAGCCGATTATTATTGACTATTTGAAGAGGCAAATCGACCTTTCAAATACGGTCGCACTGCTCGATCTTGGTCAGCAGAAGCGCGAAGGTAATTTCTCCAAACAGCTCGGGCTTCCTCTCGCTATCATGAATAAGGAGCGCAAGAGCGACCAGGAGGTGGAAATAACCAACATGATCGGCGATGTCGAAGGGAAGGACGTGCTCATATTCGAGGACGAAATCAGCCGCGGTACTTCGCTTGTCGCGGCTGCCAAAGAGGTGCGAAGGCGCGGCGCCGAACGCATTCGCGTGGCCTGCACCCACGGGCTTTTCTGCGGCCCGGCTCCCGAACTCATCCGCGACAGCGACATCGAGGAGATTGTCACGACCAATTCGGTGGAGATTCCCCAGGAACGGCGACTCGATAATATGACGGTGCTCTCGGTCGGCTCGCTCTTCGGGGAGGCGATAAAGCGCACCCACTTCGGCGAATCGGTGAGCGTGCTGTTTCGCTGACCGGTCACTCGGAGTTCAGGCTCGAGGTAGCCGGGCCCGCCGCGAGCGCGCAGACGAGCGTATACCTGCGGACGAACTCATCGCCGGCCGACGCTCGGCAGACCGGGCGGGCAGCGCGGACAATCGGCCGGCAGCGCGCCGCCTCCCGCAGCCGGCGCTCGCGCGCCGCGAACGAGATGCCGCTCGCGTGCACCGGTGGCGGCATTCGCCCGGGAGCCGCGCGGGGCGAAAAAAGGTGCCGCTCGCGCGCACCGGTGGCGGATTTCGCCCGCGAGTCGCGCGACGCTCGGCAAAACATCGACCTGAAAGACTTTTGAAACGAATTTGCAAAATAACTTGTGAAATTACCGAGGAGGAATTCGATGAACTATAGATTCTTAGGTGCAACCGGCATGAAGGTGAGCGAGCTGTGTCTCGGCACGATGACCTTCGGCCGCGAGACCGACGAGCGCGAGGCGCACGCGATTATGGATGCCTTCGTCGATGCGGGCGGAAACTTTATCGATACCGCCAACGTCTACACGCGTGGGGTGAGCGAAGATATTATAGGTCGATGGGTATCCGCTCGTGACCGTCATAGCCTCGTTATCGCCACCAAGGGCCGCTTTCCCATGGGCGATGGGCCGAACGATACCGGGGCGAGCCGCAAGACCATCCGTCGCCACGTGGAGGACAGCCTCCGGCGGCTCGGAACCGATTTTATCGACCTGTACCAGATGCACTGCTGGGACCGGGGTACGGAGCTCGAGGAGACGCTTTCCACCCTCGACCGGCTCGTACAGGAAGGCAAAGTACGCTACATTGGAGCGAGCAATTACACCGGGTGGCAGCTCCAGAAGGCGCTCGACCTGCAGCGGGCGCACGGCTGGGAGCCGTTTCGAAGCTTGCAACCGCAGTACAGTCTCCTGTGCCGAACGACCGAATGGGAAGTACTTCGGGTGTGCGAGGAGGAAGGGCTCGGGGTGCTGCCCTGGAGTCCGCTCAAAGGCGGCTGGCTCAGCGGCAAGTACGAGCGCGGGATGAGCAAGCCTCCGGCCGGATCGCGGCTCGGCGACAAGCACGATCTCTGGTTCGAAACGTGGGAGCGTATGAACGTCGAGTCGACGTGGCGCGTACTCGACGCGGTCGGCGAAGTGGCGAAGGAAACCGGCAAGTCGTTCGTGCAGGTATCGCTTCGCTGGTTGCTCGATCAGCCGCTGGTGACCGCGCCCATTGTCGGCATCCGCACGAAGGCTCACCTCGATCACGCGATTGGATCGCTGGACTTCGCGCTTAGCGAAGATCAACTGCAGCGGCTTAACCGGGTAAGCGAGCCGGAGAAGCCCTATCCGTGGGACTTCGTGGACGGCGCGCAGGGCGGGCGCTGAACCGTCTGCTTCGAGCCGAAGCATCCGCTTCGGGCCGTCCCACGCGTGCGCGTGCCTTCAGCCGCGGCGCGCCCGCCCGACGAGGGCACGGGCGGGGCAGCCTGCCGGCGCCCACGGGGTGGGTCGCGCGGGCTTGGAGAGGCGCGGACGCTTAGGGCCATTGCCGCGGTAAAGGAAAATAATTATTCTTTAGAGGGAAGGC
>JBKGYS010000177.1:0-4470 GCA_046545955.1 Spirochaetales bacterium | reverse complement strand
CCCGGCTCGGCTTCGCCCGGCACCTCCTCGCCCGGCTCGGCTTCGCCGACGACAGGCTGACGCGACGAATCTCTGTGGTCGGGGATAAGCACTATCATGACCAGAAGCAGCACCGCGATCAGCGTGAGAAGCAAGTAAAGGTGGCGCAGATACCTGTCGCGCCGCTGATTAGAGGTGTTCCCGGTACGAGCCCTCGGATTCGCGTTCGGCTTGTCGGCTTGGTCTGACGCTTGGGATCCGGTCTTAGCCATTATGTGCAATGGATACCCGCAGGGCAGGCGGTCGTCAACCACATGCGGATACCCTCGCCCCGGCGCCGCGATTCGCGACGCTTTATTCGGTCACCAGCTCGCGAAACTCATCGGCGTACTGCCGCAGTTTGCGGATCGCGCGCATTTCGATTTGCCGCACCGTCTCCGGTGAGATACCGAGCTCGTCGCTTATATGCTTCAGCGTCTGCCGCTTGCCACCGTCGATCGCGTAACGGTAGCGAAGCACGGCGCGCTCTCGCTCGAGCAGGCGATCAAGGATGCGCAGGGTCTGGTCGCGTACCGCGTCGTGCATTACCTGCCGGTCGGGAGCGTAACTCGTATCCTCGCATAGATCGTGCATAGTTCCGCTGTCCTCGTTAATTTCGTAATCGAGGCTCACCGGCGCAACGGCATACCCGAGTATTTCGGTTACCTCATCCGCCGTTATGCCGATATCGCCCGCAATTTCCTCCGGCGTCGGCGTACGCATAAGCCGCTGGCTCAGCGCACTGTGGCTGCGTTGAATCCGTCGTAACGCGTCTTCTTTACGATGCGGCAGACGAATCGTACGTCGCTTGTTCGCGAGGGACCGGCTTATCGACTGCTTAATCCAGAACGACGCGTAGGTGGAAAAGCGGACCTCCTTGCGATAGTCGAACTTCGAAGCGGCTCGCATGAGCCCGAGATTGCCTTCCTGAATAAGATCGAGAAGACTTACATCGCGGGTCACGTAGGCGCGCGCAATCTTGACGACTAAACGCAAATTCGCCTCGACGAGCTCTTTCCGGGCGCTTTCATCGCCGGTCTGAATGCGCCGCGAAAGCTCCACTTCCCGCTCGGGGGTCAGAAGGGGGGTCCGTTTAATCTGATCGAAGTAGGCCTGTACCGAATCGTCGGTTGTCGCTGCATCGTTGTTCCGCGTCATCATAGCACTCTCCTGCACACATATAAGCAAAGACCGTGCCATCTCGTGGATGAATCTATTCGTTTTCTAATTTGTTTTGCAATAGAAACTTATGATAACGCAAAGATAAATGAAGCGATCGGGACCTTAAATCGTATACTTTTTTGCACAATGGCGACGAGCGTGAATTAAGAAAAATGCACACGTGCGCGATACACTTGCTTTGATCTTACGGTAGCTCCGGCTGCAGCGAGTCATACGCCTGTATTCGTTGTCGGTTCGGCACATCCATTCCCTCCTCGCTCGAGGTTGTTGCAGCAGAGGCCGTCGAGTCGTTACGGGAAAACTGATCGTATATCATGTCGCCAAGGCCAATCCCTTCGCCGTCGGCGGTAATGAGCGAGTACTGTTCGTAGAGCATATCCTCGAATACTTTCTCGCCCTGTCCTCCACTGAAAAGGCTGTCCTCCCGGTTGACCGTCTCGCGCATGGAATCGAACATCATCTGCGTGAAGAGCGCCTCAAACTCTTTTGCTACTTCCCGAAGGGGGTCCTGCTCGTTCAGAAGGGAATCGGGTCGAGGAGTTCCGCCGCCTCGTACCTGATTCAGCGCTGACTGTATACTCTGTACGTCCATTGCCGCTTCCTCCTACGCCCGCTTACCGATCATTACCGCTTCAACTGATTTGCGATACTCAGCATCTCGTCGCTGGTCTGAATCGAGCGCGAGTTCATCTCGTAGGCGCGCTGGGCGGTAATCATGCTCACCATCTCGTTCACCGCTTCTACGTTCGACGATTCGATGAATCCGCCAAGCGTTCGCCCCATTCCTTCCTGTCCCGGTATTCCGGCAATCGCATCGCCGCTGGCCGGACTTTCCTTGAACATATTTTCGCCGACGGCGTTCAGGCCTGCGGGATTGGTAAACCGATAGAGCTCAAGCTGACCGACTTCAACCGGATCGTCGAGCTGCGGTACCTCGACGGTGACCTGACCTTCCTGAGTCACATTGAGCGAATCCTTTATGTAATTATCCGGCAAGGTAATCTCGGGAATGACACGGTAACCCTGAGACGTTACGAGCTGTCCGTTCGAATCGATCTGAAAGCTGCCGTCCCGGGTATATCCGTACGACCCATCGTAATCGAGCACACGAAAGAATCCGTCACCCTGAATTGCTACATCGGTGGGAACGCCGGTCTCCTGAGGGGAACCTTGCTCGAAGATCTTCTGCGTCGACGACACCTTCACGCCGTGGCCGACCTGCTCGCCAACCGGATTCAACGTAACCTCCGTCGCCGGTGTACCGGCGGTGCGGATCGTCTGATACATCAGATCCTCGAAATCCGCTCGATTACGCTTGAACCCGTTGGTATTCACGTTCGACAGATTGTTGGAGGTTGTGTCGATGTTGGTTTGCTGGGCGTTCATGCCGCTCGCGGCTGTATACAAAGATCGTACCACGGCTTATCTCCTGTCGTTCCTTCTAAAGCCCTTACCGTTCATATGCTTACTGCGCCCGCATAACCGTACTGAGAAGCTGCTGCGTTGACTCATCCTGGGTATGGATAACACGCTGATTTGCCTCGTACGCACGGTTAACCTGTATCATTTCCACCATCTCGCGAACCGGCTCGACGTTGGCGGACTCGACGAACCCCTGAAGAACCTGGGGGCGCTCCCCCTCCGCGGCGATTCGCGGCTCGCCGCTCTCCCAGGTTGTATTCCAGAGGTTTTCCCCCTGCTTCTCGAGATAGCGCGGTCGGTCGACGTTGACAATCGCGATACGGTCGACCTCCTGAGTGTCTTCCCAGAGATTTCCCCGTTCACTCACAAACTCGTTTGGATCCTGCCCGAACTGCGCGTTGTAGGAGACGACACCGTCTTCATCGATATCGAAGTTGTTTTCAGTCACGCGAATATAGCCGTTCTCGCCGAGCACGGGGTAGCCTTGGTCGGTTACGAGGAGCCCCTCAGGTCCGAGCTGAAAGCTCCCGTCACGGGTCAGCCGCTCACCCTGCGGCGTCTCGACCATGAAAAATCCATCGCCTTCAAGCGCAAGATCAAAATCGTTGTGCGTCTGGCGAACCGAACCCTGCGAGAAGTCGGTATATACCTCATTCTGCTCCACCCCTGTTCCCAGTCTCCCGACCACCGGAGCCTGGTCGAAGGAGCCGAGTACCGGGTCGGCACCGGACAGCGGGACCGAGCGGACGCCGTCGTCGTTGAGTCGTCTCAGCATGAGCTCAGGAAACGCTTTATGTATGGATCGGTCTCGCTTGTAACCGGTGGTATTCACGTTCGCCAGATTATTCGAGATCTGGTCCATCCTGTGCTGTTGTGCGTTCATTCCGCTGGCGGCGGTGTACCATCCTCTAACCACGTCGTGACTCTCCCGTTTGCATGTACGCGTTATACTCCGCTTATGGTCCCTATATCGGGATATTGCCTTCACTTCTTAAGACCATAGTCAATCGGGACGCGCGAGTCGGGTCTTGCAATCGAAGCGCGGCTTGTCTTATAGTGCGCTTTCAAACGCTTCTAGCCAGGATAGCTCAGTGGCAGAGCAGCTCACTCGTAATGAGCAGGTCGCCGGTTCGAGTCCGGCTTCTGGCTGAATGTAAGTGCCGATAATACAATGATTTATCGGTTCAACGGTAAGCATGCTAAGCAGCGGCCCGCCCGTTTTGCGCGCAAGCGAGAGCTTATCCGGATTGACCCGACCATGGACATGGAAAAGGTCAGCGTGTCCGCGAAGCCTCGCGAGATACTGTCCACCGATGAAATATCGCGGCTGTTCTCGCTAGACGGGTTGAAATCACCGAAAAACGGTGAGCTGCGAGAGGTCCCGTTGTTGCCTGCTATTCGCGATGAACTGCGGGCGGACCTTGCCGCGTTTGAGCGGGTCAAATCCGAGCGCATGCGCCGGCGTGATCGCGGCGTGACGTTCCGCCAGTGCCGTCATGTGTACACTAGTCGAGGACGCGATAAGGTTGATCTGCCGGCCGTACAGCTTGCCACAGGGCATAAAACCGCGAAGCTCGCCGAGGAGCTTTATGGGTCGCATACAACGGCACAGCACTTCGCGGGCGTAGCAGCCGCCGGAGCCGAGGTATTTGGGGAAACTATTCCGTTCCCTGAATAGAGCGTAAACCGGCCGAGTACCTGAAGTGATCCACGACGGCAGCAGTGTTGCCGTTTGACAGGTAATGCGCCTCAAGACCAGATACAGCGCTTCACCGCGATTTCCTTCGACTGTAGATTACTGTCCACCACCGTGGTGTAAAGCGGTGTCTAACAAGCCGCATAGTAGGG
>JBKGYS010000176.1:0-4476 GCA_046545955.1 Spirochaetales bacterium | reverse complement strand
AGATTAATCGCGCCACACCGCGAACCCAGAGCGCGCTCCTCGAGGCCATGGCCGAGGGACAGGTGTCGGTTGAAGGACAACGGCGGGCGCTTCCCGATCCGTTTCTTCTCCTCGCGACGGAAAACCCGGTCGAGTTTGAGGGTACTTTTCCCCTTCCCGAGGCGCAGAAAGACCGCTTCCTTATGAGCCTGTCGGTGGGGTATCCAGAGCGCGAGGATGAACTCCACATCGTGGAAAGCCAGCGGCGCACGAGTCATCCGGTCGTAGACCTTCGCTCCTGTACCGACCCGGCGACCATCGTCGCGCTGCAGCAGGCGAGCGTTGAAATACACGTCGAGCGCGATGTAGCCCGATACATAATGGATTTAGTCGAAGCCACCCGACATCGCCAGGAAGTGCGCATCGGTGTCTCGCCCCGCGGTACCCTCGCACTTTACAAGACGGCGCAGGCGCTCGCCGCAGTTCGCGGCCGCGACTACGTGATACCCGAGGACGTGAAAGAGCTCGTACGGCCGGTATTTGCCAAACGACTCATTTTGTCCACCGATGCGCTCATTAAGGGCAGAAGCGTCGACGAAACGCTCGACGAAGTTCTGGATACCGTACCTGCACCGGCACGACGGGAGGGGTAATGCGGCGCCGGGTTATCGCTGTGAGCACGCTTGCACTGGTGCTGTACGCGTTTGTGCCGGTGGCCCTCGTTCAGTGGATAGCGCTTCTTATGCTCTTTGTAGCGATTACGAGCGCGCTCTGGAGCCGCTCGATACGGAACAATCTGCACGTGTCCAGAGCTGCCCCCGAGCAGGCTTCGTTCCGGTTTCAGGATTGCGAGGTCCACGTTCGAATCGAAAACCGAAGCGCGTTCCCGATCGCGCACCTTTCGCTCACCGACCCCTGCGGGCGACTGCGAGCCGACGGTCGGACCAGCGCAGTTATAAGCCTGAAAGCCGGACAGGAGTACAACCTGCGCTACACCGTGCGTGGGATAAACCGCGGAGTACACGAATTAGGCCCACTGCGGGTACGCGGGACGGACCCCCTTGGTTTATTTCCCTGGGCGGGGGTGGCGGGCGAGCCGGGGCGCATAATCGTCTACCCGGCTCTGCACCCGCTCACGCTCTCCTATTCCCGCGGGCTTCCCGCCGGGAACCTGTCGACTGCCAACCCTGTGTACGAGGACCCGACCCGCTTTCGTTCGCTTCGAGGCTACATTCGCGGCGACGACCCCCGGCGTATATCGTGGAAGGCAACCGCCCGCACCGGCGAACTTCACACCACCGAATATCTGCCGGCGCTTTCGTTTCCTCTGATCGTTCTGTTGAATCTGCGCGCGGGGCACTACGAAACAAGGAAGCGGTTTCACGCGGTCGAACGAAACATCGAGGCGGCCGCGGCGCTTGTCATGTACGCTCGAAGGCTCGAGCAGCCGGTCGGGCTGGTAATAGATGGGAAGCTCGGGAAGGATACTGGCGAGCACGGGTATCCGGCGACCGCCGGCTACGCGCACGCGGTAGAGCTTCTGTCGGCGCTGGCCCGCGCGGATATCGCCGACGGGCTCATGGATGTCGCCGAGTTAAGACAAGCGGCCGGTAGCGTTCCATACGGCGCTCGCATCTTTTACGTTGGGCCACCGCTCGACGCCGAAACGGTTATAGCGCTCACCAATATGGCGCAGGGTGAGACAACCATCGAGCTCCTGTACAATAACCGAAAGACCGCCAAGCGCGAGAGTTTCGTACCGCGGTCGGTCCCTATTCGGTCCATCCCGGAATACGGAGCGTTTCGATTTGTCGGCTAAAGGGCGAGAGGAGCGAAAAGGACGAACACGGCGTGCACCCGGCGGCGGGAAGCGAAGTACCCCGCGTGCGGGCAACGGGCAAACGATGCGCGCCCAGGGCGCCGGTCAGCGCTCGGCGCGGCGACACTCGCGTGTCGGCCACACGCCGCCGTTCGCCGCCGGCGTCGCCTCGCTGTTTACCCTCGCTCTCGCCGTGCTCGTCCGGGATGCGGCGGGAGTTCCCGGACCGGGAATCGTAACCATCCTCCTGGTCGCATTGGCGCCCCTCGCGAACCAGGCCCTCACCGAACGTTTCGACGCAACCGCCTTCGGGACCGCGGGGCGTCTGCGGGCGCTTGTCGTTACCTTGCTTGTCGCCTACCTCGCGCTCGCGATCGAGCGTTCCGGCCCCCTCGCAGCTCGCTTTGTACCCGATCCGCTCTTCATATGGCGGCTGGTTCTCGTCTTTATCGCATGGGTCGTAGCCTCGGCGCTGTTTCGAAGCGTAAGCGACCGGAGAATGCTTCTGCGCGCTGTATATCGCGAACGGGAAGGCCCGGCACGCGAGCGCGTGCTCAAGGAACTTGCCGAGGTAACCGCAGAAGCCATGGAGCGTCTCGCCTCCGAGAGAAGACTTACGACAGGGCTTCTGATTATTCTGCTCCTCACGGCGCTTCTCGGCTGGCTCACCGCAGCCCCGCCCTCGAATACCGCCTTTTTCCTTATCGCCGGCTTCGCGATCCTGCGCTACATCACCGTTGCAACCTACGACTCGTTTCTCGATGAGTATCGGTATATCGCAGACGGTAATCGGCTTCCGTCGCGCTATCGCCGGCGCAGGTTGCGGCACGCCGCGACCCTCGTGCTCGCCGCAGGCCTGCTCGCGCTTCCCCTATCCGGCGACGAGAGTCTTCTTCCGCCGCAGTGGATCGGAGGCATGATCGGTGCGTTCAGCGAACTCTTTCCCGGTATCGAATCGGACTCGCAACCGACGCCCCCACCCGACCGCCCCGGGACCGTCGAAATGTTCGAAGACCTTCAGTCAGACCTCGGCGTCGAGGAAGACCCAAGCACACCCGACTGGGTAATCTGGTTATTCACCGTACTCGAGCGGCTCGCACTTACCGCGCTGATATCGGCGGTAGCGATTTTTCTGCTATCCCCGCTGTTCACCGACGAGATGCGGCGGAAACTCCGGCGCGGCCGCGTGGTGGCGGCGATCGCACTGTGGGCATCGACGCTCGCCGCGCGGTTCATGTGGCTCTGGCGAGCTATCGCGTTTGTCTTTACGAGCCGATGGAGGCGACGGCGCCGGGGTGAGCGAAGCGACACGGACTACACCGCTCACCGCCCCAGGCGGCGGGGGGACTCAGCGGCGGCGCTCACAGCAGCCCAAAAACGGGCTCTCGAAAGGGCCGAGAAACGATTCGAGAAACTCGAACGATGGGCGCACAAACACGGCGTACCGCGCCGCGAGAGCGAGCCTCCCACCGAGTTCGCCCTGCGACTCGCGTCGGTATACGTCGGATTACGCGAGGCGTTGCTGGAGTTCGCCCTATATTACGAACAGGCGGTCTTCAGCAAAACGGGGCTAAGCGACGCGCAATGGAGGCACCTCGACAGCGCGCTCAAGCAGGTTCTACAGGCGAAATAGGTTTCAGCCGCGAGTATGACCGTGCTTCACACGCCGCCATGGCGCTCGCAAGCGCCGGCCTCAGGAGAGCTCTTTAATCCGGTCGCGGATACGGGCGGCTTCCTCGTAGTTTTCTTCCTCAATGGCCTTGTTAAGCTCCTGCTCGAGCCGCGAGAGCTCAAGCTCGGTCTCATCGGCGGCCTCGGGCTCCTCCTCGACCTCATCAGGGTCTCCCTCAGCTTCGGCGACAAGGCTCGCGGCAATGCCCGCCTCCTCGACGAGCGACTCCTCGATATACACGTCACACCCGATTCGCGCCGCCACGCCGAGTGCATCCGACGGTCGCGCGTCGATTGTATAGCGCTCCTCATTGTGCACAAGCATGAGGTGAGAGTAGAAGGTGCCTTCTCGAAGCTCGTAAATCTCCACCCGCTCGACCTTCACACCTATATGCTCGAACACGTTCAGAAACAGATCGTGGGTCAGCGGCCTCGGCATTTGCGTACGACTGAGCGCGACGAGTATCGACTGTGCTTCGAGCTGCCCGATGATAATCGGCACTGCACGATCGGAATCAACCGGCTTTACAATGACCGCGTTGCCCTTATCAGTACGTGCAACTGTCCAGATTTCCGCTTCAATGAGCATAACCTTAAGGTACGAAACGGACGACATTTTTGCAAATACCCTTGACATTCACGCCGCCCGATTTCGCTTGCTTCCATATTATACGTGTACGTACCTTTTGGGTCACTATGGATATTTCAGGTCGATGGTTTCCGCGCGTCTTGTTCGCGACCCTTGCCCTTCTCGCAGCGTCGCCGGTGGTCGCTTCGTTCGAGGATGAACTTACGCGAATCGATGAACTCCACGAGGAGGACCGGCACGCGGAAATATTCGAGATGATCGAAGACTTACGTGGGCAGGCAGCGGACGATTCCGAACGGGCGCAGCTTCTGTGGCGCGAATCGCGGGCCGTCATGAACGAAACCGACCTGCTGCACCGCTCCGGCGACCTCTCCGACCGTGAAGCCCGACGTCGCCTCGAAACAGGCGAAGAGCTGGC
>JBKGYS010000175.1:0-4494 GCA_046545955.1 Spirochaetales bacterium | reverse complement strand
GCTCTAAAGCTCTCCTTCGAGGTCACCGTCCATCTCCTCGCCGGATTCTCCGTTGGGCTCCTCGTCGAGGTCACCGTCCATCTCCTCGCCGGACTCTCCGTTGGGCTCCTCGTCGAGGCCACCGTCCATCTCCTCGCCGGATTCTCCGTTGGGCTCCCCCTCGAGGCCGTCGTCGGCCTCTTGTTCCGTACCGTCGTTGATCGACGGATCCTCGACCTCCACATCTTCCTCGACAGCCGTATCGGGTCCGCACGCAAGGGCGCCGAACGAGACAACCGCGACAATACTGAAAATCGGAAAAATCCTTTTCATGGTGTAGCTCTCCTTTGTTCCCGGGTTTCGGGAACGATGCGTTTTCCGTTGCGCGCGACCGTATTCCTGGGATATCCAGTGAGCACCAAGAACGTATCCACTTCAAGCAAAAAATTTGGAAAGTTTTAGGTTGATGTTTCTCCACACCCATGCATTACGGCAGCCTGCCCGCCTGCGCGCGCGCCGCCCGATAACACCAGGGTGGTGGACAGTAGTTATTCGCCGAGCACCATCACCGATTTCGACGGTATAAAGAGGCTTACCCGCTCGTCGACGGCGAACCTTTTCTCGGCCAACACGGGAATGTCGCCGAATCGCGTTTCCACGCGGTACTCGTTGAGCGCGCCGCGGAAAACGCTGCGCCGGACTCTGCCGGCAATCTCGCTGTCGGTCGGCGCGGATTCTACGCCCGATTCGCCGGTGCCTGTACGGTCGACCGCAGCGGCCGTGTCGAGGTCTTGCGAGCGGCCGGACGCGGGTGGAGGGTCTGTTGCGCGCATCTCGATGTATTCCGGCCTGACACACCGGCTTTGCCGAGCATCGAGAAAAAAAGCGCCACCGAGTAGCCGTGCAGTGTAGGCGCTTCCCGGGTTATGGTAGAGAACCGGCGGCGCTCCTGCGTTATCGATCGAGCCGTTTCGCATGATCGCGATACGGTCTGATATGGCGAAGGCGTCGGCCCTGCTGTGGGTTACAAAAAGGGTGGGTATACGAAGCTCCCGCTGAATGCGAAGTACGTACTCGAGAAGCTCTTCGCGACGCTCGCTGTCGACCGCCGAAAACGGCTCGTCGAGGAGAAGCGCTTTCGGCTGCCTCGCGAGCGCCCGCGCTACGGCAACCCGCTGCTGCTCACCGCCTGAAAGCGTAGCGACGTTTCGCCCTCCGAATCCGTTGAGCCCGATAAGGTCGAGCAGGTGGTTTACCCGCGATTCGCGTGTATGTCGCGGAACACGGTGCGCGCGCAGCCCGTAAGCGATATTCTCGGCCACGTTCAAATGCGGAAAAAGCGTAAAGTCCTGAAACACGTACCCTATATCGCGCAGTCTCGCCGGCCGGCGGGATATCTCGGTGTCGTCGATATACAGCGCTCCGGTGTCGGCGTATTCGAATCCCGCGACAATGCGCAGCGTCGTGGTCTTCCCCGAGCCGCTCGGGCCGAGCAGGGTCACAATTTCGGAATCAGAAACCGAGAGGGAAACATCGAGCTCAAAATCTTCGTACGTTCTTCGAATTGCGCTCAGGGTTATCACAGTCCGAATCCCTCTCGCGAAAAGGATGTACGGTCGATCGCAAGAAACGCGATCGCGATAAGGCCTATGTACCAGACCCCGAGGGCGAGTGCAACGTCAAAGCTCTGAAATCCGATAAGACGGTACATTGCGACCGGGAAGGTTACAACCGCGCCGCGACCGAGGGTAAGGACCGAGGTAAAATCGGCGAGCGAAAGGGCGAATGCGAATGCAAAGGCGTTCACAAGGCCTCGCCGGAGAATCGGAATCTCGAGCGTTCGAAGCCGGAACCAGAATCCTGCCCCGAGGCTTACGGCGCTTTCGGTGTAACGCGGTGGAAAGGTGTTTATCGCCGCCCGCAGGCTCCGGAAGACGAGGGGAAATCCCATGATGCTTTGAGTCAGAAGAATCAGGGCGACCGGCGGAACGGTTCGTCCAAATATTACATAAAGGCCGAGCGCGTAGGTAACGCTCGACACGGCGAGCGGCATGGTCGAGAGCGTATCGAGCCACGGAACGCGAATGCCACGGAGCAGTCTCGCCGCGACGAAGGCGAAGGTGGTCGTAAGCACGGCGGTAGCGACGGCGAGCCATAGGCTCGTCGTGGCAATCTCGGCGAACGAGGCGCGCATAATGCTTTCGAGATTGCGGCTGCCTATGCGGCCTTCGAGGAGCGCGACGAACGCGTGCAGCGAAAATCCGCCTCGAGAGAAAAACGACCTCGCTATGACCGAAAGCAGCGGGCCGGCGAATGCGATAGCAAGCGCCGACCAGTAGCCGAGACACAAAAACCGTGCGCCTCGCGAAAGCGACCGCCAGCGGTAGACCCGAATACGCCGGTCGCGAGCCGGAGCGCTCACGCGACGCGAGCTCACCCATTCCAGCACGAAGACTACCGCTGCAGCCGCGATCAACTGGATGGCAGCGAGCACGCCTGCTCCCCCCAGGTTCAGGTTCACGAACATCTCACGGTAAATGCGTACTTCGAGCGTGGCGTACTGTACCCCGCCGAAAACAAGCACTACCGCGAAACTCACGAACGAGTACAAATAGATGATAATTGCGGCCACCGCTGCGTGCGGTGCGAGAAGCGGAACGTAGAGTCGCCACAGGCGCAGCGGCGGTGATTCTCCGAGACTCCTCGATACTTCTCGCAGCCGCTCGTCGATGGAAAGCCAGCCGCCGGCGAGAATTCTCAAGGCAACGGCGATATTGAATATAACGTGTGCAATGATTATGCCCGCTGGTGAGTACACCGCGGTCGAACCGGTTCCGAGCAGACGGTTTAGCAGTCCCGCGCGTCCGTAGAAGCTTATTACAGCGAGTATCACGACGAGGCTGGGGAGGACGAAGGGGACGAGGGTAAGGCTCGAAACAATGCGGCGCCCGGGGAACTGCACGTGCGCCAGATAATACCCGCCGGGAAACGCCACAACGATGCAGATCCCGGCGGAAACGGCCGCTTGCAGGACGCTGAAACGAAGGCTTCGCCACGTACCCGGGCGGGAGAGCAGAGACCTTGTCTCGGTCAGCCACCCATCCAACCCGGATTCGATAACCCCGGCCGAAAGTACGGCCGCGGCCGGGATAAAGAGCAGCGCCGCAAAGACGCCGCCTGTAACTCCGGCGACAAGACGGCGCGGATGACGAGAAAGAGTGCTCATCGCATTACTTCTTCCCACTCGGCAAACCAATCCTCGAAGTTTTCATCCACTTCTTCCGCCGGCAGGGAAACGCTTCGCTCGATACGGTCGATGGCATCGAAGCTGTCAGGAAGCTCGACGTCGGGGTGAATCGGATACATGAACTGCGAGAGCGCAATCTCCTGCTGAAACGTCTCGCCGACCATGAAGTCGATAAAGCGCTCGGCGTTCAGTCGATTCTCCGCACCACGGGTAATGCCGGCTGTTTCGACCTGGAGGTACCCGCCATCGTCGATAAGCACCGCCTCGTAGCGGTCTTCGTCCTCGAACTCGCGGTGGTACGCGGGGCTTAATTCGTAGCTTACGACGAATGGCGCCTCGCCTTCGGTATAGAGGCCGTAGCCTTCCGACCAGCCGCCGGCGACGGTGAGCACGTTTGGTTCCAGGTCGCGCCAGAAATCCAGATACTCTTCTTCGCCGAACTCGGCAATCGTGAAGAGCAGAAAATTGCGTCCCGGCGAGCTTGTCCCCGGGTTGAGCATAATGATCGAATCGCGGTAGTCCTCGGATAAAAGGTCGTCCCAGCTTTCGGGGACGTCGTCTACCGCCTCGGTATCCACATTCAGGGTAATGTAGCCCCAATCGAAGGGAACCGCGTGGAAGGAGTCGTCGACAATGAGCTGCTCGTCGACGACCTGTAGATTGTCCGGTTCGTATTGCTCGAGAACACCGTCGTCAATGCCTCGTGGCACGTCGCTTGAGTCGAGACCGAGCAGAACATCAGCCTCGGGATCCTCCCGCTCGAGAAAGCCCTGAGTATACACCGTCCCGGCGTCGCCGAAGCGCTCGAAGGTAACCTCGACGTCGTATTCTTCGGCGAAATACTCGACGGTGATATCTTCGAGAACACTCGGAAGCGAGTCGTAGGTGTAGATGAGAAGCTCGTCGGTTTCTTCTCGCCGTTCCTCAACCGGTTCAACATCCGTTTCGCCTGCGCCGGCGGCAGGGAGTACGACCGGAATGAGTAGAAGCGCGGCGATTACCGCGACAGATTTGACAGCGCCGGCGCTGCTCGATGAAAGAAAACGTGACATGGAAATCCCTCCTGCACAGTAGGCTGTGCGCAAGGCGCGCGGTAGCCTGCGTGGAGACCTCGCGCCCTTTAAGGGAGTGCTTCCGCTGTCATACCGTTTGCTTTGAAGCCCTGGATTACCGAGGATGGTGGAACGACCGCTGTCGCGGTCGAACGACATTACCTCCGCCGGAATTACCCGGATCAGGTTCAAAGGGTATGATCTCAGCCGGTTCGC
>JBKGYS010000174.1:0-4518 GCA_046545955.1 Spirochaetales bacterium | reverse complement strand
GGGTTCCACTGATCGGTATGCAGCAGGGCGTAGAGTCCATAGTCGGCGTCGAGGGTAACCGTTCCCCAGCCGAGCATGAACATTTCGTACTCTGCTTCATCCTCCGGCTGCGCCAGAAAGTCGAGTAACGAGCTCCACTCCTGGGTTTCAAGCGTGATATCCACGTCAACTTCGGCGAGCATGCTCTGAACCGCCTCGGCGATCGTGTCGTCGAGAAGGTACCGCCCGCTCGGATGGTAAAGCGTCGCGCTCAGGCCGTCTTCGTAGCCGGCTTCCTCAAGCAGCTCGCGGGCCCGGTCGGGATCGTGCTCGTAGGGGCCGACCGACTCGTGTCCGAACACGGAGTCAACGATCGGTGCATCGGCGACGAATGCATTTCCTTCGAGAATCGAATCGACGATTGCCTCTTTGTCGACCGCGTAGTTCAACGCCCGACGCACGAGCGGATCATCGAACGGTTCCTGCTGGCTGTTGAAGCCGATGTAAATCGTTCGCACGCTCGTCTCCTCGACAACGTTAATGTTCGGGTCGTCATCGAGACGTTCGGCATCCTGCGGGGGAACGCGCATAACCGCATCCGCCTCGCCGGTTTCGAGCGCGACCATGCGCGCGGAGTCCTCGGGGATAAAGTTAAACTCAAGGTTCTCGATCTCGGGAACATCGCCCCAGTAGTCTTCGTTTCTGACCATGGTAATGCTGTCGCCACGGTTCCATTCGACAAGCTCGTACGGGCCGGTACCCACCGCTTCGTCGGTCGTCTCGTCCGGCTCGAGGTCCTCGAGAATCGCCGGGCTGACAATGCCGATAAAGCTGTGCGAGAGGTGACTGAGAATCGGAGCGAACGAGCTTTCGAGGGTGATGGTCAGCTCGTACTCGCCGGTCGCTTCGATCGATTCGACGTCTCCAAGCAGGAACGCATACGCGGCGCCTACGTCGGGATCGATGAATCGATCCAGATTGGTTTTAATCGCCTCCGCGTTCAGCGGCTCGCCGTCGTGGAACTCAACGCCTTCGCGAATGTCGAACGTCCACACCGTGCCGTCGTCGTTACTTTCCCAGTCGGTTGCAAGCATGGGAGTAAGCTCGCCGTCCTCCTCCATGTAAATGAGCCGCTCGATCGCGTGCTCGCCAACGGTCGACGCCGGCGCGCTGGTCATCTGTACCGGATCGAGAGCTTCCGGTTCCGAACCGATGGCAATAGTCAGTGTGTCGCGGTCTACCTGTTCCGCTTCGCCACCAGCGAATACCGTGACACCGGCAAACACAAACGCGAGGGTCGCCGCCACCGCGACCGCCCGACGTAGTTGCATAGTCGTACGCATATGCACTCCTTTTGAATAAAATTACTATTCGGGAGTATACGGACGCGCGGGGTACTTGTGCAATGCGCCCGGTGCACTTATGCAATGTGAATTTTCGGTTAAATTCTCGGCGGATAACGCTCGTCAATTGCCGGTCAACCGCCGGACCCCTCGCTCGCCCACAACTCGGCAAGGCGCACCACAAGCTCGGCCGATAGCGCGAGCGAGCGCGTGGCCACCCACTCGAAGCGCGAGTGCATATTGTGCTGCCCCGAGCTTACATTCGGCGTCGGGATACCCATCGCGGTAAGGCGAGCCCCATCGGTTCCGCCGCGAATCGCGTGACGCCGCGGCTCGTGACCGGTTTGCCGCATGGCTTCCTCGAGCAGATTCATCACCCGCGGTTGTTTCGAGACTTCCTCGAACATATTCGAGTACTGTTTGCGGCTTTCGATCTTGACCGAACCGCCGGGATACGCCGCTTCGACCGCGGAGGCGAAGTCGGACAACGCGGCCACGCGCCGTTTTGCCTGCGCGTCGTCGTGGTCACGGATATATACATCGACCCGAGCCGAATCGAGACTGCCGGAGACCTCGAGCGGGCAATAATACCCGTAATACCCGTCGGTCGCCTCGGGGCTTTCGCTGCGCGGTAGCATTGCGATAAACGCAGCGGCCATGGAAACGGCGTTTACCATCTGCCCGCGCGCGTAGCCAAGGTGTATGGCCCTACCGGTGAAGTCGACCTCGGCATGGTAGGCGTTAAAGCACTCGGTTTCCACAAAGCCTTCGCTCTGTCCGTCGAGCGTATAGCAGGCGACGCTCTCGAGCCGCTCCTTGGGAAAACGGTCCATACCGAAGCCCGTTTCCTCGTCCGGGGTGAAAATGATTTCGATCGGCCCGTGCGGAATCTCCGGGTGGTCGAAGAGATACTGCACCGCCGCCATGATCTCTGCGACTCCCGCCTTGTCGTCGCCGCCTAAAAGCGTGGACCCGTCGCTTGTAATAATCGTTTCACCAGCATATTCATGCAGTTCGGGCGAATCTCTCGGGTCGAGCGTATAGCCGGCGGGCAGGTCGATCGCCGAGCCGTCGTACGCTTCGTGCACAATGGGTCGCACGTTCTCCCCCGATACATCCGCCACGGTATCCACGTGTGCCATGAACCCTACAGCCGGCGCCTGCCCGTGTCCCTCGCTCGCCGGTACGCGGGCGATAAGGTAACAGTGCTCGTCGAGCTGAATATCCCGAACGCCGATATCCTCGAGCTCGCGGGCGAGGTGCTTTGAAAGATCCCACTGTCCGTGCGTTGACGGCGTCTCGCTGCTCTTGCGGTCGCTGGTTGTAGGAACCTGCACGTAGCGCAAAAACCGTTCGGTCGCATCGCTCTCGAGGGAATCACGGTCGATCGTCCGTCGCGTTTGTTCAGCCATAATACCCGCTATCCTATCGCCACATTGCCTTACACGCAAAGCGTACGATACGCTTTCCCCCGGACAATACCCTTATGAGCGATCTTGAATCGAGGATTCTCTCGGCAGCGCCCGATGAATACCGCAGCGACTTCTCCGAGGCCGATATCCGGCGTCATATCGACGCGATCGAACGGCTGAGTTCCGGGGCTTCATTTGTTCTTCAGGTCGATGGTTTCCCGGCTTCCCTCGGCGTCACGCTCGTAGGCTACGACAGTCCGGGCCTTTTCAGCATGATCACAGGCCTTCTCTCCTCGGCCGGGCTATCGATCGAGCGCGGCCAGGTGTACACGCTCGATCTCGACATCGCGACGGCAGCCGGGTCGAACGCCGAGGACTCGCCACCGAAGGGCGTCGGGTCGGCGTTGGAACGGTTTTTCGGGGGCGGTCGATCCGGCCGCTTCGCCGGTGCACCAGGCTCGCCCATTCGGGCAACTCCAGGTTCGCCCCGGGCAACTCCAGGCTCTCCCCGGGCAACTCCAGGCCCGTTCCCGGCGACTCCAGGCTCGCCCCGGGCAACTCCAGGTTCGCCCCGGGCAACTCCAGGTTCGCGCATTTCCTCTGCGCATCGACACGAGCTCAACTCGCCGAAGACAGAAGCCACGGGCGGGAAAGTCATTATCGACCGGTTCGAAGGGCGGCTGCAGCGCGGTACGAGCGACGAGCGCCCGGATAGCTTTGAAACCGACTCCGAGGACACGTCGAGGTTTCGCGCAGAGCTCGACCAATCGTTCGAAAGCCTGTTTCGCTTGCTCGGCGAGGAGGGAACCGAGGCTGCAAGGCGCATGGTCGCCGAGCGCGTCGCCGACCGTCTCGCGGCGCTTCAGGCGAGCGAAGGACTCGCGCTTGCTCCCATCAACATCGAAGAAGAGCTCAGCGACAAGGGACTGACCCGTATGCGGGTGCGCAGTAGCGACACCCCGTTTTTTCTTTACGCGCTGAGTAACGCCCTGAGTCTCCACAGCATTTCCATCGAGCGGGTGAGTATCGAGACGGTCGGGGAAGAGATTCGCGATGTGTTCGATATCGCGGTCTCGACTCCCGGTGGCCGACTCGCCCCCATTCGCGATCGCGCGCAGCTCGACCGCATTCGTCTGAGCATTCTCCTTACAAAGCAGTTCACCTTCGTCCTCGACAGAGCGCCGGACCCCTACGAAGCGCTCGCCCGCTTCGACAGGCTCATACAGGATCTCGGCGAGGAGGGAGAGGACATGTTTCACCTCTTCTCCGACCGGGACCTCCAACAGGAGCTCGCCGTGCTTCTCGGCGCGAGTGACTTCGTGTGGGAGGACTTCGTGCGAAGACAGCGCGAGCAGCTGCTTCCGATGCTCGAGCGCATAGAGCAGCACGAACTGCTGTCGTTCGACGAGTTCGAAATAGAATCCCGGCTGCGCGAGCAAATCGCGTCGGGAACGATCGAGCAGCGCGTTGATGCGCTCAACGCATTCAAGGACCGACAGAGTTTTCTCATAGACCTCGATCACATGCTTTCGAGCGACGTGGACTTCTTCTTTCTCAGTCGACGCCTCACCGCGCTCGCCGACGCGGTAATCCGCGCCGCGCTCGATCTTGCCTGGGAGGAGACTACCGCGCGCTACGGCATTCCGCGGACCGCCGCCGGGATTCCCGCGCGGTATGCCGCGTTCGGCCTCGGAAAGCTCGGCGGATCGGCGCTCGGATACGCATCGGATATAGAGCTTCTGTTCCTCTACAGCGACGCCGGCGATACCGACGGCGCGCCCCCG
>JBKGYS010000173.1:0-4519 GCA_046545955.1 Spirochaetales bacterium | reverse complement strand
ATATTGTCGTCCTCGGAAAGCTGCGTGTTGGGCGCGTCGAGAAGCGGCTCCTCGTCCTCGTCAAACACCGTTTCCACGAAGTAGTCAAACGTGCCGCTGTCGGTCCCGGGGATAAAGCGCTGGATCTCTTCATCCGGCCAATCCGAATCGACATCACTCCAACGCTCGGCCGTCATGATCTCCTCCAGGTCATCCATGCTTGCGTCGTCGATCCAGTCGTTCTCGGGATTGACCACAACCGCCAGAGCATCGGTGCCGATGCGGAACTCGATCGGCTCAAGACCGTTTTCGCGCATCGCTTCCACCTCATCTTCGCCAATCGCGCGACTCGCGTTGGACACATCGCTTTCGCCGGCTGCAAATCTCTCGTAGCCACCACCGGAGCCGATGCTGTCGATCGTGAGGTTTCCAGCGTATCCTTCGTCCTGGAACATATCCGCCAGGTATTCGGCAGCCGGAAATACCGTGGAGCTCCCCGCGGTGCTAATGTCCCCTTCCACCTCGAGTGCATTCACTTCGGGGAAATCGCCCTCGTCGATCACCCATTCCCATCCGTCACCCGTTTCTTCTTCGCCACCTTCGGCCTCTTCCTGCTGCCCTTCAGCGAATGCAAATCCCGCTACCAGGAGCAGAGCCAACACCGTACTCATTTTTCTCATCTTCGTTCCCCCTTGAGGAATATTGTTGTGATAAGCCGTTCGGCTTTCGGCGCATATCAAATACCGGAACCGTGAGATTATCGTTAGAGGTCTATGTGAAATACGTTAAATGCAAATACCTTCGGATACCATCGCAGGAGTTCGTGGCTGGGGAGCTGTTATCGTCTGTTAAAACGGTGTCCGACGCGCGAGTCGCGGGAAAAATCTCGATCCCGATCCGAGGATTCAACGCCCGAAGGCCGTCACGAATCCCGCTCATGAGCCGGGAGTCCGGCGGCGAGCGAAACGGACGTACGCCGGCCCGGGTGGCGGAATACGAGTGGGCAGGGTCGGCGATATTCGTCGATGCGCTCATTCTTTCCTATTATTAGACTGTAACGTTTCGGTGACCATGCTTGAGGTAGACGATATCGGGCTGTACTGCCCGCGCGGCGATTTCCACATAGATCCCTGGCGCCCGGCCCGCCGCGCGATTATTACCCACGCTCACGCCGATCACGCCCGGCCCGGATCGTCGGCGTACTGGGCCACCCGCGCGAGCGAGTCGGTGCTTCGGCTGCGCCTCGGGCACGGCATTGCACTGCACGCTCTCGAGTACGGCGAGCCGGTTCAGTTCAACGATGTCACCGTTTCGCTGCATCCTGCCGGGCATGTGCTCGGTTCGGCTCAGGTGCGTCTTGAATCCCGCGGTGAGGTATGGGTGGTAACCGGCGACTACAAACGCGACCCCGACCCCTCGTGTGAGCCGTTCGAACCGCTGCAGTGCGATGTGCTCGTGAGCGAAGCAACGTTCGGCCTTCCGGTCTATCGCTGGCCCGATCCGCGCACGCTGCGCCGCGACATCCTGCACTGGTGGCAAGGCTATCGCGAGGGGCCCTCTGTTCTCTTCTGCTACGCCTTCGGGAAAACGCAGCGAGTTCTCGCAGAGCTCGCGCTCGCCGTCGAAGAAGAGAAGATTTTCAAGGCTGATGTTTACTCGCCCGAGGCCGGGGCAACGGATGTAGCCGGCCGATCTCCCTCGGCAGATCGCGTCCTTGCGCCCGTCCTTCTGCACGGGGCGTCGGTTCACTTGACCGCGGCCTACCGCGAAGCCGGAATCAGAATGCTTGCCACCGAACCCGCGCGCGAGGTGCCGCGCTCCGACCCGTGCGAGGGGCGGCTGGTAATCGCACCGCCGAGCGCTCACCGAAGCGCGTGGATGAAGCGCTTTCGCCGCCCGCAAACCGCCTTCGCGAGCGGGTGGATGCAGGTTCGCGGAAATCGGCGGCGCCGGGGTTATGGACGAGGCTTTGTTGTCAGCGATCACGTCGACTGGCCATCCCTCCTCGAAACGATCCGGGAAAGCCGCGCGCATACGGTGTACATAACCCACGGGCAGGGAGGACCAATCGTACGCTATATTCGTGAGAAACTCGGCCTGCAAGCGTACGAACTTTCCACCCTGTACGAGGGAGAATCAGATAACGAGGGGGAGTCCGATAACGATGGGGAGCCGGATACCAGGGGCGAGTCGTCATGAAGCGCTTTGCACTGCTCTATCGCGAGCTCGATGCCACCACGAGCACGAATGAAAAGGTGGCTGCGATGGCGCGCTATTTCCGCGAGGCTCCTGCCGAGAACGCGGTATGGGCGCTATCGCTTCTTACCTCGTCGCGCCGAAAGCGCACGATTACGTCGCGAACCCTGCTCGACGATTATCAGTCGATCAGCGGAATGCCCGGGTGGCTTCTCGAAGATTGCCGCGCCCATGTCGGCGACAGCGGTGAGACCGTCGCGCTTTTGGTGGGGGAGCTACTCGATGGCGGCCCACATATCGCCGGCGAGGATACGCTTCCGGGCGACATACCGCTTCATCGCTGGATCACCGGCATAATCGCCGAGTTAGGCCGACTTCCGGATGACCGCCGACGCGCGCGACTGGTTCAGATCTGGCGTTCGCTTCCTACCGAGGATATCTTCGTATTTCACAAGGTTCTCACCGGAGGATTTCGAGTTGGCGTCAGCCGGAAGCTGGTGGTCAGGGCGCTTTCGCAGGCCAGCGGTGTTCCACAGCCGGCCATTTTCCACAGACTCATGGGAGAGTGGAGCGAGTCGGTCGAGTTTTACCGGCAGTTGTGGAACACCAACGAGCACGAACTGCCGGCGAGCACCCCGTATCCATTCTTTCTTGCGAACGCGGCCGATTCGAGCGATATCGAAGCTATGAATCTGGACGACATGCGTGTGGAGTGGAAATGGGACGGAATCCGCGCACAACTCGTGAAGCGTGAGGGTTCGGTCTGGTTGTGGTCGCGCGGTGAAGAGCTCATAAACGAGCAGTTTCCCGAGATTGAGGCGGACGGCGCGCTTCTGCCCGACGGCACGGTGCTCGACGGCGAGCTCGTCGCCTGGGAGAACGCGCGACCGTTGAGTTTTAACCACTTGCAGCAACGTCTCGGACGCCGCCGCGTTTCCGCGGCCATGCAGTCACGAATACCCGTGCATATGGTGCTTTACGATATGCTCGAAGAGTCCAATATTGATATTCGCCCGCTGCCCTTGCGCGAGCGTGTCGCGAAGCTCCGTTCCCTCCTGGAGACGTGCGGCGAGCAACGCCGCTTTCATACAAGCGAGGCCTTATCGCCTGCGTCGCGAGACGAGCTCGAGGCGCTTCGAAGCGATGCACGTGAGCGCGGGGTTGAGGGGCTTATGCTCAAGGCCCTCGAGAGTCACTACGGCGTCGGGAGACCGCGCGGCGTATGGTGGAAGTACAAGGTGGAGCCGTTTACGCTCGACGCGGTGCTTGTCTACGCACAGGCCGGAAGCGGAAAGCGCGCGAATCTGTTCACCGATTACACCTTCGCGATCTGGAGGGGGGACGAACTCGTCCCCTTCGCCAAAGCGTATTCCGGGCTCACGAACGAGGAAATCGCGGAACTCGACCGGTGGATTCGCCGCAATACCGTGGAGAAGTTCGGCCCGGTCCGCAGCGTAGCGCCTGAACGGGTCTTTGAGATCGCCTTCGAGGGTATTTCGCCATCGAAGCGTCACAAATCCGGACTCGCGGTGCGTTTTCCGCGCATTCTCCGGCCCCGTCCGGACAAGCCCGCGAGCGAAGCCGATACGATGGAATCGGCGACCCGCATTCTACGCATATTCTTCCCCGAGAAACCGCACACAATCGCCACCGAGGAGACATGAACCGGGAAGAGGAAATGACCACGCAGTGCGAGAAGGTGGTCGAGCAACGCGGGTGGATACCGTTTGATTCTCAGCGCCGGTGCTGGATTCTGCAAAGTGCCTGCGATACGAGCGCCTCACGAAAGCAGAAGCAGCTCGCTCGCATGCCTGAGGTTCTCATTACCACACCCGAAAGCTTCGCGCTTATGCTTTCGCGTGAGCAGAGCCGCCGGGAAATGTGAGGGAGGCTGCAAGCGCGGCGACGGGCACGGCGGGCCCGACCATTGTGCTGCCCGACGTCCAGCGCGCGATAAACATCAACCTTATTGCTCCTCCTCAGGTTGATACCTTCCCGTGGTCCGGGCATCTCGGTCGGTCGATGGTCGAGCCACTTCTGAACGCCCTCGATATCACTGTCTCCACCATCATTTTCTGTAATACCAGAAATCAGGCCGAGAAGTGGTATCAGGAGATCATCGGTGCCCGGCCACAGTGGCTCGCGAGGGTTGCGCTGCCCCACGGCTCGATTGACCGCAAGACCACAGAAGAAATCGAGGCGCGCATGCTCGACGGCAGGCTCAAGTGGGTTGTTGCGACATCGAGTCTGGATCTCGGAATTGACTTTCACCCGGTCGAACGGGTGGTGCAGATCGGCAGTGCCAAGGGTGTTTCGAGGCTCATGCAGCGTGCCGGAGGAAGCG
>JBKGYS010000172.1:0-4563 GCA_046545955.1 Spirochaetales bacterium | reverse complement strand
CGGCACCGGCGACCATCCGGCGCGTATGCCCGAGAAAGATCCCCGGAGCCGACCCGAATACCGCCCCGAACAAAAGCCCGATCGCCGCGCCCGAGAAGAGCGCAAATACGAAAAGCGACGGAAACGCCGCTTGCTGTGCGATAAAAAGCTCGGACACCGGCCACGCGAGCAACCCGCCGACCGCACCGAGCGCCATGAGAATTATCCTTCTAACGGTCAGCGTCATTCGTTGTTCACCGTTCTCCTTCGCGTGCCTCGTCGGGCGAAAGACGCACCGTTACGTGAACGCGCCGCTCGTAGACCGGCACATGAAACTCGAGCGTTCGCGACTCGTACCCCGGCGCATCAACGCGAATCGTGTGAGTGTCGCCGGATTCGAGCATCCCCGTCGTGTCGATCGAAACCCAGCTTCCCTCTTCCCTATACGCTATCTCGCCCGAATCAATTTCACTACCGTCGCTCGCATCTATCACCCGAATACCGGTTTCGAGCTCCGCCGGTTCCCAGGCATCCACGACAAAAAGCTCAGTCCGCCCCTCACGCGTGGCCTGTAGCCCGCGTTGCTCGGTTCTCGGTTCGAGCTGGATGTCCCGCCAGTACGCCCGGTCGCCGGCTCCCACCTTCACCCGGTAGTCTCCGGCCGGGAGATACACGCGGCCGGAAGTGAGCGCGGCGTGGCGTCGCGTGCCGCGCGCCTCATCGGTCACAAGGAACTCTCCAAGGCTGATGCTTCGTCGCAGCCACCGCCTCCAGCCGTCGGTCCGCGTCGCGCGACCGTGGTAGACCGTCTCGCCGGCCTCATCGTATACGCGCGCGTACACTCCAAGCTCTGCCGCGCTGCCGGCCTCGCGCGGGAGGCGGACCGATAGCTCGAGCCGCCCGTACTCGCCGGCTGCGAAAAGCTCGTAGTGGAGCCCGTAGTACCAGGCCGCCGGCGCGGCGAGAAGCAGCGCTGCGGCAAGGCTCACGGCGACGACCGGCAGTCGGCGGCGAAGCGCGGATTTCCGCGCCGGCGCGCGCCAGGTTCCGGCAACGTACTCGCTCAGACGCCCGGCGTGATCACCCGCGGAAATCCGCGAAAGCCGTTTGTCGATAAGCCGGATAACGCGGGCGAGCGATTGCGGGCGGCGGGAAGGCTTTCGATGCATCATCCTGCGGATAAGACGGGCTTCAAACGGGCTGACCCTTGGATTCACCGCCCGTGGCCGCGGATACTTTCCGCGCTGGATACGCGATACCGCCTCGGCGCTCATGCCACCGGAAAACGGCCGCTTGCCGGTTGCGCATTCGTAGAGTACGACACCGAGCGAATACACATCCGCCCGATAATCGACCGCGCGAGTATTTTCGAACTGCTCGGGGGCCATGTAGCTCGGCGTCCCCAAGGTCATTCCCTCACGCGTCAACGTGGAATCCTCATCGCCGTAGCCCGCCGCTATACCGAAGTCGACGAGCTTAACCTGGCCCTTTTTCGATACGAGAATATTCGACGGCTTAATGTCGCGATGGACCACCTTTCGGCTGTGTGCGTAGGCAAGCGCGGTAAGACAGTCGCGAACAACGCGCAGCGCTATCTCCTCGGGCAGGTAGCGCTCGCGGGTGAGAAGCTGCTCGAGCGTGAGACCGTCTACGTACTCGAGCACGATGTGGTAGTACGACCCCTCCCTGAAATGGTCGTAGACGCCTGCGATGTGGTCATTCTGAAAATCCATCATAATCCGCGCCTCGCGCCGGAAGCGCTCGCGAACCGATGGATCACCGCGGAAGGTGAGCTTTTTGATAATGACGTACCGGTCGAGCGTCGGGTGCTCGGCGGTATACACTGCGCCCATTCCGCCGGTGGCGATCTGCTCTATGATCTTGTATTTGCCGATGTAGGTCGGCGTCCTCGCCATGAGCGCGTCAGCCCTGCACGATTGTCCGGTTGATTTCTGCGAAATCTTCGGCGAGAACCGCGGTTGCCTCGAGCAGTTTCTGCCGCTCGTCCGGGGCAGTGAGCAACTCTGCCGATACCGCGATGCGGTACACCGAGGATGTGCGCTGTACCGGGCCCTGCTCGAACACAACCGGTTCATCCGGGGTGATCGGCTCCTTAAGCCGGGCCGACTCGGAGGTTGCCGAGGCAGGCACATCGCGTCGCAACCCTATACTCGAGTAGGCGGCGAGCCGTACATCCTGCGCTTCACCGTCACCGGATACGGGGCCGATGAGGACAAGAGATCCCGAATACGTAAGAACGAGCGCGCCGCGCTTTTCGTCGACCGACAGCGAGTCTGCCGGCTTCATCGCGAAGTCGGCGATCTTCTGTTCAAAGATTTCGTTTTTCTCGATCCACGCGCGCGCCACTCGCTCCACCGACTCGCGCGTGTCGCCGAGCCCCGATGAGGTGGCTATCTGTTTCAGGTGCTCCTGGATGCGCGGCGGAATGCGTTCAAGATACGTACTCATGCAGGTTTCTCCTTTCTCCTCTTGCAGTACCTACTCTACCGCGGACAACGCCATAAATTCCGCCGGCACACGACCACTGCGAGTGCGGCGCAGTCGGCCTCGCGCCCGCCGAACCGGGCGGATACGTTCCTACTCGTCGCTATCGAGCGCTTCCTCGACGCCCGGAACGTATTCGAGGCCTTCTTCAATCGTCAGACTCGACCCTTCGAAGTCGTCGTCGATCGGCTCCTGCCTCCCGCCGAGATGCTCGGCGTAGAACGCCTCGGTCACCGCGGTAAACGACAGCGAGTTCTCCGAGCGCGCGAGACCATGCCCCTCGTCGGGGTAGAGCGCGTAGGTTACCGGAATATCGGAGTCGACCATCTCCTCGACAATCTGATCGGATTCCTGCTGTGGTACTCGAGGGTCGTTCGCGCCTTGCGCGATGAGAAGCGGCCGCTCGATACGGTCGACGTGGTTGAGCGGTGAGCGCTCCTCGAGAAGCTCCTCTCCTTCCTCGGTCCGGTGATCGCCGACGCGGTTCGCGAACATCTCTATCTCCGGTTGCCAGTACGGAGGAATAGACTCGAGCAGCGTCACGAGATTCGACGGACCGACCTGACTTACCGCGGCGGCGAACACGTCCGGGGTAAAGGTCAGCCCCGCGAGCGCGGCGTAGCCGCCGTAGCTCGCGCCGGATATGGCGAGGCGATCTTCGTCGGCTATACCCTCGTCGACCGCCCAATCGACTGCATCGATCAAGTCATCTTGCATCGCGGCGCCCCACTCCTTGTTTCCGGCGTTCAAGAATTCCTTTCCGAAGCCTGTCGATCCACGGAAGTTCACGCTCAGCACCGCGTAACCACGGTTGGCAAGCCACTGATGAGTCGCATTCAGTCCCCAGTTGTCGCGTGCCCAGGGCCCGCCGTGCACCTGAAGCACCATCGGAAGCGGTTCGTCCGGCACTCCGTTGTCGTCGCGATCGCTCCACGGAGGAAGCGTTATGTAGCTTACCATCTCGAGCCCGTCGCGAGTCTCGATGGTCAAAGGATGCATCGATGCCAAGGGCTCGTCCTCGAGGTCGGGCTCATTGGTAAACAGAAACTCAAGCTCGTTGCGATCGTAGAGATAGTACTCGACAGGACCGTCGTCCACGATTCCCGCCACGAGCCACTTCCGATCATCCTCGGTGCGCGAAAGCACTTCCACCTCACCGTCTATCTCGGATTGGAGCAGGTCGATATCTTCAGAAATTGCCTCGTCGATGACGTGCCACTCGGTTCGCTTATAGGTGCTCGCAGCCGCCTGTACCTCGCCGGTCTCCGGGTGAGACATGGCATCGGAGACGTCGGCTCGCTCGTCTTCGAACAAGACCTCGGATTCGCCGCTTTTCACGTCGGTCTCAGTCAGCGCCGCGGTTTCGCGATCGCGACTGTCGATCATATAGAGCGTATCGCCGGCGGCGTTCACACCGACCGGAGATGTCGTAATGGCATCCTCGAGGGAAACATCAGCATAAACCTCCCAATCCCCCTCCGTTCGCTCCATTATCTGCATCCCGCCGCCGGAGGCCGGCGCCTGGGCGTAACGCAGCTCGTAGTCGTTATCGAGCAGAAAGCCGGTAAAGCCATCATTCTCGTAAAGGAGTTCGCGATCGCCTGAGGTAATGTCTACCTCGTACAGATCGTGCAACTGCGGGTCGCGCTCGTTGAGTCCGACAACGATTGTTTCCGGCTGATCGGGCGATACTGCCTCGACACGCGCCTGCACGTCCTCGGCCGGCGTAAGGGATACCCGCTCGTAGTCGCTCGGATCGTTGTCGGATTCCTCGCCGTGATCGGAGGCGATCTCAACGCTATAGAGCCTGAAGTTCTCGTCGCCCCCGTTATCGCGCGAGTAAATGATATGCTCGCCGGTAGCCGCCCAGCTGTAATCGGCGATATCCCGGTCATCGACAAACGTTACAGGCTCTGCCTCGTCGGGATCGTCGGTCGGCGCGACCCAGACATTTCTCACACCGTCGACCGGCGCAATGTAGGCGAGGAACTCACCGTCGGGACTCATCCGCACGCGACTGCGCTCGGCGTCGCTGAAAAGCGTTTCCCGGGGAATAATCGGAACTTCCTCGCGTTCGGC
>JBKGYS010000171.1:0-4652 GCA_046545955.1 Spirochaetales bacterium | reverse complement strand
CCAGAAAAGGCACTTCGAACCGGTTACTCGCATCGTGGAGGGAGAGCCCGGCGAGGCTCGAACCGGCGACGACCGATATCGAACGCATCTGCAACGGCGAATTACGAAACTCGATAACATCGCTTATCGCGCCGAGGTCGACGCTGCGGACGATTTCGCGTGACGCCTCGAGCTCGGGGTTTACCACGCGGTCTATCCCGAGAAACGATTTACTGGAGATTGCCGTCGAGCTGTAGTCGAACGTGCGGACGCGGGCGATTTTCATTCCGACATGGAATTCGCTTGAGACGAGACCGCAGGCGATCATATTGATTTCATCGCTTGTGGTAACCGCTATGAAATAGCTCGCCTCTTCTATCGACGCCTTCCGCAGTACTTCGAGGTTATTGCAGCCTCCGGTTACCACGAGACAGTCGAGACGGTTCGCGAGTACACGCGCCCGTTCGGCGTTCTGCTCTATCAGGACAACGTCGAGGCCCTCGCTGACGAGCTGGGTTGCAAGCTGCGATCCGACAGTGCCGCCTCCGGCGATAACAGCCTTCATGGAGCCGCATACTACTCAAGCTCGCACGCCGCTGTAAAGCGCATAGCGAGATCTATCTCCGCGCTCGAGTTGTCTCGCCACCTCGGACTTTTCCGAGCACCAGGAACGAGGCCACCATTACAACGGCAGTTACAAGGAATATTGCTCTGAATCCGACAAGGTCAACGATACCGCCTGTGATCGGCGGCGCGAAAATCGCCGCGGACTGTGAGAACACGTAATACACTCCGGTGTACGCGCCCATGGTGTCGAAGTCGGCCATTTGCCAGAGCATAGGGAAGCTGTTGGTATTTGCCGCTCCCCAGAAGATCCCGAAAACAAACAGCAGCGCCCAGAAACTTCCGACCGCGAGCGTTTGCGAAGCACCCAATTCGATTGTCCAGAACTCATGGGTAAACATGAGAAGCGCCATAGCGGCCATACCGAGGAGCGAGATACGAATGGTGCGCTTGCGCCCGATACGGTGGGCTACAATGCCGCTCGGTATGGCGAAGGCAAGGTAGGCGACCGCGAACATCCCTGTTGAAAACCCCGCAAGCCCCTCGCTGAGTTCCAGGTATTCAATGACGTAGAGTGTCATAAACGGTCGCATGGCCCAGTAGGCTGTGAACCAGAGAAAGAGCGCGATGAGAATATACACCGCGCTCTTGTCGGATTGTTCGAATATATTCTTTATTGATTCGAGTACTGACTGCCGCGGTGGTTCGGAATCGGTCAAACGCTTCTCTTTGACAGTTGAAAAAAGCGAAACAACCGCCACGATGATAAGCACTCCGGATATCATAAACGGTAGCTGTCGCGAAGTATCTCCGATGACTGGTAAGACAATGCGGGCGTCCATCAAGGGCGCAAGCGCGAGCGTACCAACCACCGCGGCGATACCTCCCATCATATTAATGACACCATTGGCTTCGCTGCGGTACTCGTTCGGAATGGTATCGGGCATGAGCGCGACGATCGGTCCGCGGGCGGACTGCTTAAACAGGTTGAACGCAACAAGCGTGGCCACGAAGACGGAGAGTGAGGTCATGCCGGCGCGTGGAAGCAGCGCAAAAAGAACCGCACTCGCCGGCAGGGTAACGAGAATGTAGGGCATTCGCCGCCCGATCGATGTGCGAGCCTTGTCGCTGAGCCCGGTCACGAGCGGAATGAGGATCAGGGCCATGATGTTATCTATGGTCATGAACCCGCCGATTGCCGCCCGGGATTCCAGAAATCCGGAAAGAAAGACCGGCACGTAGTTATCGTACAGCGGGTCCATAAGACCCATGGTAAAGAAACCGACACCGATCATTATGGTTGTTCGATAGAACCCCTGGGGCAGCCGCTTCGTCGTATCGTTCATGATACTTACCGTTTCGCCTCTTATCTCGTGGTTGTCAAGTAGGTTTTAAGCGTTTCTTTCCGGCTACAAGGCTGATGGGGGTTCCGGCTTGCCGAACAGGAACCCCTGCATAAGCGGGCATCCGCTGCGCATAAGGAAGTCTCGCTGTTCGGTGGTTTCCACTCCCTCCGCGATTACCTCGAGACGAAGATTTGCTCCCATCGCGATCGCAGTTTCAACGATAGTTGCCGCATCAGGGTTGTGCGCTACATCCGAAACAAATGACTTGTCCAGTTTGATCTGTGAGATAGGCAATCGCTTGAGGTACACGAGACTCGAATATCCGGTTCCGAAGTCATCGAGAGAGAACGTGATCCCGAGCGATTGAAGCTCCCTCATTCTGCTCAGCAGGTCCTCGTTGATGTTTACGAGGGTGCTTTCGGTGATTTCAAGTTTGAGTCGCTCGGGGTTGGCGCCGGTCTCCGCGAGCATCGACTGCAAGCGGCTGCTGAAGTCTTCGCGTCGCAATTGAAGCGCTGAAATATTCACCGACACATTGAAATCGCGGTTTCTTGTGTTCTGCCACCGTGCCTGCTGCAGACACGCATGCCGGAGTGCGTGCTCGCCGAGCGGAACAATAAGGCCCGATTGTTCGGCCACCGGTATGAACGTCGTCGGAGCGATCGAACCGTTTGCTCGGTGGTTCCAGCGAAGTAACGCTTCCACCCCGATCGATGCGCCGGTTCGGGCGTCGACCTGCCGCTGGTAGTCGTTGAAGAACTCCCCGCGGTTTATTCCCTGTCGCATGCCGTTCTCGAGGGTCAGGCGCTCCTTTGCCTCCGCGTCCATAGCGGGTTCGAAAAAGCGAAGCGCGTTTCGACCGGCGGATTTTGCTTTGTACATAGCGGTGTCGGCGTGCTGAAGGAGCTCGTCGACGGTTGTTCCATCCTCGGGAACCAGCGCAATGCCAATGCTCACCGAAAGTCGTAAGTCCTGATTATCGAGCGTGAGCGGCAAGGCGAGACTATCGCGAAGATGAGTTGCTACTCGGGCAATATCCTCGCGCGAGCGGAGTCTCGAAAGACACAGTACGAACTCGTCCCCTCCGAGTCTGGCTACGATGTCATGCCTGCGCACGAGATGGCGCATGCGGTCGGCGAGGAGTTTTAGGAGTCGGTCCCCGGCATCATGGCCGAGCGAATCGTTAATTGTCTTGAAGTCGTCAAAATCGAGAAACAGGATCGCGACGGTATCGTTGTGTCGCCTGGAGGCGTCGAGGATCGTTTCGACGTGTGCCCGCCAGAGTACTCTGTTCGGAAGTCCGGTGAGTGCGTCATAGTGGGCGAGACGCTCGATCCTCGACGCCGCGTTCCGCGTGGCGGTCACGTCCTGCGCGGTTCCCCGCATCGCGGGTTCCGATGAGTCTGATGGAGCGGGTTCGATAATCACGTGCATGATCATCGGCGGGTCGCTTTGTACGCGACAGTCGAGCTCCTCCTTTTCTCCGCTCGCTCTGCTTCTTCGGGCCGCCCCGACAAGGGGTTTCTGGTCGGTCTGATGTACGAGCCCGAGCAATTCGCTCCACGAAAACGAGGTCCGCGGATACGTTCCGAGTAATCGAGACAGCTCTTCGGAAAACTCGAACGTCCGAGATTTCGAGTAAAACTTCCAGTTGCCCAGACGAGCGATGCTTTGGGCCTCGGCAAGAGCCTGCTTCTGGAATGTGAGGTCCCGGTTCAGATTCGAGAGTTCTCCGGTCTTCTCGTCCACGAGCGTTGCAATTCGCCGTGCCTGACCGCTGAAAAGGAGTAGAAATCCGCCGAGACTACCGGTTAGCGCCATCGCAAGAATCGCAATGATCCAGGGCGGAACCGCTGCGCCAACGCCTTCGTAGTCGGAAAGCGGGTAGAATTCGGCCTTCCATTGGCGACCTCCGAACTCGAACGTTTCGGTACGGGCAATCTCCGAATCAGATTCCCGATTGAACCGGCAGGTTCCGCTTCCGACGAGCGGCCGGTCGGGGCCTATCGAAGATGAGTCGGTAAGGCACATCGAAATGCTGCGTTCGCGAAGCTGTGCCGTTATCGGACTCAGCATCTCCTCCATCCGAAACGCGACCGTTACCATTCCGTGACTCGGAAATCCGGACGCTGAAATACCCGAGTTCGTTTCAGGATTCGTCTGCAGTACGTAGTAGACGACAACTCCCCGCTGGTCGGAAGGTTCCTGCGTCAGGGTGAGCGGTGCGGTCGCCGCGGGGTTTCCGGTCTCGATACTGCGCTCGATGGCTGTTCTGGATTCCGGAATGGACCGCGGGTCGAGACCGACCACAGCTTCGTTCGACTCTAAAGGCTCGACGAAGAGAATCGGCAGGTACCACTCCCGCGTTTCGGCTGTCCGTGTGCGATCGTTGCCTGCGGTATCGTCGCGGTCGAGAATCGAAACTCGACGGTCGTACCATTGCCGCGCGTCGGCTTCGAACGACTCTCGTTGTGCGTGCTGAACAAGAGGATTATAGGTAAAGTTCTGCGTTCCCTCGTACTCGTTCAGGAACGGTCGGACAAAAGCTGAGAACTGTTCGCGTTCCAACGAACCGCTTAACGCCGCGAATCGTTCGAGTGCGGTAAGAGTCTCCATCGTAACGCGTAAACGCTCTCGAAGGCGGAATGCATAGGTTTGCGTTTCCTGCTGAAAAGCAAGCTCGCGGTCGGAACGGGCGGAGGCATCGACCTGAAAAAAGACCAGCGCCGTGACCAGCGCAGCGCCCACCATCGGAACGGCGAC
>JBKGYS010000170.1:0-4687 GCA_046545955.1 Spirochaetales bacterium | reverse complement strand
TCGCGAGCTTCACCCCGCTCCTGTTCGTCGAGCGACTCGTCATCGACGCTCGGAGCTACCTCGAGGAGCGCTTCGAGCTGCCGGCCTACTTCGTCGAGTTGCGAAGCCGACAACAGAATCTGTTCATCCGCGCGTACGGTGGTCTCCACTTCGTCGATAATTTCCTCGAGTAAGGCCCCCGTTTCCTGGTCAGATATGGTTGTAACAAGCATTCGTGCCTCGTCGACGGCACGCGGGCTCACCACCACCTCCCCGGTGGATACACCTACACTCGATGAGCCGGTTTCCCGGTCGTGGCTCACTTCGAAGGCCGTTCCGCGAACGCCCACAACCGCGCTCTCGGTGCGAACACGCAGCGTCTCGTCTCGAGCGAGATTGTCGAGCCGCCCCCGAAGCGTTCCTCCTGCGACATCGAGTACCGTCTCGTCCGTTTCGCCGCTACCGGAAAGCTCGGCAACGCGCATATCGGTAGATTCGTCGAGGTGGATAATCAACGACTCGCCGAACTGAAGCTCGGCCGTTCCCGACCCGCCGGTGCGAAACGCGTGGTCAAATCCGAACTCGAGCCCTATATCGGTGTACCGCCAGGATTCCTCCTCGAGCCGGTCCTCGACATCACCAGCGGTGTAGGTCACAAGACCCTCTTCGAGGATCTGTGTCGCGTCTGTCTCTTCACCCTCGTCCGCAGCGGTCTGGACCGAGTCCTCCGCGTCTTCTACCGGTACTTCCTCTGTATCGGCTGGGGCATCACTCGAGGGAGCTTGCCCACCTTCGCACGCGCCTGTTGCGAATATAGTGACCGCCAGAGCGGTAATAAGAAGAGCCCGTATAGTGTCACTGCTGTGCATACTGCCGCCTTCGGGCATGCCTACGCCCTTGATTACGCTTACCGATTGCGAAAAAACGCCACCTGTACGCCGTCGGTATCCACCACCGGCACCCGGTCCAGCGTCAGACCGCGCTCGTTGACTACATGCACTGTCGATGGCAGCGAATCGTCGCTGGTGTACGTGTACTCGCTGTACCGGAGTTCATTTGCTGACCATAGTTGTCTCACGTTGTCGCCGAACGCCACAAAGCGTACGTCGTCGTTCTCGAGCGCATCCCGGAGTTCTACGAGGTCGTCGTGCCGGTTGAGTTCATTCCCGCGGGATGCGCGTCTGACGATTCTCGTCGGTTGCTGCCGAACGAATCCGATCGATCCCGCGCCGAGCAACGCAGGGCCGGCGGCCGTTGCGCCGAGACGTCCTGCGCTCCAGATATTCGCCTGCGTGGTAAGCCACGAGATCTCCTCGGAAAGCGATTCGAGCTCGTCGGTATTGTCGAGCGAAGGCTCTACTTCGTTGTACTCGGCTTGCACCTCATCACGCTCGGCGAGAAGCGCTTGATCGGGTTCGGCCAGCCACGCGTACAGCGCCGCTCCGGACAACCCCGCGCCGACGGCCGTGAATGTTGCCGGCCAGAAGAAGTTCTGTTCTACCGATTCGAGGTCGTCGACCATAGGCCACAACTCATTGGTTACCGGTTCGTAACGATCGGCTATTCCCGCCTCGGGGATGCGGGAATCGAGATCATCGAGCTGATACAGCGCCGATCGTGCAGCGTCGGTATCGCGTTGTTCAATTTCGTAAACCGCATCCATATGAAGCAGGCGTGCGTTCATCCGGACGACATCGATCGCCTCCTCGCGCAATTCTTCTTCGCTCGGGTGTCCTTCGATCGAATCAAGCGTGTCCGCGATTGGATAGGCGGTGTTCGCAAGCGGTGTGGTCATCGTGTCAACCACGGCAGCGCGCACCGACCGGACCGACGCCACGTGCTCGAGCCGTCGTGCCTCGGTCCGGAAGGATTCGAGCGCCGACTCGCCCGCGTACGGTTCAAGCGACTGCGCATCGGCGGCCAGGGCTTCGAGTTCCGCCTCACCGCTATCGCGGTCGAATGCGTGTTTATTAAAATCCTCTTCAGCCCGCTCCAGATAGCCTTCTAACGCAGAGGCTTCCGTATCGGTGAGATTGGGCAGATCAATCTCAAGCGCGTACGATTCTCCCTCTTCTACATCGAGGGTGGTCGAATACAGAACGGTTTCGTCTTCGAGCCTGTCCTGTCGAATCGAAACTTCGCGAGACCCGGCCGGAAGAAGTCCTATCTCTTCAACGTTCTCCCCGACAATAGAGTCGTCTATATACAGTCCCCACGTCCCTCGACCGCCGGAAACATCGACCTCCAGACTTCCGAACGCGACCCGCTCGCCGCTGAACTGCTCGACGAAGGTATCGACAAGCGTTTGCGAAGCGTCGAACACGCCGACAAGCGAATCCGAGACTTCCTGCGCCTCCACAGAGTACCCTTCTTCGGCCGCGTCGAACGCGTCGAGACTAAGCTCGATGGTGTTATCCTCGCCGACGCTCGCCTCGACAAACAGAAGCCCGTCGAGTCTCTGTTCCGCCATAAACTCGATCAGATCCGCCCGGTCTCGCGAAGCCGGTCGGACCCCTTCCTCGAGAAAGACCGCCTCGAAATCCGGAAGTACTTCGAGCGTCGCCGTGACCGATGACTGGACAGTGTCGGTAACCGCGAGAAGCAGCGGGTTCGCATCCTCGTCGGTCGCTCCGATAATCGCCACCCGCGGCAGGTCGGACTCCTGCGCTGCCAGAATCTGCCGGCCGCCGAGACTCAGCGAGCAGAACATAGCGGCAGCCAGAAGCGCATACTTAGTAACGAACGACATCTTCCCCAAACCTTTCTATAAGTTCGTCGAGCTCATCCGGTAGCGTCTCTTCGACACCGGTAAGCCCTAAGTCGATAAACTCCGGATCGTCGAGATTGGTCAGATCGGAGAGTCCTTCTTCTATCGCGATACCTTGAAGGTCGAGACTCGCGGAGTTCAGGTCGCCGAATCCACTAACATCGGTAATCCCGGTGTCGGAGAGCGAAACTTGCCAGGCGTCATCGGCCATTGATGCAACGATGTCCGCTACGTCGTCGTTGTCGACCGCGCTGTCGCGCAGATTAAGCTCGCGAAGTGAGTGATTACGAAGCGCTGATACGTCGGAAAGGTCCGGACTGCCGGAAGCCATAAGCACATTAATACGGCCGACCTCATTGAGTCCGTCGAGCGATTGCAGGTTATCGCCGCCAATGTCGAGCCATTCGACGTACTCGAGTCCCGCCGCGAACTCGGCGTCCGTCATTTCGTCGTTCAAAACCACGAGATCGTCGAGCTCGCCTGCCTTGCCTATCCCCAGGCTTTCGAGCGTCGCCTCGTCGGCGTCCACGTTGTAGAGCTCGATCGTATGAAGCGAATCGAGATCGTCGAAGAGTCCACCGTGCTCGGTTTCGGTAAGGGAAACATCCAGCAGTCCAAGATGCGCGAGCTCGCTGAGTTCACGAATATCGTTAAGGTTTTCCAGTTCGTCGGGCCCCAGGCGCAACCCCCGCAGCGACGAATTGGAGGCAAGGTCCAGTCGGCGTACATCCGTCGCTGCGCCTTCCCCGACGTACACTTCGAGGTCGCGCAGGTCACTCCAGTAATCCGCCGTTTCGGCGAGCGAATAGACTTCCTCGATATCCAGATTTACGTTTTCTATCCGCAGATCTCTCACATCTGAAACGTCGGCCGCCGGCGACAGGTCTTCGATTGGGTTGTGACGCAGTATAAGAGTATGTATGGACATGCCGCCCACCGGTTCGAGGTTAGATATATTATTGTCCGAAATATTTAGCCGCGAAAACTCATCAAACGATTCAAGCGGCCCGATTGACTCAATGGCGTTACCCTCTACACTCAGATCGTCGAGCGAGAAAAGAAACTGAATACCCTCGAGTGATTCAACGTCGCGCCAATTGGCGCTGACTCGCTCTATATCCTGGGAGTATTCCCATCCGCCTTCCTCGGCGGACTCGATCACTGCCTCGCGCAGGTTGGCATCTTCGAACTCCAGCGTGTCGATCGGCGTGGAGGCCTCCGGGTCGGCGGGATTGGCGAGTTCAGGTACTGAATGTGGGCAGGATGTCAAAGCAAGCAGAAAGGCAAACACGGCAACATAGCGTATCTTTACCTTCACAAATAAGAACCCTACTCAGCGTGCATACCCGTGTCAACGCACAATACGACTCTTTGCCTGCATGGAGTCTTTGCGGATAGAAGAAAACGTCCTTAGAAGTCAATGTCGGTATTCGGGAACTCTGCCTCGAGCGTCGCGATCTCGTCTTCGGAAAAACCAGTGCCGCGCAAGTCGATTCGCTCGGCACTGGTGAACCCGAGCAGAAGATTCAGATTTTCCTCCCCACCAAGGTCGGAATTAAAGGCCAGAAGAAGCTCCTTGAAACTATCAATTTTGTCGAGTCCTTCGAGCGACTGGAGGTTAGAGGACTCGGCACGCAGAATACCGTAGTTCGTGCCTTCGGGAAGAAACGTCAGGTCTTCGAGATCGCTGCCGGTCGTGGCGAAGTAATTAAGCAATGCGACATCCTCGACTCCCAGGTTCCGCATATCTTCTGACGTTGCTCCGTTTGCGTTAAAAAGCTCCAGATGCCTCAGCTCATTCAGGTCGGAGACGAGTCCGTCGAACTCGGTTCCGGAGACGTCGATACCGCTGAACCGAAGTTGATAGGTCTGTGAAATGGTTTCGGGAATCGCCTGCGGGTTCGCAAGCGATGCGCCTCGCAGGCGTAGATCGTTGAGCTC
>JBKGYS010000169.1:0-4691 GCA_046545955.1 Spirochaetales bacterium | reverse complement strand
GGGAAGCGAAGGCTCCACCCGGGCGCCGCGGGAAGCGAAGGCTCCACCCGGGCGCCGCGGGAAGCGAAGGCTCCACCCGGGCGCGGCCGGAAGCGCGGGCTCCACACGGGCGCGGCGGGAAGCGAAGGCTCCACCCGGGCGCGGCGGGAAGCGCGCTTTGACCGCCGGGAATAGGGCGTGCTATATCTTCGAGCTATAGTCATGAATACCCTACGAATACGCGAAATAGGCACCGACCAAGGCGTCGGCGATACGGTCCGAGTGGAAGGCTGGGTTCGCACCCGGCGTACCACCAAACACGTGAGCTTTATGGAAGTGAACGACGGGTCGCGGCTCGGCAGTCTGCAGGTCGTGCTCGAGGAAAACACCAGGGTGGTGGACAGCTCGGGCGAGGACGCCGCTGCCTCGCTGACCACGGGAGCGAGCGTTCGGGTCGACGGCACGCTTCAGGACTCGCCTGGTGGGAAACAGGCGGTCGAGCTTCTCGCCGAGCGAGTGGAAGTCGTCGGAAAGGCTTCGGGCGATACGTATCCCTTGCAGAAGAAACGCCACAGTTTCGAGTTTTTGCGCGAGATCGCCCACTTGCGCCCGCGAACGAATACCTTCGGCGCGGTTACAAGGGTGCGCAACGTTGTGTCGCGGGAAGTGCATCGCTGGTTCCAGGAACGCGATTTCTGCTGGATTCACACGCCGATAATTACGGGGATCGACGCGGAAGGCGCCGGCAATCTCTTCCGGGTAACGACAATGGACCCGGAAAATCCGCCGAGAACCGAGACCGGCGATATCGATTGGTCGCAGGATTTTTTTGAGCAACCAGCGTATCTGGCCGTTACCGGGCAGCTGAATGTGGAGGCGTTCGCCTGCTCGGTGGAACGCGCCTATACCTTCGGCCCCACCTTCCGCGCGGAGAACAGCAATACCACACGGCACCTATCGGAGTTCTGGATGGTGGAGCCGGAAGTGGCGTTTTGCGATCTCGACTGTAACTGCGACCTCGCCGAGTCATTTTTGAAGGGCGTCGTATCGGCGCTGCTCGAGCAGGCGGACGAAGACATGCGGTTTTTCGATTTGCGGATCAAAAACGGGCTCATCGACATGCTTCGAAGCGTAGTGGACTCGCCGTTCGAGCGGATTACCTACACACGGGCGATAGAGTTGCTGAAAGAATCCGACCGGAGCTTTGAGTTCACGCCGCAATGGGGAAGCGACCTGCAGAGCGAACACGAGCGCTACCTGACCGAAGAGGCTATCGGCCGACCGGTTATCGTTACCGACTATCCGAAAGATATTAAAGCGTTCTACATGAAGCAGAACGACGACGGACGAACCGTGCGGGCTATGGATGTGCTCGTGCCCGGCCTTGGGGAGGTCATCGGCGGTAGCGAGCGAGAAGACGATCTCGAAAAGCTCGAGGGGCGAATGCACGAGCTCGGTATGGACCCGGAGGCGTACCGGTGGTACCTGGACCTTCGCCGTTTCGGCAGTGTACCACACTCGGGCTTCGGACTCGGTCTCGAGCGCTTCATTATGTACGTGACCGGAATGCAGAACATACGCGATGTAATCGCCTTCCCCCGGACGCCGGGAAACGTTTCGTTTTAAAAGGAAGCAATCGCTGATGGGCCGGCCCGACCCGGGCGCCTGCGCGGCCGCTTCACCCGAAGGCGATTCACGGTAGCACGTTCCGGCGGCATTGCCGCTGCGAGCCGCAGGCTGCCGGTCAGGCTGATGGTTTTTCGATATGCTCGACCAGCGCCGCCGCGAAGGGATCACCGGGGTCCAGTAGGCGTGACGAGCGAGCGTAAAGCGAGGCGCGATCCACTTCCCCGTCGGCGAGCGACCACGCCCCGCGTACGACAAGATCCCGAGCGGTGAATCTGACCTGGTGATCGTGCAGACGCTGCAGCCCCGCCTCGCCATACACCCGCTCCTGCTCGGCGTAGGCAGCCACGATGCGCGGCTCGCCGCCGTCCTCGGCTGGTTTGACGATCCAGTCCGGATCGTTCTCCGACTGCTTTTCGACGAAGGAGCCCACCGAGGTACCCGGCTCCGGTGTGCCGAGAATGTCGTCGAACGAGAGGTCGGGAATATCCACTGGCCTCCGGTACTGAAGCCCTTCGTGCATGGCTTCCTGCCACCGCTTTCGAATATCAACGAGCACCTGGGGGTCGGGAGTCCCGCTTTCGTAGCCGAGCCGCCGCAGTTCAGCCCCCACAAAGCGTTCGAAATCGACACCCGCCGGTACAAGCACCGGTTCGCCCCGCTGCAGCCGTCTTAGAAGTCGTCGCACGGTGCGGAACTGCGGTGTCTGCCGAACGCGCTCGCGAAGCGTTCCAGCGCGTTCGCGGGATACAACCAGTTTACCCCCCGGCTCGAACAGAAACACAAGGAGCGGCATGACCTCGGGCGCCCCGCTGTCGAGCAGCAAGTCGAGCAAGTCGTTGTAGAGCGGCAGGACGCTCTCGTCGGGTTCGCCCCGATGCTCGTCGCTTCGAAACAGGCCGCTTGCAAGCCGCACAGCTCGTCCGGTATCAAGTCTCATGAGCGCCCGAATCCGGTGCACCATCGCGGTGTTGACCCGGTAGTCGCGTTCGGACACGTACGTCAGCCACGCCACCGCATCGTCGCCTCCGTCGGCCAACCGCGCAATAATCTGGAACGCGACGCCGGTCTCCGCATTCTCGAGTCCGAGAACAAGGCGCTCGCAGTCGCAGAGAGTGTCCGCCGACTGAGGGACTGCCTCGCCGAGACTTCTTTCGCCCGCCTCGTGTGGGCCACCACTTGACTCGTTCTGCAACCCGACGCCCGTTTGTCCCGCGACGCCTGCATTCTCCGCGTCGCTCGCGCGTATGCCTTCCGCGCGCTCTCCGGCCGCTTGCTCTGGGGCAATGCCTTCCGCGCGCTCTCCGGTCGCCCGCTCTGGGGCAATGCCGGCCGCGCGCTCTCCGGCCGCCCGCCGTGCATCCGCGACGAGCCCCCGATGGAGGATGCCCAGAAAAATGGCCTGAGTATCCGGGTCAACGAGCGCGTCGCGGACCGTGCCCGCGCGGGCCTTCTCCCCGGCGGGTATCGCCTGCCAGCGGTCGAGAATACGACCGAAAGCCCTCGCCCGAACCGTATCGGAGATCGCGTGTGAAACCGCGGCCGACAGCGGCAGGCCGTTTTCACGAGCCGCCCGCCAGATCCGCTCCATATCGAGACTCGAATCATCCAGTGATACGTCGTCGCTCCGCTCCGCAAGCTCGGCGAATAATGCGGCGACAGGGCTGCACGGGTCGAGCGCAGGCAGCACGTCATCGCCGATATAGTCGGCGAGATCGTGAGATTCAATCAGTGTTTCGAGGTGATCGCGTTCGCTTGTAGTTTCGTCGCTCATACTATGCAGGTTCCTTGTCCTTCGTTGCTGTGCTTCAGTCCTGTTTCCCGGATCGCCCGGCGGCAGGACGTCCGGATTCGGCGTCATCCATCGCCGCGGTCGGCCTGTTTCGTTCGACGCAGGCGTGTCAGCTCCCGGTCGAAGGCGTTCGCAAACTCTCGAAGGTCACACTCCCCGAACCGGTCACTTTCGGGGACGAACGTTCCCTTCTCGCGCAAGTCGGCCATGAAATCGCGCCAGCTCAACCGCTCCCGGACATTCTCCCCGGTGTAGACCGTTCCCCGCACATTTATGACCCGTATTCCGTTTCCTACGAGTTCCGCCGCGAGCGGTATATCCCGGGTTATAACCAGGTCATCGTCGCCTGCCTCTTCGAGAATGAGAGAATCCGCATCAGCGACAACGCGCATGTCCGACCGAGCCTTCACAACGTCGGGCATCCGTCGATTTGCGATGAATACCGCGCTGATGCCGGTGCGCTTCGAAGCCCGAAGGATAACCTCCCGCACGCGCCTTGGACAGCTGTCGGCATCGACAAGGATCTTCATTGCCGCCCCGGCCCCGGCGCGCGTTGTGCGGAGGAAGTGGAAGCGGTTGATTGCCCACCGTCGACAATTCCGCTCGTCGCGATAAAGGCGATGCCCGTCCCTGAGACCCGGAATCGGGAAACCCTCGCGGGAATGAACGCCGAGTGACCCGGGGCGAGGGTAACAGGCCTCGGCGTTGCTTCGGAACCGACCGGTACTTCGCCAACGCTCACTTCGCCGGAAGCGCAAGCGAGAATGCACGGCGCAGGCCCGCAGTGGAACTCGCCGACAGACCGGTCGGGACCGCGCCCCTCAGGGTGCCTGCTGGTCTCGAAGGCAACGCCTCGCGCCGGCGTGCGCGAGCCGGTCGAAGGCTCGGAAGCGTCGGCCTCGCGTGCGCGGTCGAAATCGACACGATACAGGCGAAAGTCCTCGGTGGGCGTATCGTACACGAGAAGCAGCGGTCCCGAATCGCACGGCTTCACGATCTCGGCGGCCCCGTCGGCAGGCCTTGGCTCGACGCGCTCGGGAGACTGTGCGCGGAAGGTAACGACACGGTTCAGGAGATCGACATCAACATACTTTTCGGTGAGACCGGCCCGCACGACGTTGTCGCTCTCGGCCATGAGCTCTACACCGGTGCCGCGAAGGTACGCGTGGAGTACGCCGGCCGACTGAAACAAGGCCTCGCCCGGCTCGAGATACACCAGGTTCAGGAAAAGCGGGGCAAAAATGCCCGGATCCGCTCCGTACTGCCGGTAGAGCTCAGCGACCCAGGCCCGACG
>JBKGYS010000168.1:0-4695 GCA_046545955.1 Spirochaetales bacterium | reverse complement strand
GTTCGAAGTGCCTTTTCTGGTAGGTGTAATCGTGCGAAAACGCAGTTACCTCATTCCCGACGGGAACACGGTAATCCAGGAGGGGGATCAGCTGTTCGCTGTTGCCGGCGACGAGGACTTTCGACAACTCTTCGACAGACTGGGAAAGAATCGGCGCCCGCTGGAGAAGGTTGTTATTGTCGGTGGGGGAAAAGTCGGCAGACTCGTTCTCCAGCATCTCATGCGGCACGATCACCCCGGGGGCGGGCGCGATGCCGGCGCGAGAGTGCGGTCGGTGTTCCGCTCGCACCGCCGACGAATTCAGGTGGTCGAACAGGACTACGAGAAGTGCAAGGAACTATCAGCAGCGTATCCGGATATTCTCGTTACAAACGCCGATATCTCCGACGAATCGGTCTTTCAGGAAGAACACTTCTCGGACGCCGATCTGCTCATAAGCACAACCGAAAACCAGGAGCTGAACATGGTGACCGCGCTTTACGCACGCTCGCTCGGCGTAAAGCGGTCGGTTGTACTGGTAAACAACAGCTCGTACGTAAGCATCTGTGGTCAACTCGGGATAGACGTGGCCGTAAGCCTCAAGAACTCCGTGGTCGATACGATTATCTCGACCATTCGTCACGGAACGGGAGAGGTCATAAATACGGTACGTTCCATTTCGGACGGTACCGTCGAAGTGCTCGAGCTTAACGTCGGAGGCGGCAGCCGAGTGGTGGGGCGTCCCCTGTCGGAGGTACGAATACCGAAGGACAGCCTTATTATGGCCGTTTCGCGAAAGGGACACACGTTCGTTCCGAACGGCGATTCGGTTTTAGAGGCCGGAGACACGGTCGTTGCCATCGCCCGACACGACCAGTTCGACAAGCTCGAGCTTGCGTTCAAGGCATCTGCATGACCGTACGACTAATCGCACGATTCACGAGCGTCCTCGTAACCGTCGTTTCGCTTTTCATGATTATCCCACTGCTCATCTCCATAGTAGAGGGCGAAGACGGTACGGCCGCCGCATTTATTATTCCGATCGCGGTGAGCGCTATCGTGGCTTCCATCATAATTCCGCTTACCTCTGGAAGCGACTACGAGTTCTCGCCGCGCAGCAGCTATCTTATGGTAACGGTCGGATGGCTCGCAGCTGCCCTCGTCGGTGCAGTCCCCTTTCTCATTTCCGGCGCCATTCCGTCGTTTGTAGACGCATTCTTCGAGTCTATTTCCGGATTCACCACCACGGGCGCGAGTATCCTCGTGGACATCGAAGCGCTACCGAGAAGCATTCTGTTCTGGCGTTCTATGACTCACTGGCTCGGCGGCATGGGGATTATCGTTCTCATGGTTGCCATTTTTCCCCTGCTCGGACTCGGCGGTCGTGCGCTTGTTATGGCTGAGGCACCGTGGCCGACGGTGGATAAAATCACGCCACGGATCACCGAAACTGCAAAAATCCTCTGGATACTATACCTGTCGCTGACCATTGCACAGACGGTACTCCTTATGGCCGGGGGACTCGATTGGTTCGACGCGCTGACGCATACCTTCGGAACCGTTGCGACCGGGGGGTTTTCACCGTATAACGATAGTATCGGGCACTTCGACAGCGCGTACGTCGAATGGGTCGTGCTAGTTTTTATGCTGCTCGCTGCGGGAAACTTTCTGTTGTATTACCGGATCGTTACCGGTCGGGCGCTCGAGGTACGGTTTGATTCGGAACTCCGCGCGTATATCGGCATTGTCGCGCTTGGCACGATCGCTCTCACCGTAATCCTCACCGTCGCGCGACCGGAGTTCGACAGCGCTGAGCTCGCGTGGCTTGACTGGCCGGTTCTCACGCGCATTCGGCAATCGGGGTTCCATATCGCGACTATTCTGACAACCACAGGCTACGTGGCCGGTGACTACGAACTGTGGCCGTACGGTGGTCAGGCGATTCTTTTCATTATGATGTTTATCGGCGGGAGCGCGGGAAGTACCGGCGGCGGTGTGAAGATCGCGCGCATTGTGGTTCTCGCCAAGCAGGCGCTGCACGAAGTGCGATATCTCCTATACCCGCGAGGCGTATTTACGCTGCGCTTTAATAGCCAGCCGGTTCGAAAGAACGTCGTGTACGCGATCGTCTCCTTTGTCGTGCTCTATATCATCGTGGCCCTCGCGGGAACGGTTATGAGCATGCTTGCCGGCGCAGATCTCGCAACCGGAATTTCATCTTCGCTTGCAACACTCGGAAACATAGGTCCCGGTTTCGGCGAGGTCGGACCGACCGGAAACTACGAAGCATTTCCCGGTGCCGCCAAGCTCTTTTTCTCATTCCTCATGCTTGCCGGCCGACTCGAAATCTACACCGTTATAATCCTGTTCACACCGGCGTTCTGGCGAGAGTAGGAACAACCTGAAACGGACACATGTGGTTTGAGATCAATTCAGAATCGCCGCGGGCGTAACGCGGTCCGCTACGGCCCCGACGCTACGCATCCGGTTCTTTCGAGCTCTCCCCGGTCGGCTTGTCGAAGACTACGAGCGTCCCGGACAGACGAATAACATCGCCCGGCTCGAGCTCGCGCGTGGTAACAACCCGGTTGTTCACCACAACCGGGGACACCGAACTGAGCGTGTAGGTACCCCGAGATTCATCGTGGACCACAGTCGCCGCCTGTGCGGAGGTGCCGGTCGGACCGGCAACCGTAACGTCGGCATCACCGCCGCCGAGAACCGTTTGTCCGGCACCGGCGGGAAATACCCTCGTGCGACTGCTGCCGAACACCTCGAAGTTCGCGTCGGTTCGACGATTGCGAAACTGAAGCTTCGTCAGGATGAACCACAGCAGCAGCCCGAAAAGCGCAGCAGCAACAAGCACACCGGGCGAAAGAGCCGAAGGAATACCGAAGAGTGTTCCCGCCACGTAGCTTCGCGTCTGCGACTGTTGCCCGTCGTGCGATACCTGAACGTAGCGACGCTCGGCCGGCTCCATACTCGGTGTCACCGAAATGCGATACTCCTGCAGTATTCGCTGCCGAATATCTTCGTAGGCGTCCCGCAGCTCGGCGCCGGTGCGTGCATTGTAAAAGGCACCCCCGGTGTCCCGGGCTATCCGTTCAAGATACCGGTCGTAGGCAGCCGAGCCGAAATGCACCGCAAACACCGTAAGCTCCTCGTCTGTAAGCGCGTCGATCGCCTCTTCGTGGGTAAAAAACCGATCGCCGTACTCGGGATGCGGTTCTCCGCTGAAGCGGGCGTAGGGATAATTCGCTCCATCCGAAAGCAGAACGACGACGCGTCGGCCGGTGAGCTCACGCGACTGTTCGGAAAGCTCCGTCAAAGCCGCGTACATCTCCGTGTACGAGTTTTCGCGCTCCGGGCGTTCGATCTCATCCAGCAGTCGATCGACAACTTCGATGTCACCGGTAGGCTCCGTATGGGAGGTATAAAACGCGTTATACGAGGCAAGAGCGACGCGGTCGCTGGGATTGTCGATTTGGCCGAGAAACTCACGCAACGCTTCTTTCGCGACGGTAACCCGGCGTTCCTCCGGTTCGGGGTCACGGTCTGACCCGTCGACACTGAAATACATACTTCCGGAGTTGTCGACGAGCATGAGAAAGTCCACTCCTTCGGCTTTGTTCGCTTCCGGCAGCACGTCGCGTACAGGCGCCTCGGAAAGCGTATCCGGGTCGCGACCCTCGCGAACGAGAAAGTCACCCTCGGACAACCCCTCGACGTACGATCCGGCTTCGTCCTCGACGGTCACATACAGGTCTACACGGTTTCGCGTAAGAAGCCGGGTGGAGTCGAGGCCGGTAATCGTGACCGACGGCCCGGCGGAAAGGTCTGCCGAAAGAAGCACAAAGGAAAGCACCACCCCTATTCGAGTGAACCCTCGTGCAGCAGCAGGGCATAACATCGACCTACAAAAACTCTTCATCCCGTGACTCCACTTACTCTGGGAGATACAGAAGCTTCACCGATCCGGCTGCGATTACGTCTTCAAACTTCAGCGCCGGCGCCGCGCGCGAAGAGTCCTGCTCGGACACCGCCGCGTCGACCGGCTCATCGTTCCAGCGTACCTGGCCCTCGTACACCGCTACGTATACCTCGCCTTCGCGCGCATAGAGCGAAAAGTGACGCGGGTGAACACCATCGTATTCGCCGAGCACCGCGTCACAGCGGTCATCGCTACCCACAACGAGCACTCGTTGATTCACGATAAACTCCTCGCCCTTGCGCGGACCGTTGAGCACACGCAGCACCCCGAACGAAAGCCGTTTCTCGACTATCGCGAGAAACAACGCGATCGCAAGGCCGAAACAGACGAATGCCACAAGGCGCGCGTACGGCTCCCCCGGAAGCATGTATCGCCCGTATTCCACGACCAGCCCGCCGACGAGTCCCCCCGAAAGCCCGCCGATCGCCCCGGCGCGCGCCTTCAACGCCGAACGCGCCCGGAGCCCGTCGGCGGCGCCGACGCATGCGCCGAGGATCGCCCACCCGAGCGCGCGCGCGAGGGGGATAGAGACCGTGTAGCCCTGCGTTCCCGGAGCGATTATCCGCTCACCGACGAGTAGCAGCACCGCCTGTCCGGCGAGAAACCCGACCGAGCCGCCGGCGACACCGATAAGCGCGCCAATACCGGCACCGGCGACCATCCGGCGCGTGTGCCCGAGAAAGATCCCCGGAGCCGACCCGAATACCGCCCCGAACAAAAGCCCG
>JBKGYS010000167.1:0-4783 GCA_046545955.1 Spirochaetales bacterium | reverse complement strand
TGACCTTCGGAGGCTGGCAGCTTGACGGGCTTATGGATCTTCTGAACCTGGAGGCCATTCGGCCGATTGCGCTTCGAATTCCCGAGGAGCTCGCCGCCGATATGCGGATCGCGCTTCGAAATGCGCAGGATTCTTTCCCGCAGGATTTCGAGAACTCGGCAATCGTCTACCGGATAATCATGCGTATAGCCACGGAAGGGAAGCAGGGCGGAAGCGGGGCAGCCGAACGGCGCGACACAAGACTTCAGGCGGTGCTCGATTACATCGATCTAAACCATAACACCGTACTGACGATCGACGGTCTCGCCTCGGTTGCGGACGTCAGCCCACAGCACCTCTGCCGGATGTTTCGCGATCAGCTCGGCTGCCGTCCGTTCGAGCACGTTAACCGCGTGCGGATCAGCAAATCCAAAACGCTTATGATCTCCGATAGCGGGCGCCGTATAAAGGACATTGCGCTCGCGTGTGGATTCGAGCACGAAAGCTACTTCTCGGGTGTATTTCGAAGAATCGAGGGCATTTCCCCGAGGGAGTTTCGAAATCTGCACTTAGTCGAACGTCAGCTGTCGTCCTCCGAAGCACGCTGGACATCGACCTCACCGCGGGAATACGAATCCTCACGCAACACGGTAAGATCCCCGGCCTCGCAGTAGCGACCGAACGCGGAAACCGTTGGCCGCGTTCGATCGCCCGGTCAGGATAGGCGCTCGGGCACTCTCTGAAAGGGTCGACACTCATACGCGAGTTTCTACCTTCGCGCCGGAGTCGGCCAAATGATCTCTAAGGGCGCTGCCCGTGTATCCGCGCGACCCCGCGACCGTCAACGGATCCGCCGCGCATACGATTCGCCCGCCGGCCTCGCCACCTTCAGGGCCAAGATCGATGATCTTATCGGCCTCTGCGATGAGGTCCAGATTGTGCTCAACAACGACTACGGTATTTCCCGCGTCCACAAGACGAATAAGTACCCGGGTAAGCCGCTCGACGTCCGAGATGTGCAGGCCGATCGTCGGCTCGTCGAGCACGTAAAGCGTATGCCCGGCTCGCGCTCCCCCCGCCTTGGCGAGCTCGGTGACAAGCTTCAGCCGCTGCGCCTCGCCGCCGCTGAGAGTCGGCGACTGCTGCCCGAGCTTGAGGTATCCGAGCCCGACCTCGTCGAGGAGGCTGAGCGCATAATGGATCTTTCGATGCGCCGAAAAGAAATCCTTCGCTTCCTCGATACTCATCGCGAGAATATCCGCGATGTTTTTGCCCTTGTAGTGAACCGAAAGGGTATCGGCGGTAAATCGATCTCCGCCGCACACCTCGCACTGCATTCTCACATCGGGAAGAAAGCTCATCTCGATTTTGACGACTCCCTGCCCTCCGCACGTCTCGCAGCGGCCGCCTTTCGTATTGAACGAAAACCGCGAAGCGTCGAACCCCTGGAGTTTTGCCTCCGGGGTAGAGGCGAAAAGCCGTCGGATATCGTCCCATATACCGACATACGTCGCCGGACAGCTGCGCGGGGTTTTGCCGATCGGGGTCTGGTCCACCTCGAGCACTCGGTCGACCGACTCGAGCCCCGAGATACTCCGGCAGCCGACCGCGGAAACTGCGCCCGCTTTGACGGCGGTGGGCTGTCGCGAGGCGCGCGAGTTGCCTGCTTCGAAGGCGGCGGGCTGTCGCGAGGCGCGCGAGTTGCCCGCGGCGTTACGCGCGCCGGCGGCGCCGGCGTGGCGAGACGCCTCGCGATTGTGTCCGCTTCGCCCTCGCGATCCGACGGACGCTTCCGCGCTTTCCTTGAGTACACCGCGCGCGAGCGTCGACTTTCCGCACCCCGATACGCCGGTAATGCAGGTCAGTCGAGAAAGCGGAATTTCTATGTCGATGTCTTTGAGATTGTGGAGCGTCGCCCCTTCGATACGCAGCGTGTCGGGCGGGTACCCGGCGGTTTCCTGGCCGTTCGAAGCGCCGGCGGCGCGAGCGGTTTCGGGGCCGCCTTCGGTATCCGGCGGCGCGAGTTCGGCACGGGGTTTGCGCGGCACCGCGGGGTGGCGGGGCGGTTTGGCGAGCGCACGGCCCGTGCGCGACTCCGAAGAGGCCTTCAGATCCTCCACAGTACCGGTCGCGACGACGCGACCACCGCGGACGCCGCCGCCGGGTCCGAGATCGATCACGTAGTCGGCGGCATCGATTGTTTCCGCGTCGTGCTCGACGACGACAATCGTGTTCCCTCGATCCCTGAGTTCGGCGAGCGTGTCGAGAAGCATCCTGTTGTCGCGAGCGTGCAGCCCGATGGTCGGCTCGTCGAGCACGTAGCAAACACCCTGCAGGTTACTGCCGAGCTGCGCGGCGAGACGTATTCGCTGCGCCTCGCCGCCGGAAAGCGTGGGAGCCGCCCGGTCGAGCCCGAGATATCCAAGGCCGACACGCCGGAGAAATCCAAGCCTCGAAGACAGCTCTGAAATGATATCCCGGGCGATCGCCGCTTCGCGCGGCTCGAGCGTAACGCCGTTAATCCAGTCAAACAGGCGGTCTACCGACAACTCGGCCAGGCGGTCTACCGACATACCCCGGAAGAACACCGAGCGAGCCACCCGGTTGAGTCTGCTCCCGCCGCAGGAAGGACATACGTCGCTGCGCGAGGCTGCCGCCGAATCGTTTCCACCGGGAACCGCGTCAAGGTCCTCATCGGCCACCCCGATGTAGCCCTGTCCGTGACACTGCTCGCACGCTCCGTGCTTCGAATTGAAAGAAAACAGGCGCGGATCGAGTTCCGGAAAGCTCGTGCCACAGGAAGGGCAGCTGCGGTCGACCGAGAAAAGGCGCTCGCGGTCGACGATCGCCTCCTTATCGCCGCGTTCGCCGCGTTCGCCGCGATCGCCGCGATCGCCGCGTTCGCCCGGGGCAAGGCCGGGCGGATCGACGCCGACCGATGGCGCTACCTTCAGTTGGTTGTTACCAAGAGAGAGCGCGTCGGACAGCGCGCGCTCGAGCAGCCCCTCGTTGCCTGGATGAACGTCTACATCGGCGACCGGAAGATCGATCGTATGCTCCTTATAGCGTGACAGCCGCGGCCACGTGGCCGTCGGCAGAAACTCGCCGTCAACGCGAAGCGAGTCAAAGCCTTTGTTCGCCGCCCAAGCAGCAAGGTCGGTGTAGTATCCCTTGCGCGCGACTACCAGCGGGGCAAAGACGGTCACGCGTTCGCCCGAATACTCGCGCAAAACGTCGGCGAGTACCGCGTCGCGCGTTCTTGGTTCGATCGGGATATCACAGTCGGGACAGTACTGCGTGCCGAGTTTCAGAAAGAGCAGTCGAATAAAGTGAAACAGCTCGGTCGTCGTGGCGACCGTACTTTTCCAGCCCCCCCGGCTCGTGCGCTGTTCGATCGCCACCGACGGGGGAAGCCCGTACACCGCGTCGACTTCCGGCCGCTGCGACGGCTGGACGAACTGACGCGCATACGCGTTGAGCGATTCGAGATATCGACGCTGCCCTTCGGAAAAAAGGATATCGAAGGCAAGCGTGCTCTTTCCGCTGCCGGATACACCGGTGAGAACGGTCATACGCCCCTGCGGAATTTCGACTGAGATATTCTGCAGGTTGTGCTCGCGGGCGTTGAGTATCCCGATCGGAGATCCAAGCCCGCCGGACCTGAGAGCCGGCGCTTCGGCGGCGAAGAGGGCACCGCGCGCTACGGGTTGCGAATTCTCCCCGGGAAAAGCATCGACCTCAGAGCTTCCTCCTACATAACCGCGCAGGGCATCGGCGGTGTGGCCGGAACCTCGGGAGACAAGCTCCCAGGGGCGGCCCGTCGCCATAAGGCGCCCGCCACCCCGGCCGCCGTCGGGGCCAATATCGATAATCCAGTCGGCATGCGAGATAACATCGAGATTGTGTTCGATGACGATGACGCTGTGTCCGTTGTGAAGCAGTGTCCGGAGCGCGGACAGGAGCGTTGCGACATCCTGCGCGTGGAGTCCGGTGGTCGGCTCGTCGAAGAGAAACAGCACGGGACCGTCGCGTTTCGCCGCGGAGGCCTGAGTAAGGTGAGCGGCCAGTTTCAGCCGCTGCGCTTCGCCACCGGAGAGCGTGGGAACCGGCTGACCGAGGGTAAGGTACTCGAGTCCCACGTCGATAAGCGGCTGAAGGCGGTTTCGCACCGCGCCGTCGTCGGCGAAAAAGCACATCGCCTCGGATACGGTCATCGAAAGCACGTCCGCCATATTCGCGGGTGACATGCCGCTGTCGGCTGCAGCGGAAACGGTAACATCGAGTATTTCGCTTCGATAACGCGTTCCGTCGCAGTCGGGGCATCGAAGATATACGTCGCTTAAGAACTGCATCTCCACGTGCTCGAACCCGGTTCCGCCGCAGGTGGGGCAGCGGCCGTTGCCGGAGTTAAAGCTGAACGTACCGGCGGTGTAGCCACGTTCGGTCGCTATCGGCGTGGCGGCAAAACGCTTCCGTATTTCGTCGAACGCGCCGACGTAACTTGCCGGGTTCGAGCGGGCGGTCTTCCCGATACTCGACTGGTCGACGAGTACCGCCTTATCGACCTGTTCGAATCCCTCGAGCGCCGTATGGGCGCACGGAGCTTCGACCGGCTCGCCCTTTGCCTTAAGCAGCGCGCGGTACAGCGTATCCTCGACAAGCGTGCTCTTGCCGCTTCCGGAGACACCCGTAACGCAGACGAGGCGGTTCAGCGGAATCGCGACTTCCCGGATATCGAGATTGTTGCCGGCGGCTCCGATAAGGCGAAGCACGGCCGGGGGTGTATCCGCGTCGCCCGGGGGTG
>JBKGYS010000166.1:0-4807 GCA_046545955.1 Spirochaetales bacterium | reverse complement strand
TTTTCTGTCGTAACGTTATTATTTATTTCGATGAGGCCGCGCAGAAATCGACCGTACGGCGCTTCTGGGACGTCATGATGCCGTACAGCTACCTGTTTATCGGGCACTCAGAGTCGTTGTTCGGCATGAATACGAAGTTTGAGTTCGTGCGTACCGACTGGGCCTGCGTGTATAGAAAAAACACACTGGGATAAGGCAATGGCAAAAACCTCAGTCATGATCGTCGACGATTCCGCGCTCATGCGGAATCTCATTTCCAGGATCTTTCAGCAGGCTGATGATCTCGAGGTTTGCGGCACCGCTATGAACGGCCGCTTTGCGCTCGAAAAGCTGCACCGCTTGCAACCGGACGTGATCGTGCTCGACCTCGAAATGCCGGACGTAAACGGCATCGATTTTCTGACCGAGTGCCGAAAGCGCGGCGTGAAGGTTCCCGTCATAATTCTCTCGTCGCATGCTCAGCGCGGCGCCCGCATTACTATGGACGCGCTTTCCCTCGGCGCCGAGGATTTCATTCTCAAGCCCACCGGCCGCGGAGGCCCGGATGTACAGAGCGTAGCAGAGCAGCTCGTCGGAATGGCCCGGGCGTACGGCAACGACTACCGTGAGCGGCGCGAGCGCGGTGAAGTATCCGATATACCCGCCCCCGCGCGAAGCGGACGCGACGGCCGGGAAAAACCCGAAGCTCCGCCCCGCGAAGAACAACGCGACGCCGGACAGCGCGAGCGCGAAGAAGCGGCTCGAAAGGAAGCTACATCGACCGGAGGACCGGAAATCGTCGCGCCGAAGCTTCGAACAACGACCGGCGAGCCGGCACGGGGGCTGCCGGCGCGCACACCGAAGCGAAAACCGGGGCGGCTTAAGGCGATTGCGATCGGTGTTTCCACCGGCGGTCCGAACGCCCTGCGGCGAATGCTTCCGGCGTTAAGCAGCGACGTCGGCGTGCCCATACTTGTGGTGCAGCACATGCCCGCCGGCTTCACGAAGGAGTTCGCCCGCAGCCTGGACCGCCTGTGCACGCAGGAGGTTCGCGAAGCTGCCGAGGGAGACGTCCTCGCTCCGGGGAGAATCTTCATAGCCCCCGGCGACCGGCACATGCGAGTAGAGCGCCGTTCCCTGGCCACGGTAATTCGAATCGGAGAGGACGGGCTCATAAGCGGGCATCGGCCGTCCGCCGACGCGCTATTCGCCTCGGTTGCCGCTGCCTTCGGCCATGAGTGCCTTGCCGTCATCATGACCGGGATGGGCCGCGACGGGGCTCGCGAAATCGGCACGATCTACGAAGCCGGTGGCATGACCGCCGGTCAGGACCAGAAGAGCAGCGTCGTATACGGGATGCCCCGCGCCGCCTGGGAAGCGGGCTACCTGCACGAGCAGGTATCGCTCGACGACATGGCCGACTTTATAAACGCGACCGCTCTGGAACTGCAGGAAAGCTCTTGAACCTCGATATACTTGATGCCGGACGCATGGAATACGGCGACGCGCTCGCGCTCCAGGAGCGAACCGTCGCCCGCCGACTCGCCGAGGAGATTCCCGACACGCTTATCCTCGTGGAACACCCGCCGGTCATTACGCTCGGCAGAGCCGCGGCAGACAGCGATATTCTGCTGCCCGCGGAGGAGCTTCGGAAGCAGGGAGTTGAAGTGCACCGTATTACCAGAGGCGGGCTTGTGACCTATCACGGGCCGGGGCAGCTTGTCGGATACCCCATCGTGCACCTCTACGAGCGGGCACGCGAGCTCAAGGGCTTTATCAGGGGGCTCGAGGAGGTGTTCATAGAGCTTCTCGCCAGGCACTACCGTATCGAGGCCGAACACGACAGTAGCGAGCGCGGTGTCTGGGTCGAGGGCACGCGTAAGATCACCGCAGTCGGCATCGCGGTCAAACGCCGGGTGACAATGCACGGATTCGCATACAACGTGAATCCTGACCTTACCCATTTCAACTGGATTGTCCCGTGCGGGATTACCGACCGCGGCGTGACCTCGCTCAGCCGTGAGCTCGGCCGTGACGTGAGTATCGAAGAGGCGAAGGAGCCGCTGCTTGAAAGCTTCTGCGCGCGATTCGGGTATTCGATCGGCAGACAGTATTCGTAACGCTCTCAGTGGTCCTCGTGGTCAGGGCCCTGAACCGAACGGCGCACGAGCTCGGCGCTCACCGCGCGGCCGTTCGAAACATCAATCTCAATAACAACACCCTGGATTTCGAGTTCACCCCATGCATCCCTACTGCGCTGCGGTACCGCCGTGAGGAACTTCTCGATCTCGATCGACGGCTCAAGTCCCGCTACACTCGAAAGACTTCCCGTGCGACCGCTGTCGGTGATACTCGCCGTGCCGGCGCTACTGACCTTTGCGTCGGCGGTAAGCGCCCGCGAGCCGCTACCTATTACCGCGGTCACCAGCCCGTCGGCGTGTTCGCTCATAATCCGTTTTTCGGCCGTTGTCGTGGCGTGATAATCGAGCACTATGGCCGATGCTTCCGGCTTGATGCGTTCAACGAGCTCCGGCAGAAAAGTGTACGGATTAGAAAGGTGCACGCGCGAAAACCCACTAAGGCCTAACAGGTTAAGTACCGCGACTCTCGCCTCCCCGACCGTGATAATCCGATACCCGCGCCCCGGATTCTTCGGCGGAAAGTTCGCGGCGCGCACTATATACGGCGCCTTGTCGATATGCGGGACAATATCCTTCTTGTAGTAGACCTGCTCGCCGGTGGTAAGCATATCCAGCCCGAGCTTATGCAGATATACCGAATGGTTCTTGCCTACACCGAATCCGCCGGTGGCACCGTCCGCATTGGCAATAGCGAGATCGGCGCGATACTCGTCTTTCACGTCCTCGAGCGCGGATTTGACGCAATACACGCCGGCCTTGCCTACAATTTCTCCAAGATACAGAATACGCATTCAGGCGCTACTGTACCCGCTCGATTATTTGCTGTACAGGCAGTATACTGTGCCGGCAGGAGCTCGCAGCAAGTCGAGACCTGTCCGGTCCGCGGTTGCACGATCCCGTGACCGGAAGCGGCCGCCTGTACCGGGGGCCAGAGACCTGATAATCGTACATGGAGGTGTTCCCATGAAGAACCCTGATTTTATTGATGTCGGTCGAATTATCGACGAGATTTTCGACGCAGCCGAGGATTTCACCAATGCGTTCAAGGATTCGGTGAATTACGGTACCGAGAAGTTCGCAGGAATGCGCTTCGGGGAGAAACGTGATTTCTATCCCGCGTACTCCTATCCACCGGCGAACGTATACATCACCGAAGACAAGACAATGGTATTCGAATTCGCGCTCGCTGGTTTCAGGGAGGAAGACATAACCGTCGAGTTCCGCGGAGACCACATGTTCTTTTCTGCCTCTGTTTCCGAAGGCCTTAAGCCGGAAGGGGAAGTACGATATTTCAAACGTCGGCTGAAGCTGAAGGACGTCAACGCCCAGAAGTACTACGTTCCGGCCGACAAGTACAACCAGAAAAATGCCAAGGCCGTCTTTCACAACGGCATCCTGCGTGTTACCGTTCCGCCCCACGACGTCGTGCAGGAAAAGGAAGGCGTCAAAATAAACATTACGAAAGAGTCGGATTCCGGCTCGAAGAAGAGCAGCGGATCAGGCAAGTCGGGCAACGGCGGCAAGAGCGGCGGAAGCTCGCGCAGTGATTCCGACTCCAAGGAAGGATAAACGATGATTTGGGGATTCATACTCGGCGTCGCTGTAGGCGTTATATTCTATCCGCAGATTATCTTCGGTGTTCGCAAGGCCGTTCTGTTTATTAAGCAGAACACCGAAAACGGCGAAGAAATCGTGAAGCAGGATAAAACCGAAAGCGGCGAATGAGCCGAATTCGCGGTAACAATCTATAAGGTGCGTCGCCTTCTGCCCGCGCAGTAAGGCGGCGTGCACGGTTTCCTTTTCGCTTATCGTGGCCCACCGAATGCTCCACATCATAGTAGACAGCAGGAGAAGCCGAATGACAGCCAATACGACCAGAAGGGCCACCGGCCTATCGCCGATTGTGCGGAGCCGGGGTTTACGATGGCTACTGAGTCTCACCGCGTGCTTCGCTCTCGCGCTCGCCCAGACCGGAGCCGGAGAACCGAACCTGACCCTTCGCATAACAAACGACACCGAAAACGCGATCGAACACCTCTTCGTCCGACAGGCGGGCAAAAGACTCTTCGGAGGCGATCTACTTTCGGTGTACGGGGACCTCGACCCAGAGGAAACGGTGTCCGCGGGTCTTGAAAGCTCATACAGCGAAAGTCTCTATGAGCTCATGGCCGTAGACAGCGAAGACACCGTCTACCGGGTGGACGCGGTGCGGGCGGAGTCCGACGCTGAAAGCAATACCGCGACAATAACGTCCGATGATTCGAGCGATTCCGAAGCACCGGAAATGGAATCCTCTTCGGTTTCCGCGTCGATGGGCACCGATGTGTACTACGTGTACCTCGAACGCATCGATACCCAGGACCTCGGGGCGAACCTGTCAGGGGGCGACGTGATCCCGGAGGATGGTACGGCGAACATCCGCTACATCGCCTCCGAAGCCGATCAGCTCGGCTCGTTCATACTTGTCGACGATATCGGCGGCACCATGCGGGCGGACGGCCCCGGAGATCGATGAGGCGCTGTTTCTTCGTCCGCCTGCGCGCACCGGGCTCCTGGCCGGTCGTCGCTTACTGTTCACCACTATGGTGTTAAAAGCCGCCTAAGAGGCGGCCCACGCGAAACTTACGCTTCCGGTATCGCAATGTTCCGGTTTCGCCGCCAATGCAACGATTCTTTCTTTATAATGC
>JBKGYS010000165.1:0-4829 GCA_046545955.1 Spirochaetales bacterium | reverse complement strand
TTCGATAGTGAAGTCCATTCGATAGTGAAGTCCGTTCGATAGTGAACTGCGTCCGCCGGCGATATTACCGGCTATAATGTCACGGAGGTAGCAATGAGTAACCAGGTAATGCGTCCGACTCAACCGAGTGAGCGGCTTTTCCACGTGGACGCGCTTCGGGGCGTCGCTATTTTCGGAATTCTTGTGGTAAATATGATGTATTTCGCGTGGCCGTTCTACTACGAGCTTGCGGATATGGAACTCTGGAGCGGTACCGGCAACGCAATCGCGCAAGCGGTTATCTGGTTTTTCGCCGAAAGCAATTTTATTACGATGTTTTCGCTCCTGTTCGGCTTCGGTTTTTTTATGCTTATCCAGCGAGCCGAGGCCAGGCAGCAGAAGGTTCGCCCCCTGTTCGTGCGACGCCTTCTGGTACTCCTCGGCATTGGGCTCGTGCACACGCTCTTTTTCTGGGTACACGACGTACTGGTCTATTTTGCGCTGGTGGGATTCCTTCTGTTGCTCTTTCGGAACAAAGACGCGCGTTCGCTCACGACGTGGGCTGTCGCATCGCTAACGGTTCCGATCCTCTTCCTGCTCGTTTCCGGAGGTCTCGGAGCGCTTGCGAGGATGAGCCCGGAGGGCGCGGCGGAAATGGAGGCTGCGCTCGGCGGCCAGCGCGAAATGTTCACCGCGATGTACGATCGGGCCTTCGAAGTGTATAAATCGGGAAGCTTCGCAGAGGTTACGATGCAGCGTACAACCGACTTTGTTCTGGAGTTCTTCGGTGGATTTCTGGCGTCGAGTCTTTTTCTTATCTTTGCGATGTTCCTGACCGGCCTGCAATTCGGGAAACGGGGAATGCTCACCGAACCAGATGCTCATGTGAATAGCTGGAAGTCTGTTCTGCGCTGGGGGCTTATCGTTGGTGTTCCGACCAGCGCGCTTTTTACCTATACCGGGTTTGTCGGCAGCAGCATCGATCTTGGATGGGCGGGAGTCCTTCACGGAGCGCTCGTATACGTCGCCGGCCCTGCGCTGTGCCTGGCATACGTCGCCGGAATTGTGCTCGCAAGCCGCCGCGAAGGCGTGCGCCGCGTATTGGCGCCGGTCGCTGCGGTCGGGCGAACCGCGTTAAGTAACTATTTGCTCCAGTCGGTCGTCTGCACGACACTGTTCTACGGCTACGGCTTCGGGCTACTCGGTTCCATTGGTCCGGCGGCCGGACTGCTTCTTACGGTCGGAATCTACGCGCTACAGATGATAGTAAGTACATACTACGTGCGCCACTTCCGATACGGACCGGCGGAACTTGTCTGGAGGAAGCTTACATACCGCGAGGTGTAGACTACGGCCGGTGGTGCGAACTACCCGGTGGATGCCGTTCTAACGCCCGTCAAGATCGGCAGGCGGGTGTTACTGCGTCATGCTTATTGCCTTCGGCGCCCCGTTAAAGTTCTAACGCCCGTCAAGATCGGCAGGCGGGTGTTACCCCTCGCCCCGCCGGCCGCGGTTCTGCTCGCTGTCATCCTTTCGACCAACGTCGTCGGATGCGTCGCTTTCGTCTTTCTCGCCTTCGCCCTCTTCGACGGCGTAGCGCGGCAGATCCTCCGGTTCAGCGCGTTCCGAGCCCGCCTGAGCGCCAGGGGCCTCGCGTTCGCTGGGTTGAAGCTTTGAAGACTCCTCCGGCTCCTGCTGCGCTTCCGCCGTCGGATCGTAATCTGCTGTATAGCGATGACGGCGGGCGAGGAGCACCGCCGAGCGCAGTTCGCGTTCATTAGCCGCCTGGTGCCATTTTTCACGAAACTCGTTGTCCTGCAGCATCTGTGCAATTGCCATGAGCCCGCGCAGGTGAAGATTGCGCTGGTCCTGGCTGCCGATAAGGCAGAATGCGGTATAGACGACACTGCCATCGTGCCATCGGATCCCGAACTTGTTTCGTACAAGCACAATATCGAAAATTGATTCGCCGGGTATTACAATGTGAGGAATCGCGTGCGGCACCGCCACCCCGGGGGAAAGGAGTGTGGAGGTGGTCTCCTCTCGCTCGAGAAATTTGCGCTTAATTGCGTCGGAGCGCTGATTGTAACGCTCGGCGAAAACTCCAGCGATATCTTCAAAAAGTTGGTCCTGATCCACGGTATGATCGTAGTCTATGAAAACCGCTTCGCGGACTATTTTGTCGAAGCGGTCAGGCTGAATGGAGTCCCGTTCGAGCAGTACCGCAAGAAGCTCGTCCTCGAGCTCGACTTCGTCACTGCCGAGCTCGGGACCCGAAAGCCGACGCACCATCGACAGAAACGCAGAAACCTTCGACCACCCACGACGCCCATAGAAAAAATACCATCCAAGTCCTAAGACAACGAATCCTGAGCCGATGGCGATCGGCTGGATTCCAAGCGAAACGATAAGCGTTCCGTAAATGATCAACCCGGCGATTTGTAGAAATGGGAATAACGGAGCACGAAAAAAAGGCTGGTAGTTCGCTACACGCGAGAGACGGACGACTATAAGGCCGAGACTCTCGAGAAAGAACACGAGCAACAGAAATAGTGACGCAACCTTCGCGAGTCCTTCGATATCCAGACCGACGAGGATCACTATGATAAACGTGCTCGTCGCAATAATGGCGGGTACCGGCGCCCCATTTGCGGAAATCCGCCCGAAAACGGGCGGCAGCAGTCCGTCTTTGCTCATAGCCATCGGCGCTCTCGACGCACTGAGAATGCCGGCATTTGCGGTCGTGAAAAACGATAGCATACCCGCGGAAGCCACAAGCACGACAGCGATCTGGCGCATGCCACCGGCATTAAAGAACCCGGAAACCGCATCGGTCAGTGGGCTTACACTCTCGCGCAACGTCGACGGCTCCATAGCGCCGATAGTCACGAACACCACTAATAGATAAAACGCCTGCACCACAAGAAACGCAGAAAGTATTCCCGGAACAAGCATTTTGCGCGCGTCCTGGACCTCCTCCACCGCGGCGGCGATCTTGGTAATTCCACCAAACGAGATAAACACCATTCCCGTTGTGCTAATAACTCGCACGAGGTCAAAATCCTGTCCTTCGGAGAAATTCCCAAAATCCATTTCACGGTACCCGGCGAGGACATAGAACGTGAGAACGGCGAAAAGGAATGCCACCATGAGAACCTGAAAACGACTGGTTCCCTCCACCGAAACCATATTGATTCCGGTAAATACGAGCGTTGCGGCAATCGCTATGAGACGAAACTCGAGCTGACCGAACTCCGGGAAAAGCAGCGAGCCGAATACGCCGATACCGATAAGCGCGAAAGCGCTCTTCAACGCGATCGAAAACCAGTCTGCCAATCCTGAGATCGTTCCGACCGCCGCCCCGAAGATTCGGGTCAAATAGAAAAAGGCGCCTCCCGCCTTCGGCATCGCCGAGGTAAGCTCGAGCTTTGTAAACAGAGCGGGGAGCATACACAGCCCTGCCAGCGCGTAGGAAGCGATAACCCACTTTCCGGCGACGCCGAACGCGATAGCGGGCAGTATAAACAGCCCCGAGCTAACCATTGCTCCTGCGCCGAGGCTGAATACCCCTGCCGTAGTCAGTGACTTCTTCAGTTCCATCGAGGCAGAGTATGTAGGCAGAAAGACTGTTTTGGGAAGCGAAATCGTGCCGATCCCCGGCTTTTATCCCCTCAGCGGCGAGCCGCCGGAACGGCTATGTCGCCTCTCCTCGGCTACCGGATTAACCGGATGCGCCGGCGGCTCGCCATCGATCCAGAGAACAATATTCTTCGCCGATACGAGCTGCATTTGCTCCTTCCCGTAATCGGAATCCGAGCCAATGTGGGGACTAACAACGATGTTAAGCTGCGGGCTAAGCGGCAGGTCGTCACGAGTCCAGACCTCGTCGAGGCCATAACCCCAGAGGCGGTCGTCGCAGACAGCGCGGTATACCGCTTCGGTGTCAACGAGGTGCTCGCGGGCGCAGTTCACAAGAATGGCGGTGCGCTTCATCCGCGCGATCTCCGGTTCTCCGATCAGGAGTTCATCGGCCGAGGCGTGAAGCGTGAGGACGTCCGATCGTTCGAGCACAGTCTCGAATTCCGCGTAGTGAACACCGTGCGCGGCCGCCCAGTCAGTATCCGGATGCGGTGTATAGGCGATAAGGTTCATTCGCAACCCTTTCGCAATGTCGACAAGTTGACGGGCAACGTTGCCCGTTCCGATGATCCCGAGGGTCCGGCCGCGCAGGTCGAGCCGCGGACAGGAGGTCTTCGCCAAACCGCGGGCGGCGCGGGAATGATTGAGAACTCTGCCGCCGGCAACCGCGAGCATTGTCGCGAGAGTCCATTCGGCGGTCGGCGCGGCGTTGGCTCCGGGTGCGTTCGTGACGACTACCCCCGCCTCGCCGGCTGCGTTCAGGTCGATGTTTGATACGCCGGTCCCGTAGCGCGAAATGATCTCAAGCGACCCCCCGTAAGCCTTTCCAACGGTTTCAAAGAGCTCGCGGTCGTAGCGTTCGAGGTCGGCGATAACCGCGACCACACCGTCCAGCTCCTCGGGTTCAAGCCGGTGCCGCGGGTCGCGCTCGCATCGGTATTCCACCTCGCAGCTGCCTCGCTCAGCGGCCGCCTCGAGCAACGCGCGCGCCTTGCCGCTATCAGCGGAGCGAGCCACCGGCGTGTCGAGAAAACTGCTTGCAAATACCGCGATTTTTCGGCCTCGCGGAGCGGGCCCGGTCTCATGGCTCGAACCTTCTGGTTGTCGTGTGTCCACACTCTGAGTGTAGGGATGGTATCGAGTTTCTGCAACAAATGCTTACTGTCCACCACCGTGGTGTGTTTTTTCGGTACTACCCGGCAATCACCCCG
>JBKGYS010000164.1:0-4842 GCA_046545955.1 Spirochaetales bacterium | reverse complement strand
GGCCTGTACCCGGCCGCTGCCGACCCGGCCGGCGGCGCCTTGGATACCGGTGCGGCCCCGGACAAGGGCGCGGGCCCGGACAAGGGCGCGGGCCGGAACGGCATCTTCGCCCGGTACAGCGGCGGTGGCGCCCTCGCCGGGACTGCGGTCCGGCCGGTGGCCCGGCGTCCGTGGGAGGGGTTCGCTTCGCCTGTCGACAGTATTGCCTTTGACAGGGTGGACTTCGCCTATCCGAGTCGGCCGGATGTTTCGGTCCTCGAGCAAATCTCTTTTTCGCTCGATAAGCGGGAGCATGTCGCACTGGTCGGGCCGAGCGGGTCGGGGAAATCGTCGGTCGTCCGTTTACTGCTTCGCTTTTACGACCCGCTTCAGGGGCGAATTCTCGCCGACACGCGTGATATCCGCGAAGTCGATATACGATCCTGGCGGAGTCGCTTCGCCGTGGTGCCACAGGAGGTGACGCTTTTCGGGGGAAGCATTGCCGAGAATATTCGCTACGGACGTCCTCGCGCCGACGACGAGACGGTGTATGGGGTTGCCCGTGACGCGTTCGTCCTCGAGTTTGCCGAGCGCTTTCCTGATGGGCTCGCTACGGTTGTCGGGGAGCGCGGGGTTCAGCTGTCCGGCGGGCAGCGGCAGCGGGTTGCGATTGCCCGAGCTATGCTTCGAAACCCGGATGTGCTCATTCTCGACGAGGCGACGAGCTCGCTCGACGCCGAAAGCGAACAGACGGTACACGAGGCGCTTTCCCGGCTCATGGCCGGACGAACATCTCTGGTCATCGCGCACCGCCTTGCCACGGTGCAGGAGGCGGACAGAATTCTCGTCCTCGACGGTGGCCGCATTGTCGAGCAGGGTACGCACCGGGAACTCAGTCGAAGCAACCACGGAATATACGCTCGGCTTGCGAGCATGCAGAACCTCGGTGATACCGAATAGGCCAACTGCTCGTCGCCTGGTTTACAAGAGGCTCCGGCCGGCGGGGGTGAGGCCGCGCGAGGAGGCGCTGCTCCGGCCGGCGGGGGTTGAGGCCGCGCGGGGAGGCGCTGCTCCGGCCGGCGGGGGTGAGGCCGCGCGAGGAGGCGGTACGATTTGCTTACTGTTCACCACTCTGGTGTTAAAAGATGCCTAAGACCTTGCCCACGCGAAACGTACGCGTTCGGTAACACGCTGTGCCGATTTCGCTGCCAATGCAACGATCCGCTCCTTATAATGCACGCTTACGGAAAACACCAGAGTGGTGAACAGCAATTACCGTTTGCGGCCTACTTTCGCTGCTCCTGTGTTCGCTCGGCTTGAAGAACCATATACAGCGACACAACGACGATCGCTCCTCCGCCGATCGCCATCGGTCCCGGCACTTCGGCGAACAGAAAAAGCGCCATGAGAGACGCGAATATGGGTTCCAGCAGAATGGAGGTGCTCACCGAGCTCGCTGAAACGTATTTGAGCGCCCAGTTAAAAATACTATGACCAAGGATCGTACAGAAAAATGCCAGCGCCGCGAAAATGAGAAACTCGTGTAGCGGGTAGGGGCTCAAAGCATCGCCGCGGGCGATCGCGATAGCAAAGAGAATAACCGCTGCGACCGAGTAGACGGTGATATTGTAGACTTTCGCCTCGATGCTTCGTCGCAGAAAGCGCCCGATGAGCATATAACCGGCTACCGCTATCGCCCCGATGACCGCGAGCATGTTTCCAAGCAGCGCTTCCGGACCAAGGGCGAAATCGCCGTAGCTTAACAGCGCGCTTCCGACGATCGCGAGGGAAATATAGCCGAACGCCTTCCCGGGAACGCGCTCACCGAGAAACGCGACGCTACCGAGCGCGACAAACATTGGGTGCAGGGTAACCAGAACGACCGAACTCGCGACCGTGGTATAAGACAGGCTCGCGTTCCAGCTCGCGAAGTGTATCGCGAGGAAGGCGCCGCTTGCCACGAGCAGGAAAACATCGCGCCGGGTCAGCGGTCGCCCCCCCGCGTCGCGCATAACCGAGTCCTGCCGATGCGGCCTCGAGCCCTCGCGGGTAGGCGAGCTATGGTGGGTGGTTACCTTGGCGTTGCGCTCGGAAATCGCCGCTCGGCGTCGGGAGTGGCGAGGCCTTCTCGACGCCGCGAAAAGCGGTGTGAGCATAGCGCTTGTGAAAAGCATTCGGTAAAAGGCTATGACCACCGGTGGAGCATCGGAGATGCGAATAAGAATCGCCGATAGCGACGCGAAAGCGACCCCGAGGACAACAAGACTACGAGCCGCACGATACAGTTTCATAGGACGCGCCTCCCGGCTAGCGCAGCACGCGGCGAGCCGTACCGACGGGTGTACGCACGTAGAAGCTTGTTACCAGCTTTTCGCCTTCGTCTCCGGTGACAATATCGAGATTTCTGTGTCGCCACATGTAGCTCGCGAGCGCCGCATCCCCGGCGCAGGCGCTCCAATGAATGAGCGCGAGCCAGGGAAGGGCAGATCCTATCAGTCGAACAAGCGTCGCGTCGCCCGAGAGAGCCTCGATGTCCGCTATAGTCGCCGAGGCTCCCGAAAGCATACCGCCACCGAGTACGAGTGTTCCGATGAGAAGCGCAGCGGATACAGCTGCAGCCGGTAGATACAGGATAAACAGCATCTCCCGGTAGTCGGCTATGAAGTCACTGGCTATCGCGTAGAACATAAGGTATCGAAATCGTGCGCCGAATCGTATTCGCCTTGCGCCCCTGAGGCGAAATGCGAGGGCATGCAGCAGTTCGTGGATCGGAATTACCGGGATCATACCTGCTATCGCGACGAGTGTGCCGGCGAATGGAATCCACGTCCGTTCTCCCGCGACGACGATGGACGCAGCGAGGGCGCCGAGGGCAAGAATCACAAGCACCACCCAGTAGAGGATCATGTGGGGGGTGCGACGACGCAACTCTCGCGAAATAAGGTCTACAAGTTCCTCGAACTCGAAGCGGGCATAAAGATAGTATCCGTGTGTTTCCAATTGGCTCGGCGAAATATTCACGCTTCTGTTCCTCTCGGTGAAACCCGCATCGGCGCGGTCGCGCCACCCTGACGGAACGCCGGCTCGCCGGGTGCGAATCGCGCTTCCAACAGCTCGAGCAATTCGGGTAACCACGCATCCACAATGTCGCGTTGCCGGCTTTTCAACCGCAAACGGTCTGCGGGGTTAACCCGCCGATCGACAGCGTAAAAACCGCTCCAACTCCGCTCAAGATAGCGAAGCAGGTCATTCGTGTCGACGTCAAAGCGCCGTCGGAGGGCGCCGATCGACACCCCGTAGCGGGTCCGCAGCCCGTTCATGAAGTGTTCGAACAGTACGTCTCGGTTGGAGAGGAGCTCGCTTTCGTGGTCGAGCGTTCCGCGATGGATCTGCTGGTAGGAGAAAATGCTGCCGCCGGTCAGTCGCAGCAGATGCTCGCTTCCATCCGAGGCGGCAAACACCGGAATGGTTGATACCGCCCCCGGGCCCAGCCCGAGATACGGTCGCAGGTGCCAGTACGCGGCGTTGTGTACGGACTCCTGCCCCGGTTTCGCGAAATTGGAGACTTCGTAGGATGATAATCCGTGTCTTGCAAGGGCGTTTCGAGCGTGAGTCCACAAGCGCTCGTGGGTATCACGGTCGGGCATGACCACCCGCCCCGCGCGCACGCTCTGTTCGAGCGCGGTGCCGGGCTCTACGGTAAGCCCGTAGCAGGAAACATGACCAATACCGAATCGAGCGATCTCATCGATCTGCTCCTCAAGATCGCGATGCGTCTGTCCCGGTATTCCGACAATAAGATCGATACTGAGGCGGCCGTGCCAAAGCCGGGTGAGCGTGTCCAGAGCCGAACGCGCGCACCCGGCGTCACTGCGTCTGCCAAGCACGGATAGTTCGCGGTCCCTGAGCGATTGAACTCCAAGGCTTATCCTGTCGACACCCGCCTCCTCGAGTGCCTCGATAAGGTTCGCACCCACAGATTCCGGGTTAACCTCGACAGTCCACTCTCGCGGCGGGGAATCTTCGGGAAGTCGCAGAGCGGCCGAAAGGTCGGAAAGAAACCGGGCCATGGTTTCGGGGGGAATCACACTCGGAGTTCCGCCTCCGATATACAGCGAATTGATTCGGGGGAAGCCTTGGAGTTCGTGCCACCTTTCGGCCTCCTTTGTGATTCCAAGGAGGGTCTCTTCGAGCACGCGCGGGGAAAAGCCGGTTTCAAGATAAAAGGCGCAGTAGTGACAGCGCGTCCGGCAAAAGGGAATGTGAACGTATACGGCAATCGATTCGACGGATGCGGGCTCGACGTGTTCTGCTTCGAGCGCGGTGAACGAGATCATGATGCGAGCAACTGCGTCGCGCGCTCGACAAAAGCGATCGCGATAACGCCTGTTACAACGAGTTTTGCGAGGGTGGCAAGCAGCGTGCCGCGAAGTACCGCGAAGGCACTTCGAAAAGGGTGCGCGTTGTCGCGGTGAAACAGTACTTCACCGAGCAGCGCACCTGCGAACGCACCGACTATCAGTCCGAACGGTGGAAAAAAAATCATCCCGGCAAGCATTCCGATAATGCTTCCAACGACACCGGGTCTACCGGCGCCGGCGCGGTTCGATGCTGCGGCCGGGAGGATCTGATCGGATACCGTACCAGCGATCGCAAGCAGCGAAGCGCCAATAATAAGCCAGATCGGGAGTAGCTCCGTCCCGCCGGCGAAAAGGAGAAGAAGCAGACCGGCGAGTGCAACGAGAGGGCCGGGAAGAATCGGAACTACGCACCCGACCAGGGCGAGGAGTAGCGCCGCGGCACCGGCGACTACGAGCGTTATTTCAAGTGCCATAGCACCTCCGAGGATAGCCCGGGCCGCCG